>JBQTHP010000195.1:0-44458 GCA_052389755.1 Gammaproteobacteria bacterium
TCGGCCGATGAAAGACTGAGGGCATATGGACTCTTGCGTGGCACTGCGCCGCCTCCAGTTGGCCAGCATAGTGCCCTGAATTATACGCCATCGTATTTATGAATGTGTGTACTTAGCCGAGCAGAACGGCGGGCGTTCCCTGCACGAAGCCGGAGTTCACAACACGCCTTAGTTCCGGCATCACTATCATCGACTGGCCTGGCGGTAACCCTTCCGCCGGGTCATCCACCAAGTATATTTCGTCGCCGCCCTCTAGCATCACGTCCGGTAGATCTGAGTCGCCTTCCATAGTGGGCGCATCCCTGAGCACCGGATCTTCGCTGAACAACGATGATTGGCCGATACCGAGCAATGACAGAAGGTAGGCGATTGAACGACGACGATCGCGCATCACCTGATTCTACCGATGCAAGCACCGTCTTGCATCGCGCTCATTCCTGAAGACATTTTCGGGCTACGCGGTGATCTCGAATTCGAGGCAGCCGTATGCATCACGGATCTGCTGTGCCCATTCGTTCCTGGCTGCGATCGCATCTCCCTCGCTGACGCGCCGACTGCTTGCGAGCTCGAGGGCGGTGTGAACGACCGCGATCTGATCGACCTCGTAAGGCACGAGCAACCATAGAAGCTGTAGGTTCTCAGCCCGGCAAAAAGTCTCGACTATCACTGCTATCCGCTCACCGTCTCGGACTTTGCCTCTCGCTACCTCATCAGCTGTGAGGCGCTTTCGACCACCCAGGCGATGTATGCCTTCACGGTCTTTGAGCGGGCTTTCAAGGACTTTGGGCTGCCTCGCGCGATTCGAACCGACAACGGTGCCCCATTTGCCAGCGCCAACGGGCTCTTTGGACTGACTCGGCTGTCGGTGTGGTGGCTGCGCCTGGGGATCGCCATCGAGCGGATCAAGCCCGGCCATCCTCAGCAGAATGGCCGGCACGAACGCATGCATCTGACGCTGAAGAAGGAAGCCACCAAGCCTGCGGCGAAGAATTTTCTGCAGCAGCAGGCTCGCTTCGATCGATTCATCAGCACCTTCAACGAGGAGCGGCCTCACTAGGGCATCAACATGAAGTACCCGACCGAGCTCTATCAGCGCTCACCGCGACCCTACGAGGGCCTGCCGCAGCTCGAGTATCCCTTCCACGATCGCACCATCACGGTCACACGTTGTGGCCGCATTTGCATGGGCCGTCATAAGATCAACCTCAGCCAGTCCTTCGCAGGGCAGAAGGTCGGCGTCAAAGAGGTCAGCGACAGGATTTGGCTCGTCAGCTTTATGCAGTACGATCTAGGCTTCTTCGATCACGAGACATGTCGCATTGAAAGCGCGGAGAATCCCTTCGCCGTTACCCATGTGATCGGAATAGACACATGGAGGTCATGGTGCCGGAAGAGGGATTCGAACCCCCGACCCATCGCTTACGAAGCGATTGCTCTACCGACTGAGCTATTCCGGCGCGGGGCGCGCATTCTACTGAACCGGCGCGGATCGGTCACCGGCCGGAGGGCTTCCTGCGCAGCCGGATCACGAGGTCGATACCCGCGACTTCGGTGCCTGGCGGGGGCGGCGGCAGGCGGCTGAACTCGACCTCGGGCACGGCCACATCGATGAGCGTGCCGGCGTCGACGTCGTGAAAGTGGTAGTGCGCGTCGACGTTCGAGTCGAACCAGGCGCGCGTGCCGTCGACGGAGAGCTGGCGGATCAGGCCGTGCGCGGCGAACAGGTTGAGCGTGTTGTAGACCGTGGCCTTCGACACGCGCGCGCCGGAGGCGCGCAGGCGCGCGATGATCTGCTCGGCGGAAAGATGCTGGGGCGCGGAGAGCAGCAGGGCCGCGATCTGCGCGCGCTGGGCCGTGGGGCGGATGCCGCAGGAGGCGAGCCGGTGCTCGAGATCGCGCATGGCGGTCGCATTGGTAACGGCCGAAATCACGCGCGGATTATAGCCACGACGGCCCAATTCTCGACTTTCGCGTCGGTTTTTCGGGTCGAACCGTCCCGAGCCACAGCCCATGCTGACCGCCCCAATGCAGCCACGGACGGCTGTGCATGTACCACCCCCGATCGCACGCTCGCGGCATCTCGCTCTGGGAGTCTCTGGCGACGCTTTCGATCGTCGCCACGCTCACCGCTGCCGCCCTGCCGAGCTTCGACGATACGTTCGCGCGCGCCCGCCTCGTCACGGGCGTCAATTCGATGGTCGGGTCGCTGCATTTCGCGCGCAGCGCCGCGATCCTGCGGAACATCCCCACGGCCGTGTGCCTGTCAGGCGACGGCGCGCGGTGCCTCGAAGCGGCGGGGACCGCGGCGCGTGGCTGGCTCGTCTTTTACGACGTGCAACGCGGCGGGCCGGTGCGAATCGATGCGCCCGATACGCTCCTGCGGCGCATCGAGCTCCCGGGCCGAATCACCGTGCAGGGCTCCCGCGCGGCGGTCACCTACTGGCCGACCGCGCGCGCGGGCACGACCAGCACTTTTCTCGTGTGTCACGCGGCTCGACCGCGCGAGGGCCGTGCGGTGGTGGTGAGCCAGACTGGCCGGCCGCGCACGGTGGCGGATGGCTCATGGACCGAACGGCTGCGCTGTTCCGCGTAATGCCGGGTGCCACTCATCCGCGGGTTCGCGCCGCTCGTCGAAAAGCGTGTGCCGGTCGAGCGCGCGGGCCTATAGTCCCTTGCCATGGGGATACGTGTCGGCCGCGCCGACAACAACAAGAGCAATACGCGCGCGACGGGGTTCACGCTGCTCGAGCTGCTGTTCACCGTAATGGTGGCCGCCATCGTCATCGGAATCGGCAGTCCGGCCTTCAGCGATTTCCGGCGCAACGCGCAGCTCACGCGCGACGCCAACGAGCTTCTTACATCCGTTCAGCGGGCTCGCAGCGAAGCCGCGAAGCGGCAGCGCCCCGTCTCGCTCTGCGCCGCGGCAGATCTGTCAGCCGCGCAGCCCGTCTGCTCCGGCGATCCGCTGACTGCCGTTCCGGCATCCGGTTGGCTCCTGTTCGAGGACGCGAACGGCGATTGCGTCCGGACCGCCGACGCCTCGGAGCCGCTGCTCGTGACCCGGGAACCGTTCCAGCGCCTGGCAGCGGCGGCCACCTCCGCGCGCACGTGTATATCATTCGCCGCGAATGGCTTCCTCCGCTCCGACGGAGGGCCGCGCGTCGTGTACGAAGTGCTCTTGTGCGATCCGGACGATCCACCGCCGTCGAGCCTTCGCAGCTTCAGGCTCTCGCCGAGCGGCCACGCGCGCGTCACTCGCGATCCGGATGAAATCGCCGATTCGGGGTTGTCATGTCCAGCCGCATGACCGTGCGAGGCGTCAGCCTCGTCGAGACGCTCGTTGCCCTCGTCGTGCTGTCCGTAGGACTGCTCGGCGTCGCGGCGCTTCTCCTGCAAAGCGTCCGGGGCAGCCGCACCGCGCTGCTCCGCACCCAAGCGGTCAACCTGGTCAGCGACATGGCGGACCGCATCCGGGCGAACGCGAATGCGGGTGCGGCATACGGCACCGCGCAATACGGCGCGGCCGGACCCGCGGAAAACGATTGCGTACCTACCGTCGACAACGCAGCGGGCGACAACTGCACCGTGATCGAGCTCGCTCAGGACGATCTAGCACGTTGGCGTGCCGACGTGAGCGAGGCGCTCCCGGGTGACGGCGTAACCATGCCAGCGGCGGTCGTGCAGCACGTCCCGTCCGCGGGCGCAAGCTCGCCCGAGCGTTACATGGTTTCGGTTGCCTGGCAGGAGCCGGGGGAAGCGGCGGCGCCGGATGAATTCAGCTTTCGCTCCGACGTCGTGATCATGCCCCGAGCCGCACCATGAAGCGCGTCCTCTTCAACTCCTTGCGCGGCCTGAGTCTCGTCGAGCTCATGGTCGCACTCGCGATCGGCTCGGTGCTGATCGTCGGTGCCCTCTACATGTACCAGCAGGGCCGCTCGAGTTTCTCGCTGAACGAACGGATCGCACGGCTGCAGGACGACGGGCGCTATGTCATCTCCGTGATCGAGCCCGATCTCGAGCTGGCCGGCTACTACGGGTTCACGAATTCGCCGGACACCGTCCGTTTCGTGAGCGGCGGCGATCCCAATCTTGTCATCGCTACGGCCACTCGCATGCGTCAGCTGCCCGTGCTCGTAGGCGATCCCGTGCCCACGGCGGTACCGAATCTGCCGGCGAGTGCGCACGCCTGCGGACGCAATTTTGCGGTCGATGTGCTCACACCTGTGCAAGGTTCGAACGATGTTTTCGCGCTCGGACCGAACGCGAGCGCCACCGACTGCGGGCCGCGTTTCGGGGCGCTCGCCGGTGCGGATACTCTCACGCTCCGCCGTGTGTCCACGCAGCCCTCGGCAGCAGCCGAGCTCGGGCGCCTGCAGGTTTACGCCTCCCGCCTCCGCAGCCGCACCTCGCATCTGCTGTTTGCCGACGGGAATGCGCCTGGTGTCGTCGACGCCGACAATCAGGTTCATGACCTCGTCGTGCGCACCTATTACATCTCGCAGAGCTCGGTCGGCCGGACGGGCTACCCGGCGCTGCGAGTCAAGACGCTCACGCGCATCGCAGGCGAGCCGGCGTTCGACGACGAGGAAGTGATGCCGGGCGTCGAGGACCTGCAGGTGCAGTTCGGCATCGATACCGGCGACTACGACAACGACGGTGTCATCGATGCCGGCACCGATATCAACAGCGACGGCATTCCCGAGTCCGATGGCCGTGCTACCCGCTACGTGGACCCCGATTTCCCGGATCTCGCGCGCTACCAGGTGGTTGCGGTACGGCTCTGGGTGCGCGTCCGCGCGGAGCAACCGGAGCCGGGCCTGACTCACCCACGCCCCTATCGCTATGCGCGCGTCGAATACACACCTGCAGGCGCGGAGCAGAATTTCCGACGCGTGGTGATGTCGCGAACCATCACGCTGCGCAACGCAAGGACTCTATAGATGCGTTCGAATGTTTCAATGCGACCGCCACCGCCCGCCCGTCAACGAGGCGCAGCGCTCGCGATCGGGCTCATCCTGCTCGTCGTGCTCACGCTGCTCGCATTCACCGGGATGAACGCCGCGACCACGGAGCTCGCCATGGCGGGCAACGAGCAGTACCGCAAGAGCGCCTCGCACGCCGCCGCCGCCGGCATCGAGCAGGCCATCGCCGACCTTCGCAACGTTCCCACGGTCCCGGGCGCTGCGCCGCGCGAGCTCGCCGCCGACATTCGCGACGATTCCAACAGAGACAGGTACCACACGGCCACGACGTATATCGGCGATGAAGTCGGTCTGCCGCAGTCGAGCGTGGACAAGTTCGTCGGCATGCACTTCGAGATCACGAGCGCCGGCACGTCCGCGAGGGGCGCGCAGGACAGCCAGGTGCAGGGCGTATTCGTCGTTTCCACCCAGAGAGCCGGCGAGGCCACCAGCTTCGGCCGCATCGGAGGGGGGCTGCCGTGAAGATCCTTCGTATGAGAGCGGGGCTCGCCGCCCTGGCAGTGGCAGCCGCGGGCGCGGCGCTCGCCGAAATCCAGATCATCGAGCTCGCCATCGAGACGACAGCGGGCGCCGTCGTGCTGCCGTCCTCACCGCCGAGCTCGGTCGTGGTGACGCCGTGCCCCGGCTGCACGCCGATCACCGTCCCGACGAGCGTGCGCTCACAGTACTTCATCGACCGCGAGCCGGTGACGCTCGATGAGCTCAAGCGGCGGCTCGCCGGCCGACCGAACGCATTCGTTCTCATCATCTACGACAAGAAGACGGGCGAGCTTCGCCGCCTGCGCGCGTCACCATGAAACTGATATCGACCGGGTCCCGCCTGCGCAGCGCGAGCGCTGCGCTTTGCATCACGCTGCTCGCTGCCACGGCTGCGCGCGCCGACGACACGGAAATCTTCGTCAATCGCGCGTCGTCCGCCGGTATGCGGCCGAACATCCTCCTGATCGTCGACACGTCGGGCAGCATGGACTCTCTCGTCAGCACCGGGAAATCGCCTTACGACCCGGCCGTGACCTACGCAGGAAGCTGCCAGAGCGACCGCATCTATTTTCGCCGTGGGCCCGGAGAGCCGCCCGCGTGCTCCACGGACGACTTCGTCCTCGCGACCGAAAATACCTGCCGCGAAGCTACTACGGCGCTCGGCGGTGAAGCTGGGCTATGGACCGGCAAAGCGCTGCAGTGGGACGGCGACCGACGGCGCTGGCGATCGCTCCGCGGCGTCGAAGACCGGGACGATGACGACGATAACGACGACGAAGTGCACGTCGAATGCGAGGTCGACGCGGGAGTGCACGGTGAGAACGACGCCTCGGCCGGCGTGTGGGCGCGGAACGGCAGCTCAAATCCTTGGACCACGGATGCCAGCCGGAAAATCAGCTGGAACACCGCGAACGTCTACACGCTCTACAGCGCCAACTGGCTCAACTGGCTCTACGCGCCGCCGGATGGCGCCCAGGTATCGCGCCTCGACACGGTGAAGTCCGCAACAGCAACGATCCTGAACTCCGTGAGCAGCGTAAACGTCGGGCTCATGCGCTTCAGCAGCAATGCCGAAGGCGGCATGGTGACGAACGCGATCGCGGACATCGGCAGCAATCGCGCCGCCGTCGTCGAGACGCTCGAACTTTTCGAGGCGGCCAACGCCACGCCGCTGTCCGAAACGCTGTATGAAGCCGGCCAATACTTCACGGGACGCGCCGTCGACTTCGGGCTTAACTCGCTCGGCAACGGGGGCGCTGCCTTCCCGAGCGTGGCAGCGTCGCGCAGAATTGATTCGCCCGACGCTTACCGGTCTCCCATCCAGTTTCAGTGCCAGCGGAACTTCGTGATCCTGCTCACCGACGGTGAGCCCAACGAGGACGACTCCGCCGATACCAGGATCGAGCAACTGCCGGGATTCGCCTCCATCAATCCGGGCGGTTGCGGCGCGGCCGGCCAGGGTCGCTGCCTCGCAGAGATGGCGCGCTACCTGAACCAGGCCGATCTGGCCACGGGCGCGAACATGAACGGCGTGCAGAACGCCGTCACATACACGATCGGATTCGGGCCGGACGTCAGCGGTTCGACGTTCCTCGCCGAAACGGCCGTCGCCGGCGGCGGGGATGCGTTCTCGGCCGACGACATCGTCGGGCTCACCACGGCGCTGCAGGAGATCGTGAGCGACATCGGCGAGCGCAGCTCCACGTTCACCACACCGTCGGTCGCCGTGAACGCGTTCAGCCGCCTGCAGAGCTCGAACGAGCTTTATATCTCCGTGTTCGAGCCCACCGACACGGCGCGCTGGCCCGGCAACCTGAAGAAGTACGGGCTCGAGAACGGCCGCATCGTCGATGTATCGGGCAACGACGCCATTGATCCGATCACCGGATTCTTCACCGATACCGCCCAGAGCATCTGGACCGTCGGTCCGCCCGATGGCAAACGCGTCAAGGTCGGCGGTGCAGCGAGCCTCCTGCCCGCCCCGGCCGGGCGCGACGTATACACATTCATCGAGTCCGCGGACCAGCGAAATCTCACATCGCCGGCGAACCAGTTCGTCACCGCGAATGCCGCGCTCTCTGACGCGCTCCTCGGTACGTCCGAATCCGAGCCGACCCGCATCCAGCTGATCGAGTGGGCGCGAGGCGTCGACGTGCGCGATGCGAACGGGAACGGCAACACCACCGAGCAGAACCGCTTCATGGGCGATCCGCTGCACGCTCGTCCGGTGCTCGTGACGTACAGCAACGCCGCGAACGAGGCGCTGGTCTTCGTGCCCACCAACGACGGCTTCCTGCACGCGGTCGCCGCCGACACGGGCCGCGAGCTGTGGTCATTCGTGCCGCAGGAGCTTCTTGCGCGACTGACGAGTCTCTATCGCGACCCTGGCGTCGCAACCCGCGACTATGGGCTCGACGGCGATATCCGCGTGCTGCGCTTCGACGTCGATCAGAACGGCATCATCGAGTCCAACGAGGGCGACCGGGTCTTCGTCTACTTCGGCATGCGTCGTGGCGGGCGCTCGTACTACGCGCTCGATGTCACGAACCGCACGAGTCCGCGCGTGCTGTGGCGTATCGGAGAGAGCGCAACCACCGGCGCGGACGCGCTGCCTGGCATCGGGGAGACGTGGTCCACGCCGGCGCTCGCGCGCGTGCGCATCGGCGGCGTGACGCAGAATCCCGAGGAGATCGTGCTGATCTTCGGCGGCGGCTACGACGAAGGGCAGGAGGACTTCGATTTCCGCACCGACACTTCGGGCCATCGCATCTACATGGTCGATGCGGTCACCGGCAAGCTGCTGTGGTATGCAGGCGGACCCGACGGCGCGGGTACGCCCGACCTCGCGCTCGCGCAGATGACGCACTCGATCCCGGCGCGCGTCACCGTTATCGACACCGACGGCAATGGCTTCGCCGATCGCATGTACACGGCCGATACGGGCGGGCGCGTGTGGCGTTTCGATATCTGGAACGATCGCAGTCCTGCCGAGCTCGTGACCGGCGGCGTGTTCGCCAATCTCGGCGCGGCCGGACAGGGTACGCCCGCGCTTCTCGACACGCGGCGTTTCTACTACACGCCTGACGTTGCGCTCATCCAGCGCCGGGGCGCCGATCCGTACTACAACCTCGCGATCGGCTCGGGCTACCGCGGCCATCCGCTGCACACGGAAACACGCAACAGCTTCTACTCGCTGCGCGATAAGATTCCGTTCACGCGCCTCACCCAGAGCGCATACGACGCCTTCTCACCGATCACCGAAGCGCAGCTCACGGACATCACCGCGAACATCACTTCAACTCCGATTCCGCGCGATACGCGCGGCTGGAAACTCGACTTGAGCCTGAACGGCCCCGGCGAGAAAGTCCTCGCCGAAGCGGTGACGGTCAACGGCACGATCCTGTTCCCGAGCTACGAGCCTCAGACCGCCGAATCCGACAACCCATGCGTGCCCGCGAACGGCCTCAATCGCGTCTATGCGCTGCGGGCCGACACCGGCCGTCCGGCACTCGACTTCAACGACGATGCATCGATCACCGATGCCGACGCGTGGACGCGGCTTTCGCAGACCGGCATCGCCGGTGAAGTGAGCTTCGCGCTCGAGGCTCGCGCAGGCTCGGGCGGCGGCGGCGGCGATGGCGAAGGCGGCGGCGACGATGATCTCGAGGCCGGGCCGCGCGATGCGCTCGGCCGGCGCGCGCTCTGTCTCGTCGGCGTCGAAGTGCTGAGGAAGTGCGTGGGACCGGGCGATGTGGTGCGGACGTTCTGGCAGCGCACGAACACCAACTGACGCCGGCACCGGACGGCTGAGAGCAGTGCTGGCGGCTGGGCGACCGGCGCAAACGGCAACACGGCGTTCACCCGTTTCGATGAAGACTGCTAGGACTCCCGCGGTGTCGTCGTGCGCTGCCGGAGCTCGCGCGGCAGTGCGAAGACCACGTTTTCCTCCCGCCCGATCACCTCGCGCGCCGGCTCGCCGCCCCAGGTACGGAGTCGTTCTACTACTTGCTGGACGAGAAGGTCGGGGGCGGACGCGCCTGCCGTGACACCGACTGCCTTCTTGTCGGCAAACCATTCCGGCTTCAGATCGTCTGCGCCGTCCACGAGGTAGCCGGGCACGCCGGCGACGTCGGCGAGCTCGCGCAGGCGGTTCGAGTTCGAGCTCATGACCGAGCCCACGACGATCAACGCGTCGCAGCTTTCCAGCAGCTTTTTGACCGCATCCTGGCGGTTCTGCGTCGCGTAACAGATGTCTTCCTTGCGCGGCGTCGCGAGCGCGGGGAAGCGCCGCCGTAGTGCAGCGACGATCGCCGCGGTGTCGTCCACCGAAAGTGTGGTCTGGGTGACGAAGGCAAGGCGGTCCGGATCGCGTACTTCGAGCGCTTCGGCGTCGGCGACGGTCTCCACGAGGTGAATGTGCCCGCCGTGGGATGCATCGAAGCGGCCCATCGTGCCTTCGACTTCAGGATGGCCCGCGTGACCGATGAGGATCACGTCTCGCCCGTCGCGCGCGAAACGCGCGACTTCCATGTGCACCTTCGTCACGAGAGGGCATGTCGCGTCGAACACGCGCAGGCCGCGCTGCGCTGCGGCCGTTTCGACGGCTCGCGAGACACCGTGCGCAGAGAAGATCACCGTGCCGTCGGCGGGAACCTCGTCGAGCTCGTCCACGAAGCGGGCACCGAGCCGTCGCAGGCGATCCACGACATGCATGTTGTGCACGACCTCGTGGCGCACGTAGATCGGCGGGCCGAACAGCTCGAGCGCGCGCTCGACGATGTCGATCGCCCGGTCGACTCCGGCGCAGAAACCCCGTGGATTGGCGAGCAGGATCTTCATGGCGAGCGGTTCAGTTTCGCACGACGCGATTCGAGAAACGCATCCAGGAGCAGCAGCCCCGCCCCGACGGTGATCGCCGAATCGGCGAGGTTGAACGCCGGGAAGTATGCGTCATTCCAGTGCACGTGGATGAAATCGACCACTTTGCCGAGGCGCAGCCGGTCGACGACGTTGCCGACCGCACCGCCCAGGATCAGGGCAAGGCCGCAGCCGAGGAGCGCCTGACCGTGAGCGCGCAGGCGGCGCAGCCACACGGTGATGCCGGCCGCGACGGCCAGGGCGAGGATCACGAAGAACCAGCGCTGCCAGCCGGAGGCGCCCGCGAGAAAGCTGAACGCCGCGCCGGTGTTGTACATGAGCGTGAAGTCGAGCACGGGCAGCAGCTCGAGCTGTTCGAACTCGCGAAACGCCGACAGCGCCCAGAGCTTCGCGAGCTGATCGAGCAGGATGATGACGACCGCGAGCGGCAGCCATCGCCAGCCGCTGGCCGCTGCGGTCACGGGAACGGCTTCGTTCATACGAATCGGCGCCTCTCGCCTGCGTCGCCCAGATTCGTCACACAGCGCCCGCACAGCTCGGGATGCCCGGGGTGCGCGCCGACGTCGGACCGCCGATGCCAGCAACGCACGCATTTCACGGCTTCGCTCGGCCGCACGGCGATCCACACGCCTTCGCGCCCGACACTCGTCGCGGGCACGGTATCGGCAGGGGCGCTCGCCACTTCGTGCACCCGCGCCTCCGAGGTGATGAACAGGAATCGCAGCTCCTCGCCGAGCGCGGCGAATCGTGCGCGCTCGACGCGGGTGACGTACACGTCGACTTCGGCATCGAGCGGCGCACCGATGGTGCCCGCTTCGCGCAATCTCTCGAGCTCACGCATCACGTCGGTTCGCAGCGCGATGAGCGACGGCCAGTCGATGCTCCCCCGCGGCGGCTCGGGCATCGAATGCCACGTCTCGAGAAACACGGACTCGCCGCGCTTGCCGGGGAGGTAGCGCCAGATCTCGTCCGCCGTGAACGACAGGATCGGCGCGAGCCAGCGCACCATCGCCTCGGCGATGTGGAGCATCGCCGTCTGCGCCGAGCGGCGCGCCCGGCTGCTGGTCGGCGTCGTGTAGAGCCGGTCCTTCAGGATGTCGAGATATAAGGCCCCGAGATCGACGACGCAGAAGTTGTGCACCTTCTGGTAGATGGGATGGAACGCGTACTTGCGGTACGCATCGACCACTTCTGCCTGCAGCTCGCGCGTGCGCGCGAGCGCCCACTGATCGAGCGCCACCATCTCGTCGGGACGCACGGCATCGTTCGCGGGATTGAAGTCGTGCAGGTTGCCCAGGAGGAATCGCACGGTGTTGCGCATGCGCCGGTAGGAGTCCGCCATGCGCCTCAGGATCTCGTCCGACACGCTCATCTCGTTCGAGTAGTCGGTCGCGGCGATCCAGAGGCGCAGCACGTCCGCGCCGAGGCTCGACATCACCTTCTGCGGAGCGATGACGTTGCCGAGCGACTTCGACATCTTGCGGCCCTTCTCGTCCACGGCGAAGCCGTGGGTGAGCACACCGCGATACGGCGCGCGCTCGTAGAGCGCCTCGCTCACGAGCAGTGAGCTATGGAACCAGCCGCGATGCTGGTCGGAGCCTTCGAGATACAGCTCGACCGGCGCGGAGAGCTCGTCGGATCGCAGCTTGCCGACGCACTCGAACGAGAGGCCCGAGTCGGCCCACACGTCCATGACGTCGGTGACCTTTTCGTACTGCGCGGCCTCCTCGCCGAGGAGCTCGGCGGGATCGAGCGCGAACCAGGCATCGATGCTGCCGGTTTCCACGCGCGCGGCGACGGCTTCGATCAGCTCCTGCGTACGCGGATGCAACTCGCCGGTCTCCCGTTGCACGAACAGCGCGATGGGTACGCCCCACGTGCGCTGGCGCGAGATGCACCAGTCCGGGCGGTTCTCGATCATGCCCGTGATGCGCTGCTCGCCCCACTCCGGCGTCCACTGCACCTTCTTGATGTCGCGCAGCGTGTGCGCACGCAGGTTCTTTGCCTCCATGCTGATGAACCACTGCGGTGTCGCCCGGAAGATGAGGGGCGTCTTGTGCCGCCAGCAGTGGGGATAGCTATGCCTGTACGGCTCGTGATGCACGAGCCGTCCGCGCTTGCGCAGCTCCTCGATCAGCACGCCGTTCGCCTCGTCCACCTTCAGCCCTTCGACGAGCGGTGTACCCGGCAGGAAGCGACCGTCGTTGCCGACCGGATTCTCGACCGCGAGCTTGTAGGTCTGCGCGACACCGAAGTCCTCGTAGCCGTGGCCCGGCGCGGTGTGCACGGCGCCCGTGCCGGCCTCGAGCGTGACGTGATCGCCGAGGACCACCGGGACCTGCCGCTCATCGCGGAACGGATGCTGCAGCGTCAGGCCCTCGAGGTCCTTGCCCGTGAAGCCCGCGAGCAGCGCGCCGCGCGCGGCGCCGAAGCGCTTGAGGCACGCATCGATGAGATCGGCCGCGAGCACCAGACGCTCGCGCACCCGCCGATCGCCTTCAGGACGCTCGATCTCGAGCAATGCGTAGCGAAAGTCCGCGCGCAGCGCCACTGCCTGATTCGCGGGCAGCGTCCACGGTGTCGTCGTCCAGATCACGATGGAACAGGGGATCGAAGCGGGCGTGGATACCTCGCCGAGGCACCCCGCATGCAAGCCGATGCGTCGCTCGAGATCGCGCAGATCGACGATCGGAAACGCGACGTCCACCGCGGGCGAGGTACGCTCTTCGTACTCGACCTCGGCCTCGGCGAGTGCCGAGCGACAGTCGAGGCACCAATGCACGGGCTTCGAGCCCTTGTAGACATGACCGTTGCGGATGATCGCGCCGAGCGCGCGGATCTCCTGCGCCTCATAGCGCGGGTCCATCGTGCGGTACGGGTTTTCCCAGTCGCCGAGGACGCCGAGCCGCTTGAAATCGGTGCGCTGCAGCTCGATCTGCTCCTGCGCGAACGCGCGGCACGCCGCGCGAAACGCCTTCGCGTCGAGCTTTGCGCCGGGACGGCCGTGCTTCTTTTCCACCTGCAGCTCGATCGGCAGGCCGTGACAATCCCACCCCGGGATGTAGGGCGCATCGAAGCCGTCCAGCGAGCGGGACTTCACGACGATGTCTTTCAGGATCTTGTTGACCGCATGGCCGATGTGGATGACGCCGTTCGCGTACGGCGGACCGTCGTGCAGCACGAATCGCGGCCGGCCGCGTGTCACCTCGCGCTGGCGGCGGTACACGCCGAGCTTCTCCCACTGCGCGAGCATCCCGGGCTCGCGCTGCGCGAGATCCGCCTTCATGGGGAAGTCGGTCTTGGGCAGGTTGAGCGTCTGCTTGTAATCGGCCACTGATCCTCACTTGAACAAGGACCGCGCTTGTTGCGCGTCGCGGTGCATCTGCTCGACGAGGGCTTCGAGGGATTCGAAACGCACCTCCTCCCGCAGCTTTGCAACGAACTCCACTTCGAGCTCGCAGCCGTAAAGGTCGCCGTCGAAATCGAACACGTGCGCCTCCAGCAAAGGTACGGTCCCGCCCACCGTCGGTCGCGTCCCGAGGCTCCCGACTCCGGGGCGGGCCTCGAGCCCCGCGCCGTGCACGCGCACGGCGAAGATGCCGCCGACCGCCGCGCGGCGACGCCCGATGCGCATGTTGGCGGTGGGGAAACCGAGCCGCCGTCCGAGCCGCTCGCCTTCGATTACGCGGCCGAACATCGAATAGGCACGCCCGAGCCATGCGCGCGCCTTCGCGAAATCTCCGGCGGCAAGCGCGTCGCGCACGCCGCTGCTGCTCAGCCGATCGGGGCCGAGCATCACCGGATCGAGAATCTCCACCTCGAATCCGTGCCGCTTGCCGGCGGCGTACAGCGATTCGGCGGTGCCCTGCCCGTCCCGCCCGAAGCGGAAGTCGTAGCCGACGACGACCCCTGCGGGGTCCAGGTCCCGCGCGAGCCATTGGACGAACTGCTCGCCAGAGAGCTGCCGCAGGCGCTCACCGAACCGCAGCACGAGGACGTGGTCGAGCCGTGCTTGACGATGCGCCATGCGCGTCAGCCATCGGCACCGCTCGCGCAAGCTGGTGAGCCGCGCAGGCGGATTCGACGGCGCGAGATACTCCCGCGGCATCGGCTCGAACGTGACCATCAGGGCGGGGCGTGCAAGCCGCGTCCCGTGCACGACCAGTCGCTCGAGCACCGCCTGGTGGCCCAGATGAATGCCGTCGTAGCTTCCGATCGTGACAACGCAGCCGCGATGCCGATCCCGCAGATTGGAAGTTCCGCGAATGAGCTCCATCTGCGCCCGGCCGCCTGAGATCGTTGATCGCCCGGATTATAGGGCTCAGCGCTCGCCTGTGTGTAAATGAGCAGGGCGCAGGCCAAACCCGTACAGCGCCGCGAAATACACGGCCGCACCGGCGGCGACGCAGAGCGCGAGCCGCCCGGAGCGATCCAATGCCGAGGCCGCGGTCCATTCCGGCAGCGGCCCGGCGAGCCAGATCAAGAGGGCCGCCATCGCCGCGTTTGCGGCGACCACGCGAACGAGCAGCACGCTCCATCCCTGCGATGGGCGATAGACGCCCGATCGACGCAGTCCACGCAGAAGCAGCGCTGAGTTGACCGCAGCCGATATGGACGTCGACATCGCCAACAGAATGTGCGGGTACTCGAAACCGAGCCAATAGAAGGCCGGCAGCACGAGCAGCAGGTTCAGCGTCATGTTCACGCCCAGGGAGATGAGCCCGACGCGTACCGGCGTGCGCGTGTCCTGGCGCGCGAAGTAGCCGGGCGCGAGCACCTTCACGAAACTGAAGCCGAGCAGCCCTAACGAGTACGCCATGAGGGCATACATCGCCATCAGTACGTCGCGGTGCGTGAATTCGCCATAACCGTATACGGTCGCCGTCAGCGGACCGGCGAGTGCAAGCAGACCGACTGCCGCCGGCGAGGCGAGCAGCACCACGAGGCGTAGCGCCCAGTCGAGCGTCGCATTGAAGTGCTCGGCTGACTGCTGAGCGTGATGCGCGGACAGCCCCGGCAGGATCACCGTGGCGAGCGCGATGCTGAACACGCCGAGCGGAAACTCCATGAGCCGATCGGCGAAGTAGAGCCAGGCGATGCTGCCGGTGACGAGAAACGACGCGATCAGCACGTCGAGCAGCAGGCTCACCTGCGCCATCGACGAGCCGATGATGCCCGGCACCATGAGCCGGCCGATGCGTCGCACCGCCTCGAGGCCCGGACGCCAGCGCGGCCAGGAGAGGAGCCCGAGCTTTGCAACCGACGGCAGCTGAAACAGGATCTGCACGACGCCGCTCACGAACACGCCGAGTGCGAGCGCGACTCCGGGGTGGTCGCTGTACGTCGCAGCAAGGATCGCCGCCGCGATCATCACGAGGTTGCCGACGATCTGCGTCGCAGCGGGCACGCCGAAGCGCCCGTAGCTGTTCAATACGCCGCTGAAAAACGCCGTGATCGAGATGAAGAAGATGTACGGGAACGTAAACCGCAGCATCTCGACTGCGAGCTCGTACTTGCCCGGGGTCCGCGTGAAGCCCGGCGCGAAGAGGAAAATGACGACCGGCGCTGCGAGCACCCCGACCACGGTGATCACGAACAGGATCGCGCCGAGCGTGCCCGCGACGCCGCTCGCGAGCTCGCGCACGTCCTCGTGCGAACGCTTGACCTTGTATTCCGAGATCACCGGCACGAAGGCCTGCGAGAACGCGCCTTCGGCGAACAGGCGCCGCAGGAAATTCGGGATCTTGTAGGCGACGAGGAACGCATCCATGAGCGCGCCCGCGCCGAAGAGCTGCGCAAACAGCATCTCGCGCGCAAGCCCGGTCACGCGCGACAGGAGGGTCATCGCGCCGACAAGGCTGGTGGAGCGGAAGATGGCCCGGCTCAAGGGGCGATGGAAGGCTGCGGCACGGGCGGGAATATAACGGACATGGGCTTCCGCCTTCCGCCTTCCGTCTCAGAACGCCGACCGCCAAGAGTTCGGGCGCACCGGGGCAAGCCAGTCTGGTGTCTATACGATATAGAAAGGTGGTCGCCCGACAGAGGCGCGTTCCGCAGGAGTGAACGAATTGAACCAGCTCACGAGTCCGCGGTGGACGCACGTCGCCCTGCCGTCATGCGATATCGACAAATCAGTCGCCTGGTACGAGAAGTTCACTCCGCTGGTCGTCGTCGAGCGATTTCAGGACGCTATGGGGAAGAGCGCTTGGCTGGGCCACGCAGGCCAGGTTGAACATCCGTTCGTATTGGTGCTCGTCATGTTTTATGCCGATGAGGGCAAAAAACAGCCGCAGCTCGCGCCGTTCGCGCACATCGGCATCGAGGTGCCGACGGAGCAGGAGCTGGAGGCGATCGCTGCGGAGGCCAAGCGCGCCGATTGCCTGGCGATGCCCCCCCAGCGAATCCCGCCACCGGTCGGCTATGTCTGCATGATCAGCGACCCCGACGGCAATCGCATAGAGATCTCCCACAACCAGCAGGTCTTCCAGAAGGTGCAGGATCGCTGGCGACGGAAAGGCACGTGACGGAACAGGATGCCGGGCCAGCGGCCACGGTTCGTGCCTACATCGGAGCCCTCAATCGTGGAGACGCCGACGAGGTAGTGGCGTACGTCAGCAATGGCTTCGTCAACGAGCACACCTCGATGCTCGGCGAGACGATCGTCGGACGGGAAGCCTACCGCAAGCGTGTCGAGGAATTTCTGGCGACATTCCCCGGCCTGCATTACGAGGTAGAACAGACGATCGCGGAAGGCCCGCACGTAGCGGTCGCGTATCGAATGTCGGGTACCTGGCGTCGCCCCGGCACGGACGCCTCGGGCGGCCGTTCGTTCCAGATACGAGGCATGTTCCGCTTCCGCGTCGAAGCAGGCCGGATCGTTCATCGCGTCGACTACTGGGACAGCGCCGACTTTCAGCGCCAGACAGGCTCCTAAGGCTTGAGCAGAATCTTGCCCGTCAGGTCCGCGTCCTCCATCTTGCGGTGCGCATTGCCCGCTTCGGCCAACGGGAATTCCGAATCGATGATTTGCTGAAAGCCACCCTGCCAGTAGATCGCGAGAAGGCCCTCGAACTCTTCGTGCGCGTAGGCATCGGAGCCCAGGATCCGGATGCCCATCAGATGCAAATGCCCGAGCTCGAGAGTGACTGCGGGGCCGGTCGTGGCCCCGCAAGTGACCAGTCGTCCACGTGGTCTGAGCGCGGCCAAAGAGGACTGCCACAGGGCCGGCCCGACATGATCGAATACCAGGTCGACCCCGCGGCCCCCGGTGATTTCGCGCGCCCACAGCGCAACATCCGCCTTCCGATGGTTGAGCACATGATCCGCGCCGAGGCGCAACGCGTGTTCGAGCTTTCGCTCCGTCCTGGCCGTTGCAAGCACGGTCGCGCCCAGCTTCTTCGCGAGCTGAATTCCGGCTGACGACAACCCGCCACCTGCGGCGTGGATCAGCACGGTCTCGCCGCGTGCCAGCCGGCCTACTTCGGACAAGGCGTGCCATGCCGTGACGTACGAGGTCGGGATGCATGCCGCTTCCTCGTAGGAGAAGCCCGCGGGAACAACGTGCACATGCGACGCCGGCGCCGCGCACAGCTCGGCATAGCCTCCATCGACCGTTGCTCCGATGACTCCCAGCTCGCCGTACCGGTCGTCCATGCCGAGAAACCGCGAGTCTCCCCGCACGTTGGTCAGGGAGGGATTGATGACGACCCGGTCCCCGGGGGAAACGCCGCGGACCTGCGCGCCCGACTCGACGACTTCGCCCGCCACGTCCATGCCGGCAATGTGCGGCAGCCGATACCCGGGCAAAGTGTAGTTGCCGGCCCGCTGGATCACGTCGAGGCGGTTCAAGGCGCAGGCCGCCACCTTCACGACGACATCGGCCGGACCGATCTCGGGGTCGGCGACGTCCTCGTAGTGAATGACATCGGGACCGCCGTGCCCGCTGTAGCGTGCGGCCTTCACGGGCTCCCGGCTCCTATTCCCGCGTATAGCCTTCAGGAATCACGGGATCGTTGCCGCCCTTGACCCACAGCACGATCTCGTTGCCCCATGGATCGCGGAACGCGTGGCTGAAACCGTTGAACTCTTTCCAGTAGTGGTTGCGCCACAAGATCTCGGCGCCAAGCTCTTCAGCCGTTGCCAGAATGCGCTGAAACGAATCGTCCTGGCTGACCAGTATCCATACTCGCGCCTTGCGCCCATCTCGGCTCAGGGAGCGTGGCTCGACTCCCGCCGCCTTGGGGTGCGGTCTCGCATTCTTCGCATTGAAAATGCCGACATGGAGATTGCCGATTTCGCTCGGCGTGCCATCGGGTTTGAGGAAGTGCTGCCCGGGGACCATGCGATGAAAGACGTCGGCGGGCCTGGGCTCGTGCTTCCACCCGAAAACCTTCGAGTAAAAATCACCTGCGGCTGAGGGATCGTCGGAAGCGAGGTCGACGAAAATAAGAGCGTTGGGATAAGACATGTCAGTGCTTTCTCTTGCAACCCAGGCGCCTCGCGGCGGCCAGGAAATTTCTCATAGCATCGGCGACGTGTCTTGCGCGGATGCGCCAAAAGAATTGCAAATCGGCGCGGTCAGATGAGAGGCCACGCGCACCGGGCTGGTACCCCCGAGCGCTTCAGGACTTCTCGACCGGCGACCTGAGCCTTCCGATAGAGCTCCTGTTCATCGATCAACGTGCAGCGGTAGTCGTCCACCACACGCACACCGTCGACCCAGACGCTGTGCACGCTTCTGCCATCCGCGGACCAGACGAGTTGATGAAGCGCATTCAACAGAGGCCGCCATTCCGGACGATCCGTATCGTGGAGCACGAAATCCGCCTTCTTGCCTCTTTCCAATGTGCCGATTTCCTCTCGCAGCTGCATGATCCTGGCGCCGCCGACGATTGCCATCGTCAGCACTTCATGCGCAGGAAAAACGCTCGCGTCCTGGCGTGCGTCCTTGAACAAGGCTGCGGCGAGCGACATCTTTTGCATCAGATCAGGCACGTCGCCGTCAGTGCCGAGGGCGATGTTCACACCTGCCGCATGCATTTCGGGGAAACGTCCCGCAACGGAAATCCCGAAGGCGCCTCTGAGCGCTGAGAGCGGACAGAAAATCGCATTCGTGCCGGTCTCGGCAAGCAGCTCCACTTCACGGCTGCTGACGTGAGCCACATGCGTCAAAGACAGGTTGGCTCCGAGGACGCCGATGTGGGCCAGGTGCTCGACAGGACGCCGCCCGACGTTCTCGAGATACCAGTCCGGATCCGTTCTGAAGGGACTCATGTGTGCCGACACGCCGAGACCATTCGCGTCTGCCAGCGACTTCGCAGCCTTCCAGACCTCATCCGTGTTGGTGGTATGCCCGACCAGAATGGGCCACGCCGCGATTCTGGCGCCCTTGTTGGCGGGGAAACGCGCCAGCTCGTCCTGGAGCGTTCTGATCGCGTCGGCCGTCGCCTGCGTCTGATCCTGTCCGGCGCTGCGAGCACGACCCTCGACCCAGGCGCCGACGCGACCTCGGATGCCCGATGCGTTGAGTCCGTCCACGACCGCGTCGAGATGTCGAATGGTTCCCGCCTCGAGGAAGCATGTCGTGCCCGATCGCAGCATCTGTATTGATGCGAGCTGTGCGGACAATCGCTCGTCGTCGGCGCTATGCGCGAGAAACCGCGGTATCACCCAGCGTGACAGCTTGTCCTCGAAGAATGCGTTGATATCGTCCGGCACGTAGCCGCGCGTCAGGGGATCGCCCGTGATGTGAATGTGGGCATCGACGAATCCGGGTGTGATGACAAATCGACGTCCATCGATGACTTCGGCCGCGTCGAATCGTTCTTCGATATCCCGTCGTCTGCCGACGCCTGCGATCCGATCGCCCTGAATCGCGAGGGCCCCATCCGCAATGATGCGGCGCTGCGCATCCATGGTGACGATGACGGCCCCGGATATGAGCGTGCTCACGCTCTCGCGGGCGGGATGCGGCGGATCGATCATTTCGGCCTTCCCCGGTCACTCGAGCTACCTCCCATCCGACGATAGTCCCGTGGCGATACGCCGTACTCCTTGCGAAAGGCCCGGCTGAAGTGAGCCGAACCGTTGAAACCCCAGCGAAAGCAGATCTCGGAGATCGAGAGCTCCGCATGCAGGGGGCTGATCAGATCCGCACGGCACCGGTCGAGACGGCGTGTTCGCAGGTAGTGGCTGAAGCTGTTGCCAGCCTCGGTAAACAGCTTTTGCAGATATCGGGTCGAGACTCGTTCTCGCTCCGCCACCATGCCGAGGGTGAGCCCTGGGTTGCCGAGTACCGCCTCGATGCCCTGACAGATGCGATGCAGACGAGTCGCTCTTGCGCCCGCAACCCCGCCCAGGCCGAACACACTCTTTTCTTCGCCGAGCGCGGTGATCAGGAATTCGGTGAGTGAAAGCTCCACCGGCCGGAGATCCTCGGAGGAGACTTCATCGATGACGTCGGCCAGAGAACTCAGCATGCCGGAGAGCACCTGGTTGATGCCGGACCGTCCGGGCAAGTAGCCGAGTTTGAGGGATAGCGGCGCAAAGACACGGGGATTGAGCGTCAGCCGCTGTACGTTGACGAAGAGCTGGCGGAAATCGCTCGAAAACCGCAGCGTTGCGTCGGCGAACGTGGGTCCGTAGGCGATGTCGCCCGGCGCCAGGTCGATTTCCCGCCGTTCGTAGCTGAGCCTCGCCGTACCCTCTATCAGGAGGGAAAGCCAGATTCCGGCCGGTTGATTCAGGTAGCGCCCGCTGATCTCATGCGGTTCGGCATCGACCAGAGCGAACTCCATGCCGAGTGGCGAATCGATGCACCAGACGGCGCCGCGAAACCTACCCGCATTCGGCAATCCTCCGATCGGCAGACACAGTCTGCCCATGACATCGCGCCATGCTTGCTGCTGCCGGTGCTGCGGAAAGGATTGTGTCGTGAAGTGCCAAGCCTTCAATCGCTTCCAGCCTTCCGCTCGAGAGCCTACAGCGTACAGCCTACAGCTAACAGCCAGAGCAAGAGCGCCGGCCTCGCGCTCTTTCCCTCTGACTGTAAGCTGTGAGCTGTTGGCTGTAGGCTTTGCGGATGGGCGAACGCATTCAAACATTCCGCGCGCGGCTGAGGAGCGGGAATCCGCTGATCGGCACTTTCGTCAAGACGCCCTCGCCCGTCATTTGCGAAGTGTTATCGCTCGCGTCTCTGGATGTCGTCTGCCTGGATACCGAGCATGCGCCTTTCGGGCGCCTGGAGGTCGACATCTGCATTGCGGCCCTGTGCGCGGCAGATCAACCTTCACTCGTTCGGATCGGCGCACACTCGGCGGCGGAAATTCGCAACGCCCTGGACTGCGGCGCGACGGGGATTCTGGTGCCCCACGTCATCTCGGTGGACCAGGCAGTCGCCATCGTCCGGGCCAGCCACTACGGAGAAGGCGGGCGCGGCTACTCGGGTTCCACCCGGGCGGCACGATTCGCGACCAGGAACATGCAGGATCACCTCGATAATAGCCGCGCGCACACGACGGTCATGGTTCAGATCGAAGATCTCGCAGCGCTCGATTCTGTGGCCGCGATCGCCGCGGTCGACGGCGTCGACTGCGTGTTCGTCGGTCGCGCCGATCTGGCCATCGCCATGAGCAAGGATCCGTTCGCTCCCGAGGTCGTCGATGCGGTCGCGGCAATTTGCGCGGCCGGAACGTCGGCGGGCTGTGCAATCGGCATGTTCACCCCGAGCATCGACGATGTTCCGCGCTGGCGCGCGGCCGGCGCAAGTCTGTTTCTACTGGGGTCGGATCAGGGTTTCATCTTGTCAGGAGCCCGCCAGATCGCTGCGGCGTTCGCCACTCCCCGCACTCGATAGAGCTCCGAATCCGCCGCCGCCCGGGGTCTGCATCAGGACTTCGTCCGCAGGTTCCATCGCGTGCTTGTGCGCCGCGAGGTTCGGCTGACCGTTGATCAGGAACATGCCGGCCGCGCCACGTTCGCCGCCGAGCAACCCTTCGGCTCGGACGTGCAGACGACTCGGAATGGCGTTGAGGAGCCAGTCCCTGCCGGTTCGCATTCGGAAGCCGACGCGTTGGCCGTCGCCTCCGCGGTGCAGCCCTTGGCCACCAGTGCCGAGTACCAGTTCCTTGCACGTGAATTCGATCGGAATGGATGCCTCCAGCACCTCGACCGGCACGGCGGACACGCCGGTCGGGTAACAGGTGGCCGACAGGCCGTCTTTCGTCGCCCGCGCTCCCATGCCCCCAGAGTAATTGAACATCGAACTGATGAAAGGTTTGCCGTCCTTGTCGCGACCCTGTACCTGCATGGTCCACACGGCGCCGGAGCCTTCCGCCAGAACTCGATCCGGCATGAGCTGGGCAAGCGCTTTCAGGATCGGGAACGGGACGTACATGCCCACGACGTGACGGGCATTGACCGGTGCCGGGTACTCGGCGTTGACGATGCAGTCGGTCGGCACCTTGACCTTGATCGGCGCGAGGCTGCCCGCGTTGTTCGCGAGATCCGGATTCAGGACGCTGCGGACCGCGAACGTGCTGTACGCGTGCGTATATGCCCTCACGACGTTGATGCCGTGCTTGCTCGGCCCGGAGCTGCCCGCGAAATCGATGGTGATTTCTCCGACCTCCGCATCGATCGTTACCGCCGCGCACAGCTTGATGATCTCCCCTCCGGGCACATCGAAGGATGTCTCGCCGCGGCAGGTACCGGCCGGCAACTTGCGTATCGCGTCTCGCGTGGCCTTCTCGGATCGGGAAATGATCTCTTGCGAAAGCCGCTCGATGTCGTCGAGTCGACACCGGTCGCACATCGCGTTCAGTCGTATGCCGCCCATCCTCCCGCTCGACACTTGGGCGGAAAGATCTCCAAAAATCGCATCGGGCGTCCGCACGTTTCGTCCGATGATCTTGTGCAGCGTTTCGTTCGGCTCGCCTCTCTCATACAGCTTGAGAACGGGTATCCAGAGTCCTTCCTCGTGAATATCCCGAGCGCCGGCACCGATGCCGTAGCCGCCGATGTCGGTGTGGTGAATGGTGGACCCGCCGTAACCGATGAGCCGCCCCTTGCGGAAAATCGGCGTCAACACGGTGATGTCGAAGAAGTGACCGGCGGACATCCACGGATCGTTCGTGATCAGCACGTCGCCCGGATAAATGCGATTCGGCGGAATGACGTCCACGAGGTTTTTCGCCGCCGCACCGAGTGAATTGATGTGACCGGGTGTGCCGGTAATGGCCTGGGCCACCATGCGCGCGTCCGCATCGAACAGCGCGGTCGCGAGGTCACCGGCTTCCCGCACGACCGGGCTGAACGCGATGCGCTGGAGCGCCTTCGCCTGCTCGCTCACGATGCTGATCAGGTTGCCCCATGTGATCTCGAGCTCGATGCCGTCCATCTCAGTGCTCCTCTCGATACCCGTCACCCAACCCTCTCTCCCCAACGGGAGAGAGGGTGCCGGAGACGGCTGCAAGGCCGGGAGAGGGTGCCGGAGGCCGGTGAGGGGCCGCTTTCGTCGCAATGAGGCTGCCATCCTCGTGAGTTCGCATTGTCCAGCCGGTCAATACGAAGATGGTCGTCTCGCGTTCCTCGATGAGTACCGGCCCTTCGAGTTGCTGATCGGGGGCGAGCGCGGCGCGATTGTATACGGCGACCGCTCTGGATCGACCTTGGAAATGGACGGTCCGCCGCGCTTTCGGCTCGGCCGGCCGGCGTGCGAGCGTCACGCTGACGTTGCGATGGGTGTCGGCCCCATGGGCAGCGGTGCGCCAACTGACCACCTCGACGTCCATGTCGTCGAGGCGAACACCGTAGAGAGCTTCATAGGCTGCATCGAAGCGGGATCTCAGCTCGTTCGCATCGTGTGCGAACCGCGGATCGCCGCCCAGCGGCACCGTGACTTCGGACTGTTGCCCGAAGTAGCGCATGTCGGCGGAGAAGTCATAGATGATCCCGTTCTCGGGAAGCCCCGCTTCCAGCAGAGCTCTCTTTCCCTCTGCCGTCATCTCCTGTATCAGGAGGCTCACCGCATCCCAATCGACGGCATTCAGGCGACACAATGCGCTGCGGGCAAGATCGAGCCTTGCCGGCGTAACGAGGGTCCCGACGGCGCTCAAGACGCTCGCCATCGGCGGGTAGATCACCGCCGAGCTGTCGAGCTGCTCGGCGACATAGCAGGCGTGTATGGGTCCGGCGCCGCCGAACGCGAGCAACGGCAGTCCGCGGTAATCGACACCGCGATCCGTCGCATGCGCCCTCGCGGCCGCGGCCATCGATTCACCGACCACGCTGAAGATCCCGAAGGCCGCATCCATCATCGGCACGCCAAGCTCCTTCGCGAGACGCTGGATGGCCGCTTCGGCCCGCGTGGCATCCAGCGGCATGTCGCCGCCCAGAAAATTGTCGGGATCCAGAATGCCGAGGACCACGTCGGCATCGGTAACACAAGGATCGTCGCCGCCGCGGCCGTAGCACGCAGGCCCTGGGTCGGCGCCGGCGCTATGAGGTCCCACCTTCAGCAGACCCAACTCATCGACCCGAGCGATTGATCCGCCGCCGGCGCCGATTTCGATCATGTCGATCGAGGGGACAGTGATCGGCATCCCGCTGCCGGGCTTGAAGCGGTAGCGGCGGTCGACTTCAAGTTCCCCCGCCACGAGCGGCTCGCCCTTCTGAATGAGGCAGGCTTTGGCGGTGGTACCTCCCATGTCGAAGGAAATGAGATTGTCGATCCCGTACTTCTTCGCGATGCGGCCTGCAGCCAACGCACCGGCAGCCGGGCCGGATTCGATCATCCGTACGGGATAGGCGCCGGCCATGCGTGCGCCGACGACACCGCCATTCGAAAGCATGATCAACGGGTCATGTTCGCAGCCTCGCTGTTTCAGCTTCTCGATCAACGCATGCAGGTACGGTCCGGAGATGGGCACGGCATAGGCGTTGATGGCGGTCGTGCTGGCGCGCAGGTACTCGCGCATCTGTGGCGCGACGTCGCTCGACAAGGAAACGAAGACATCGGGCGCAGCATCTGCCAGAACCTTCCGTACCGTTCGCTCGTTCTCGGAGTTGCGATAGCTGTTGAGGAGACAGACCGCGACCGACGCCACATCCCTGGCTTTGAGCTGCGATGCGATTTCCCGCACCTGTGCGGCGTCCACGGCGACGCCGACCGTGCCGTCGGCGTAGGTTCGCTCGCGCAGGCCCCACGTAAAGCTCCTCGTGATCAGGGGCTCGGAATATTCGATCTGCGGATCGAACATGTCGTAGCGATGCTCGTCGCGAATATAGAGAACATCGCGAAAGCCTTCCGTCACGATCAGACCGGTCGGTGATCCTTTGCGCTCGATCAGGACGTTGGTGACCAGCGTCGTCGCATGGGCCACCACGTCATCGACATGCGCAAGCGTGATATCGGCGCGCCGCAGGACGAGATCCGTCGCACGAAAGAAGCCTTCCAGCAGATCGTTCGGGGTCGTCAGAGTCTTGTCGGTCCAGCTGCGCCCATCGCTGCAGAGGAGAACGGCATCGGTGAACGTGCCGCCGATATCGATCGCAAGCGCGAAGCTGCTCACGATGCGGCCGCCTCCCGGAAACCGAGTCTTCCAGAAGCGTCGCGAGCCGCATCCAGGACCGCGGTGACGAGTTCCGGCGCCGGCCGGCTTGCCACATGCTGGATCGAGCCCAGGATCCCGATCGTTCCGGCGAGCGCGCCGCTTCCATCGAATATCGGGGCAGCCAGTGCGTTTATCCCGCTCAGAATCTCCCCCGGTGCGACCGCCCAACCGCGCTTTCTCACTCTGGTAACTTCGCCTTTCAGACGATCGATGTCCGTTATCGTCGCGTCCGTCCATTTGCGCAGGGGCGCGCGCAGCAGCTTCTTCCAAAGCGTGGACGGTCCGAAGGCGAGCGCCACCTTGCCTTGAGCGGTGCAGTGGAAATCGAACAGGCTGCCCGGCCGGGACGAGATCTCCACCTTTGATCGATGTCTGAGGATGTCGACGACCCGGACACCCTCATCCTCGATCTGCCCGATCATGACGCTCTGGGCGACGCGCTCACGCAGCGCGGGCATGACACTGCGCGCCACGACCTGAAATTCAGTCTGGTCCGCGATCGCGCGGCCGATGTGGAAGAGTCTCAGCGTCAGGCAATATTTGTCGCCCAACGCCTCTTGCGTGACATACCCGAGGCTGACGAGGGTTCTCAGATGACGGTGAATGCGCGGTTTGGGCATGCCAATCGCGCTTGCGAGCTCGCTGAGGCCGACAGGCCTGTGAGCATGCGCAAGATGTTCGACGATGCTGAGCGTCGTGACGACCGAGTGGATGAGTCGCGTCTGGGACATACCGAATCCAGATCGTTTCGTACGCCCTAGGGTCGGGGCTTCACCTGTTGATACTCGACCAGGTGGCGATAGTCCTCGCGGATCGGGGAGAACACGTCGAGATTGAGCACTGGCTCATCGCCGATCGGCTCTCCGTAGTGCTCAACATCCGGCGGAATCCGGATCACGCTGCCCGCTTGCGCCTCGATGACCTGGTCACCCACGACGAAGCGCATCTTCCCCTGAACGATGTAGGCGAGCTGCTCGAAGGGGTGACGGTGTGGGTTGGTTTGCATCCCCGGCTGCAGCCAGTTCATTACCAGCAGTACGTTGTCGCCGCTGAAGCCTGCTCGCGTGACGCCGGGGCGTACGACTTCTTTCGGCAGCGCATCCCACCGGTAATGCTCGACTTTCTTAGGGTACATCGCGATGGTCCGTATCGACAGAAGAAACGATGGTTCGTATGGCGATATCCTGAGCGATCCAATACGATTGCGTCAAACGGACCCGGTCGCTGGCTGGAGTGCTGCCGGCATGAATATCGCCTCGCACATGGTTCGCGCTGGCCGCGCGTTCTCCGACCGACCGGCGGTTGCCAGAGGCGCATGCATACTGCATCGATACGGCGCGGCGGCGGATCGGGTAAGTCGTCTCGCATTCGCCTTGCGCCGCCGTTGCGCCCTGCAGGAGGGAGATCGCGTTGCGCTCGTGCTCGGGAATTGCGTCGAGTACCTCGAAATCCTGTATGCCTGCTGGCACGCAGGACTCGCCGCCGTGCCGATCAACACCAAACTCCATCCTGCAGAGCTTGCATACATCATCGGCGATTGCGATGCGCGACTGTGTTTCACGACGAAGAATTCCGCTGACGGGCTCGGATCCCTGACAGGGGACAAGCTACGTTTCCTCGTTGCAGTCGACAGTGACGAGTACACGCGGATGCACGCCGGCGAGCGGCTGCCGCTGGTCGATCGTGCGCCCGACGAACCGGCCTGGCTGTTCTACACCAGCGGCACCACCGGGCGGCCAAAAGGGGCGATTCTGAGCCACCGCAATCTTCTTGCCATGAGCCTTTGCTACTTCGCCGACGTGGACCAGCAGGCGCCATGGCGGGCGATTCTTCATGCCGCGCCCATGAGCCACGGCTCGGGTCTCTACGGGCTCGCGCACGTGCTGCAGGGGAGCTGCCACGTCATCCCGGAATCCGGCGGGTTCGACGTCGCGGAGGTTTACTCGGCGATCGGCGGCTGGCCGGATCTGGTGTTCTTCGCGGCGCCGACCATGATCAAGCGCCTGCTGGATCACCCACAGGAAGTACGAACGGACAACCTGAAAACCATCATCTACGGCGGCGGTCCGATGTACCTCGAGGACCTCCTGGCCGGCATCGAACGCCTGGGGCCGAAATTCGCTCAGCTGTATGGCCAGGGTGAGTCGCCGATGACCATTACTGCACTGAGCTCCCGCGTGATTGCCGACAGGAACCATCCGCGCTGGCGCGAGCGACTCTCGTCGGTGGGCACTCCGCAGAGCGTCGTCGAGGTGCGCACGATCGATGAGGCGGGCGAGCCGTTGCCGGTGAGCGAGATCGGCGAAGTCGTCGTGCGCGGCGAAACCGTCATGCGCGGCTACTGGAACAATCCGGCCGCGACTGCCGATACACTACGCGGCGGATGGCTTCATACCGGGGATCTGGGTTGCTTCGATGAGGAAGGGTTCCTCACGCTCAAGGATCGCTCCAAGGACGTGATCATCTCGGGCGGCAGCAACATCTATCCTCGCGAAGTCGAGGAAGTCCTCATCCAGCACGCCGATGTCGGCGAAGTATCGGTCGTCGGACGCCCCGATCGCGAGTGGGGCGAGGTCGTCGTTGCATACGTCGTGTCGCGAGTCGCCGATCCGGATGGGGCAGCACTCGACAGTTTCTGTGCGGAGCGCATCGCACGTTTCAAACGGCCCAGGCACTATCGGTTCGTCGAGGCGCTGCCGAAGAACAGCTACGGCAAGGTATTGAAGAAGGCGCTGCGGGAAATGGAACGCGCGCGTGGGCAGTAGCGCGCGGGATCTCGCTGCGGCCGTTGACGCGCCCGCGGCGCGATGGGCGCTGTTCACAGTCATCAGCGCGATCTTCTTTCTGATATGCGGGGCGACGTTCAGCTCGCTCGGCATCATCCTGCCGTTCATGATCGAGGAGTTGTCCTGGACCTGGTCGCAGGCGGGGACCGGCTTTTCGCTTTTCGCACTGACCGTGGGTCTCGCAAGTACCGTACCGGCGTGGACCCTGCGACGCTTCGGTATCAAGGCGACCTACGGGATCGGCGGCGCGGTCATGGTCGGCGGATTCAGCCTGCTTGCCCTGACGAACGGCTTCCATCAGTACCTTCTGGCGGCTGCGCTGCTGGGTCTTGGCTTCGCCTCGTGCGCCACGGTCCCGGCAGTGCATCTGCTCAACGGCTGGATGCCTGAAAAGCGATCTGCGGCCATCGGCGCGTTCATGACGATCGGAGGGCTCGGCGCCGTCGCCGGACCGCTCGTCGCGAACCGCGCCGTCGCCGCGACCGACTCATGGCGATTCTATTGGTGGGCAGCGGCAGTATCGCTGCTCGCGCTGACGGCGCTCGCGCTCGTGTTCGTGAAGAGCCCGCCGAATGAATCGCGTGCCCTGGACGAAGGCGCCGCACGCCGAACGGAACAAAGCTCCCAGCGCGTTTACAGGGCCAGCTCCGATTGGCGTTTCCGGGATGCGATTCGTACGCCCCAGTACTGGGCGATCGCGACGGCGATGACGGCGACGCTGTTGTGCGTGCTGACGGCGAACAGTTGGGCAGTCACACACCTGGGCACGCTCGGCGTTTCTGCGGCGCTCGCCGCCGGCATGTTGAGCGCAGGCGGCGCAGTCAGTGCACTCTCGCGCGCACTCGGCGGCGCACTTGCCACGCGCATCGACCCGAAATGGCTACTCGTGGCAGCGCTGGCGGGCGAGGCGAGCGGCATGGCAGCCTTGTCGGTCGCCGACAATTGGATCGCCCTCTTCACGTTCGCCACAGCCGAAGGTTTCGGGTTCGGCATGTGCTTCTTCGCGACCGCAATACTGCTGGTGAATTATTTCGGGCCGTCAGACAACCCCGAGATTTTCGGCACGTTCAATCTCATCACCACGGCCGCGATGATCGGTCCGGCGCTCGGGGGTTTCATCGCGGATAAGTTCGGCGGCTTTGCCGGATTGTTTCAGGCCTATGCGGTGGCTCTGCTGGCCGTCGTCGCCGTCACGGCAATGATGCGGCCACCCGGCGATCGCCCAGATAGGCACTCGACAGACTGAGCGACTTGTAGTCGAGTTTTATCAGCCACGCACGTGTCCTTCTCCACGCATGCTCTCCCAGCAGGATTTGTAGCGTGGCACCAGCCAGCTGTTGAATTGCTTCTGCGCGCCCTCCTGCCAGGAATAGCGACTGCGGGTCGCGAACCGGGAACGCAATCCGATCTGTACCAGCTCGTCGACATGCTGATCCTGCGCCATGATCTTGCCGGCGGCATTCATGATCATGGCGATGCGGTGTTCGAACCCCGGATCGTTCCTCGCGCCTGGCGCGACCAGTTCCCCTACGTCCATTGCGTGCCTCTCGGCGCCGTCTGCACGGACGATCAGGTAGATCACCATGTCGCTGGTCAGCACGAGCGACAGCGTCGGCGGAATATTGGCGAAGATCATTCGCTGCCGATCCTCGTCGGTCAGCTTCGGGAATACCGGCAAGACGGCCTTCTGCGTCGCATTGAAACTCGCATCCCGATGCAGTGTGCCGTTGTGACGCAGATAGCCGGCAGTATCGGCCGGCATGTCCGGGAAGGATGAAAGATTGCTCGGCACGAAATCATGCAAGGGGCCGTGATGAAGCCGGTTCGCGTGGTAGCCGTCGTTGTTGTTCTCGAACATCACTTTCCAGTTCCACGGAAACTTCAGCGTCTGCACATCGCCGACGTCTTCGGCAGCGGCGAGGTCATAGCGTTCGATCGCTTCCTCCACTGCCCTCAGTCGAGGTTCAAGAGGCGCCGCCTCGCGGTCGAAAATCACGAAGATGAACCCGAGCCAGACCTCGACCGCAAGCGAGGGCAGCCTGATCTTGGACTTGTCGAAGTTCCGCGTCCTCCCCATCGCCGGCGCGTTGGCGAGGCACCCGTCCAGCGAATAGGTCCAGTGATGGTAGGGACACACGAAGCCGCGTGCGTTGCCGCTGCCTTCGGCGACGAGCATCGCGCGGTGCTGACAAACGGCCGACATCGCCCGCAATCCCCCCTCGAGGTCGCGGCAGACGATAAGCGGTTCGTCGATGATCGAGGTCGTGAAGTAGTCACCTGGGTTTCGCAGCCAGGACTCCCGGCCGACACACAGCCATTCGTGATTGAAGACAGCTTCCTTCTCGAACTCGTAGAACCGCTCGTCGGTGTAGCACAACGGCGGTAACGACTCGGCGTCCTCGATCGGCAGGTCGGAACTGTCGAGGCCGGCAAAAAATCCATCGTTCAGGAAAGATGATTGCATTGCGGTTCCGACTGGGTTGATCCTGCCGATTCAGGCTAATGGTAGCCGCGGCCACTCGCGGCGTGCTTGTCCGGACGCGCATCAAGACTTGGTCGCCTTTGTCAAACGATAGGGCGCGTTCGTGCAAGCGGACCGAGCGGCTTTTTCACGAAGATTACGAGAGTTATCGTAGGCACAACAAACGATTGCGTTCGGATCTTTGGGGGAGCTAGCCAATGACGATCCTGAACACTGGTTCCAAGAGAGCGCTGGCAGTGCGGCTGCTCGCCGCGATCGTGGCGACGGCGATTCCCGCCGCTCCCGTCCTGGCGCAAACGCAGGGCCTCGAAGAAGTGGTCGTCACCGCGCGCAAGCGCCAGGTCGACATTCAGGACGCTGCGGTCGCGGTTTCTGCAGTAGCGGGCGAGGATTTCGACCGTTCCAACGTGATCCGGCTGGACAACTTCAACGGCTACGTCCCCGGACTGACGATCGCCAAGAACGACGGCGCAGGACGGGTAGTCGCGATCCGCGGCATCGGCTGGGAAACGGCGCAGAACCTCAGCACCCAGCCGAGCGTCCTCGTTTACATGGACGGCATCTACGTTGCGAATCCGCTGTCCATGGGGACAGATCTCGGCGATCTCGAACGCCTGGAGGTCTTTCGCGGTCCTCAAGGTACCGAATTCGGCCAGGGCACGACCGGCGGGGCGATCAACCTGATCATGAAGAAGCCCGATCCCAAGGACCTCGCCGGCGATCTGGATCTCGCCTTCGGTACATACAACTCGCTCAAGGCGCGCGGTTCGCTGAATGTTCCGCTGTCCGAGAATCTGGCCGTTCGCGGCTCGATCCAGCGATACAACAGAGATGGATTCGCCGAGATCGAAGGCGGCGCCCTCGACGGTTACGACCTCGACGATGCAGATTCCGTCACCGGGACGGCGTCGCTGCTGTGGCAGCCCGCCGACAGCGTGTCCGTGTATCTCTCTGCATTCCTGCAGGATTCCGACCAACACGCGGCAGCGCAGAAGAACGTGGATGACCCGAATCCCGACGAGCGGGAGCTGAGCCAGGACTTTCCAGGGATATTCAAGCTCCAGAACGCCCTCTATTCGGCGATCATCGAATGGAACGCGCCCGGAGGCCTGGTCGTGAAGTCGCTCACCGGCCTGCAAGAGCTGGAGAAGGATCAGAGCGTCGACGGCGATCGGCTCAACGAAGCGCTGACGGCCATCGATGTCCTGGGGTTCTTCGTGACGACCGCCAACTGGGACGTGCTGACGTTCTGGGACAACGATTCGGACGCCTTCACCCAGGAGCTGAACGTCTCGCGCCGCGGTGAGCGAGTGGACTGGGTGCTCGGTGCCTACTACCTGGATCATGAGAATTTCAATCACTTTCTTGAGGCAACCGGCCCGTCGCCGTTTTCGGATTCGATTGATGAGCTCGCGAACCCGTCCGTCGTGACCTTGCCTCCCTTCATGTCGGTGCTGAACTTCGTGGAAGCGAGGACCGTGACGCGCAAGGACACGGCGCTCTACGGTCAGTCCACTCTCCGCCTCAACGATCGGTATGCACTTACGGCGGGCATTCGTTACCAGGACGAAGACCAGACGGACGAGGCTCTTCAGTTCTTTACCAATCAGTCCAGGCAGGAGACGAACGATGAGGAATTCACGTGGAAAGTCGGGCTCGACGTCGATCTGACCGAGGATCATCTCCTGTACGGCCTGATCTCCACCGGTTGGAAGAACGGCGGCACGAACCCTGGCGCCCTGGCAGGCGCGCTGCAGGTCCCGCTGGTATTCGAAGCGGAAGAGCTGACGTCCTTCGAAATCGGTTCCAAGAACGTCTTCTCCAATAACCGTGTCCGGTTCAACGTCGTCGGCTTCTACTACGACTACGAAAACCTGCAGTTCACGCAGGAAGACCCGGTTCCGTTTGCCGGCGGTACAGGGAACATTCCGGAAACGGAGGTGTACGGCGTCGAGACCGAGTTCAACTGGCTGCTTGCCGACGAATGGCAACTGGATGGCCATCTCACGTGGCTGGATGGGGAGATCAAGACGGATTTCTTTACCCTGGACGTGGTGGACTTCCGGGAAGCGCTTGGGCCGGGCATCGGCCTCTTCACGCCGGGCGGATTTGCGACTCGCGTGAACCTGAGCCAGACGACGAACCTCAAGGGGAACGAGCCGCCGAAACTGGTGGATCTGACGGCGCGCCTCGGGTTGACGAACAACCACACGCTGGGCAATGGAGCGGTGTTCACCTCGCGACTCGACTACATTCATCGCGGCGAATACCAGTACCGCGTCTTCAACAATCCGCTCGTGGACACAGTGCCGTCCTACGACATCGTCGGTCTCTACTTCCGGTACAAGCCCGCCAACAGCGGTTTTGCATTCTCGTTGAGCGCGAGCAACGTGCTGGACAAGGACGGCGTCAACTCCCGCTTCAGCAATCCGTTCGCCCTGCTCACGACGAGCGAGGAGTTCATCCCGCCGCGGGAGATCATCGCCGCCGTGAGTTATGCCTTCTGAGAGGTGTAGCCGCCACGACATCGAAGGGGAGCAATCGAAGGATCAGCAGCGCGCCGCATATCAGCCCGGCGCCGATGACGATGATCGCTGCGCGGTATGAACCGCTCAGGTCGAAAACGAGATCCATCAGAAAGGGTGTGACGCCCTGAGTCAGCACGATCACGCCATAGATCACGCCCGAGATCGATCCGTAGTGCCGCACGCCGAAATAGCGCGATAGAAAATACGGCAGCACGCCGTATTCCGTTCCGAGGCCAAGTCCCATCAGGGCGCCGGCGAGGATCAGCTGTGGATAGCTCGACGTCGACTCGAACAGGATCAGACCCGCGAGTGCTGCCAGGTAGAACGGTGCTGCAATCCAGGGCCTCGGGATCCGGTCGAGCAGATAGCCGACACCGACTTGCCAGCCGGCGGTCACCATCGAAAAAGTGGCCAGCACCGCCGTAGCTCTGTCGGCCGGCAGGCCTCGATCGAGCAGCAGCGGTACGACGTGCGCGAAGACGGCGGTCATGCAGCCGGCGCCCAGCGCGATGGCAGCCAATATGATCCAGAATGTGGGCGTCGCGCGCGCTTGCGCGAGAGTCATCCCGTCGAACTGGCTTGAGCCCTGCACGGCCTCTCGAGCAGTCGCTCGTTCGGGATCGTGCAGCAGCAGATACAGGATCGGAAAACCGATGAGGAGAATGGCCGCCGCGATGCCATGATAAGCGCCTCGCCATCCGTTGTCGGTCAGCAGCATGTGGACGAACAGTGGCGAGACCGCCGCGCCGACGCCGTTGCCCACCCCGCCCACGACACCCAGGAGGAGGCCGCGGTTTCGATCGAACCAGCCGGCGATCACCTTCGTGAACATCACGCTGCTAGGAATCGCGCCCGCGATTCCTACGAAGGCGTACGCCACATACAGCTGCAGGCGGCTCGCCTCGATCAGCGAAACGCAAGCGACCGACAACGCGAACAGGACGTTGCCAGACAGGATGATCGGGCGGGCGCCGTATCGATCGATCATCCGACCGATGACCGGGTAGCTCGCGGCTCCCGACACGGCGACGATGAGAAGCACGAACGAAACCGCGGAACGGGGCCAGTCGAATTCGCTTGAAATCGGAAGCAGGAACAGGCCGAAGACCGTGTACACCATGGGCGTGATGCTCACGGCGTTGCCGACCGTGCAGGCAAACACGACACCGGCCGGCCTGGAGATGAGCTTCAAGACGAGTCTTTCATTACAGCCGGGCCGCGCCTGCAATGCGGGGCGCAAGTGAGCGGGCGCATCGGTGCAAGACTGGAAAGCGCCGCGCTGCTAGCTTGAATCGCGAGCTCATCCCCAGTGTGCTGGAAGCATCATGAACGCCGTCCCAAGACTCGAGGTCAGAGAGCTGAAGTCCGGATTCGGCGCCGAAGTACTCGACGCCGACCTGGCGACTGCGGATTCGGAGACGATAGCGGAGGTTGCGCGCGTTTTCGAATTGCACGGCGTGCTGCTCGTGCGTGACCAGAAAATGACCCCGGATGATCTGATGCGGTTCCTCGGCCATTTCGGCGAGCTCGAAGATCATACGTTGAAGCAATACACGTTACCCGGCTACCCGAAGATCTACATCCTCTCGAATCGCAAGCATCCCGACGGCCGTCCGATCGGCGCCCACAACGATGGACTGGGTTGGCATACGGACTACTCCTACATGCAGGAACCGGTGAAGTGCACGATGCTGTACGCGGTGGAAGTTCCGCCTGAGGGCAGCGATACGCTCGTTGCGGACTGCTGTGGCGCATATCGCGCGCTGCCTGAAGAACGAAAGAAGCAGCTCGAGGGCCTGGCCCTGCATCACAGCTATAAGTTCTTCATGGAAACCCGCGAACATGGCCGCATGAAAATCAGCAAGGAGCTGGAAGAAGCCACGCCGGATGTCGTCCACCCCTTGATACGGACGCATCCCGTGGATGGGCGCAAGGCACTCTGGCCCAGCACCGGCACCGTGAAGGAAGTGGTCGGCTTACCTGGCGAGAAAGGATTGAACCTGCTCGACGAGCTGGTGACGTTCCTGACTCAGGACCAGTTCGTCCTGCGTCACAAGTGGCGTGTCGGTGACGTGTTCGTATTCGATAATCGCTGCACCTTGCACACCGGCACACCCTACGACGATCAGAAATACTATCGTTTGATGCATCGCATGTGGGTGAAGGGCGACCGACCTTATTGAGGAAGGTTGCGCCCTCCTCCGGAGCTGAAATGTCTGCGAGCACCTTGCCCACGCTTTTCGTTCCCCATGGTGCCGGTCCGTGTTTTTTCATGGACTGGAATCCAGCCGGCACCTGGGACCGGATGGAGGCGTGGCTGCGCGGTGTCGTGAACCTGGTCGGTGCGAAGCCGCGAGCGATCGTGATCGTGACCGGGCACTGGGAAGCCCACGCGTTCACCGTCAACGCTCAACGCTCGCCGGGGCTGCTCTACGATTACTCCGGCTTTCCGGAGCACACCTACCGGCTCACGTGGGCCGCGCCCGGCTCACCCGAGCTCGCCGCGAGAGTTCGTCGACTCCTGGCGAACGCAGGTTTCCAGACGGGCGAGGACCACAATCGTGGCCTCGACCACGGAGTCTTCATTCCGATGAAGCTCGCGTTCCCGGACGCCGACGTACCCGTTGTGCAGCTCTCGTTGCGAGCGGGTCTGGATCCCGCTGAGCACCTGGCGGCAGGCTCGGCGCTCGAGCCTTTGCGCCACGAGGGCGTACTGATCATCGGGAGCGGCATGAGCTTTCACAACATGAACCGGCTGATGCGCAACCTGCACAGTGGCGGCACCGACATCGATCCGGATTCGCAGCGCTTCGATGCCTGGCTCGCCGAAGCGGTCGCCCTGCCTCGCGCGCAGCGTGAACAACGCCTCGTCGATTGGGCGGATGCCCCCGGCGGCCGAGCATCGCACCCGCGCGAGGAACATCTGCTTCCTCTACACGTAGTCGCCGGCGCGGCCGGAGAGGATTCAGGCGAGCGAGTATTCCAGGATCAAGTGCTCGGCAGCGTGCAGTCGGCGTTCCGGTTCGGCGCTCCTTGACAGCCCGCGGACCCATCCGGACAATGCCGCGCCTTCAAACCAGGACCGCCCGTGGCCAACACCAGATCCGCCGAAAAAGCCGCTCGCCAGGCCGAGCAGCACCGTGAACGCAACGTCGCGATCCGCTCGCGCATGCGTACTGCCTTGCGCAAGGTCACCGCGGCAATCGAAGGCGGGGACAAGCCGAATGCGCAGGCGGCCTACAAGTCGGCGGTGCCGGTCATCGACTCGCTCGTCACGAAGGGCATGATTCACCGTAACAAGGCGTCCCGGCACAAGAGCCGCCTCAGCGCCCGTATCAAGGGAATGCAGTAGCCCTCCCCGCCCCCTGCTCCGCGGCGCTGTTCGCGGCAGCGGTTTCTTCGAGGAAGTGCATCACCGCTTCGCTGAGCTCCCGGGTGCCCTTTCCCGTGGCACCCGAAATCAGGAACTTCGGTCCCTCGTAGCGCAGTCGCCGCACGATCTCCCGCGCGCGCTTTTCGGCTTCTTCGTCCGGCAGCAGATCCCGCTTGTTGAGCACGAGCCAGCGCGGCTTCGCCGCGAGCCCTTTGTCGAACTTGTTCAGCTCCGCAACGATCGCGCGCGCGTCCTTGACCGGGTCGGCGTCGGGATCGAGCGGCGCGATATCGACGAGGTGCAGCAGCACGCGCGTGCGCTGCAGATGCCGGAGGAACCGAATCCCGAGTCCCGCCCCTTCCGCCGCACCCTCGATCAGTCCGGGGATGTCGGCCATGACGAAGCTGCGATGCTCGCTGACGCTCACGACGCCGAGATTCGGGTGCAGCGTCGTGAAGGGATATTCCGCGACCTTGGGCCGCGCAGCCGACACGGCGCGTATGAGGGTCGACTTGCCGGCGTTGGGCAGCCCGAGCAGGCCGACATCGGCCACGACCTTCATCTCGAGCTCGAGCGTGCGCTTCTCGCCGGGCAGACCCGGTCCGAACTGCCGTGGTGCGCGGTTCGTGCTCGATTTGAAGCGCTGGTTTCCCCAGCCGCCCTTGCCGCCGCGGGCCACCATCAGTGCATCGCCCTCGCGCGTGAGATCGCCGAGCTCCTCAGCCGTATCCGCATCCCGAACCGTCGTACCGACCGGCACCAGGATGTAGAGATCCTCGCCGCTGCGACCGGTGCAGTCGCGCGAGCCGCCCGACTCGCCGACCTGAGCCTTGAAAGTCCGCTCTATGCGGAAATCCGCGAGCGTGTTGATGCCCGGGGCGGCGCGCAGGTAGACGCTGCCGCCGTGGCCACCGTCGCCGCCGTCCGGACCGCCGAGCGGCACGAACTTCTCTCGGCGAAAGCTGGTGCTACCGCGTCCACCGTGGCCGGCTTGCACCTTGATCCTCGCTTCGTCGACGAATTTCATGCAAACAAAAACCCCGGCACGCGGCCGGGGTTCGATTCTATTACTCAATAGGCCGTGATCAGTCCGGCTTCACGCTCACGTAGAGGTGCTGCTCGGCGCCCTTGCGCCTGAACTGCACGACGCCGCTCTTCTTCGCAAACAGCGTGTGATCGGTGCCGAGACCGACATTGTCGCCGGGGCGCATCGGCGTGCCACGCTGACGCACGAGGATGTTGCCCGCAAGCACGTGCTCGCCGCCGAAGCGCTTCACGCCCAGCCGTTTGGACTCCGATTCGCGGCCGTTCTTGGTACTACCGCCTGCCTTTTTGTGTGCCATGAGCGTTGATCCTCGTACTTGACGCCGCGATCAGCCCGCGCTGATGTCCGTCACCTTCACCTCGGTGAACGGCTGGCGGTGACCCTTCTGCCGCATGTAATGCTTGCGACGCCGAAATTTGACGATCGAAACCTTGGGGCCCTTGCCGTGCCGCTCGACGGTGGCAACGACCTTGCCGCCCGGAAGCAGCGGCGAGCCGACCTTGATGTCCGCTCCCTGGCCGACGAGGAGCACCTCGCCGAACGTGACGGTGGCGCCCAGCTCCGCATCGAGCTTCTCGACGCGCAGTGTCGCGCCCTTCTCGACCCGATACTGCTTGCCGCCCGTGGCGATTACCGCGTACATGTTCTCAAGCCCTCGCGAAAGGCCGCGCATTCTACGCAGCCACCCCGGGTCGGTCAAACATCGGATTTTTAAGGGGAAACATCCGCATTCACGCGGCCAGGACCGGCAGCACCTCAAGTCCGCTACGATGCTTGAGCGATGACTCTCGACGATATTCGCTCGCTGGTGCGGACGGAGCTCGGTGCCGTCGATGCCGTAGTCCGGGAACGGCTGCGCAGCGCCGTGCCGCTCGTGGATCAGGTTGCCGAGCACATCATCGCGGGCGGCGGCAAGCGCCTGCGCCCGCTCCTCGTGGTACTCGCGGGCCGTGCGTGCGGCGCAACTGGCGCCGCTCATGCGCAGGCCGCCGCGATCATCGAGTTCATCCACACCGCCACGCTCCTGCACGACGACGTCGTGGACAGCTCATCGCAGCGCCGCGGCCGCGCGACCGCGAATCAGGTGTTCGGCAATCAGGCGAGCGTGCTCGTCGGGGATTTCGTCTACTCGCGCGCGTTCCAGATGATGGCCGCGCTCAGCTCGCAGCGCGTCATCGGGATCATGGCCGACACGACCAACGTGATCGCCGAGGGCGAGGTGCTGCAGCTCATGAATGCGCACGACGCCGACACGAGCGAGCAGCGCTACCTCGAGGTGATCTATCGCAAGACCGCGCGGCTTTTCGAAGCCGGCGCGCAGATCGCGGCGGTGCTCGCCGAGCAGAGCTCGACGGTCGAGCACGCGCTTGCCGAGTACGGCAAGCACCTCGGCATGGCGTATCAGCTCATCGACGACGTGCTCGACTATCGATCGAACCCGGCCGAGCGCGGCAAGAATCTCGGGGATGATCTTGCGGAAGGCAAGCCGACGCTGCCCCTCATCCATGCGTTGCGGAACGGCACGCCGAAAAAGCAGGCGATGATCCGCCGTGCGATCAAAGAGGGTGACCTCGGCCAGCTCGGGCCGATCATCGATGCGATCGAATCATCCGGCGGGCTCGACTACGCATCGGCGCTCGCCGTGAATGAGAGCGAGCTCGCGCTCGCAGCGCTCGCGCCGGTGCCGGATTCAAAATTCAAAGCGGGGCTGGGAGCGCTCGCACGCTTCGCGGTCACGCACACCTTCTAGATTCAGATCGGCTCGACCATTCGCGTTATTCCGAGCAGATCGCCGTACCACGGCTGATTCGCGCGATAGCGCGCGAGGCGCTCCTCCTGCGGCGCGAGATCCCAGCCGAGTTTCTTCGCCAGCTCGATCGCTCTCGTCTGATCCGTGGTGGCAGCAGCGAAATCGCCGGCGGCGGCGGACGCCGCCGCGCGGATTTCGACGGCGGTCGGATCGTCCTCGACGTTGTCCGGGATCTCCGTCGCGAGCGGTTCAGCCGCGGCGCGCCCGCGATCATCATGCCGTAGGCAAGCTGCGCGCGGACATCGCCGTTCTCCGCTTTCGTCCTGATTTCTTTTTCCCACTTGCGCAGGCCGGCGTTGCCGACGACGTTGAGATCGTCCCAGGTGAAGCGGTAGAAAATTCCGTTCGCGCACGCCACCGCTTTCGACACGATCGCGGCGAGGCCCGCCACCGTCGCAACCTACGAGGGTGTCGAGGACGTATATGCCAGCGCAGGCAATCCGGTTGCGGATCGCCGCGGGGGTGGTCAGTCGAAATGAAAACCTCTTCGGCTGTAAGTCGAGCGGCTCGCGAAGGATTCCTACGGCCAGAGCGTCCTATGACCGAAGGCCTTCCAATCCGCCATAAGGAGGAGCGCCATGACGGCGCCTCACCGGAATGCCCTGCTGGTCCTGCTGACGCTCGGCGCCGCGGGGACGGCGTCGGCGGCAGACGAAGGGTGGAGTCTGTTGCTCGAGCCGATGTTCATGGACGCGTACGGCCACGACCAGCATGTCCTGATCATCCATGAGCGGAATCTCGGTGCGACACCCCCGGCCGTCACCAGGACGCCGGTGACGCTCGACAACGAGAGCGGCCCGGGTTATCGCTTCGAGCTGCAATACGGTAGGGGTGCGTGGGCGTTGGGCCTCGACTTCTTCTGGTTCGACTGCTCCCAAGGCAGACCCGGTCGAACCCCCGCGGCGAGCGGGCCCGCCGGGCCCGTCGATCAAGTCATCTTCGAGACCGCGGACCGAAGCGTTGCGTCCGACGACCCAAGCGAGGTGCTGCTTTTCAATGTCCTAGAGGACACCGACATCGCGGCCTGGACGTCGATCTGTACGCGCTGAAATCCCTGACCGAAACGCCGAAGGGCGGCCTTGATCTGCAACTCGGTATCCGGAACGCGGACTTCGACAACGACTATCACAGCGTTGCGGCGGTCCAGAACGTCTCTGGGTCGTTCCTCGATGCCTCGTCGAACTACGGCCGCATGATCGGTCCGCTCGTCGGCTTGTCCGGGACTGTGCACTTCGGCAGAAACGCCGTCCGGGGTTACTTCGGTCAATCCGTGGTGTTCGGGACGGGGAACTGCGGCATGCGACCCGCGACTTCACGGGACCGATCGATACGCCCGCCGTCGTCGCTCTGGAGAGCTTCGGCAAGGACCACGACGTCGCCATCCCGATCACGGAGTTTCGCGTCAGCTGGCTCTACCCGATCAGCCAGCGCGGTTCGCTAGGAGTGTCGGCCAACAAGTCGGTGTGGTGGGACGTGCCGGTGCCGCCCGGCGTCATCCCGACCGCCGGCGGCGATGAGGTGTTCCACGAGAACACGATCCTCTACTTTGGGCTCGCGATCGCCGTGAAACTCAGGATCTGACACCGCTCAAGAGCTGCCCGGCGGTGAACTCCCACGTCGGTCCGTCGCGCTCGTCCTCGACGCAGCGAACGCTCGTGCGCGAAGCGGCGATGAACCACGTGTGCTGAGCGCTCGGCTTCGTGCGCTTGAACGCGACGGGCGTGAGCACGGCGACACAGGCCGCAACCTGCGCATCGCGCACCGACTCGTAGCGAACCGCATCGATGCTCGACTTGCGTGCGAGCACGCCGAATGCCTGCGTCGCCTCGTAGCTCGTGCGATGCACCCACTGTGCACGATCGCGTACCAACGGCGGCTCGGTGAGATCGACCGTTTTCACAGCGCGGATGCCCGCGCGAAACGCCGTGTGCGGCACCGGTTTCAGAAGATCCGGCGTGCCGGGCGAATCCAGCAGGAAGCGCATGCGCCAGTAGCTCTTCTCCGCGAGCGAGGTACGCAGCTCCTCGGCGCCGTACCACACGCCCGCATCGAAGGGCGCGCGAAAGCGCGAACCCATGTGCGGGCGATAGCGAAAGGGAGTCGCGAGCAGGTAGTGAAGCTTCTCGGTGCCGGGCGGCAACTTCGGCTTCGACTCCTCGAGGATCGACTCGAGCAGCGCCTGCTCGGCGAGCGAATCGACGAGCCGCATGGTCGAGGCCGTGTGCTGCGACTCGACGACGCGCCAGAGCTCGTGCTCGTAGCGGCGCGCGTTAGATTCCAGCGCGTGAGGAGTCCAGGTAGTCAACCGTTCGCACCAGACCCGCCGCATCGCGTATCAGCTCGAGCGGCACGCCGCCGAGCGCCGCGTTTTCGCTGCGCAGCCACGCGCGCGCGGCCACATCGTCCGACCCGACGATCGCATCGAGCGAGCGGAAGAGCCGCACGAAAAGCGCGGCGAACTGCCACGGCTTCGTGTGCGGATCGAGCTGCTTTTGCCCGTTCGCCAGCCGAGACACCGTGGCTGCGCTCACCCCGATGACCTGCGCAAGATCCGTTTGCGCCACCTCGAGAAAGTCCGCTGCGCGAAGCGCGGCTTTCGTCAGCGTGGCCCCGGAATCGGATGCAGGCTTCAACTTGAGGGCAGACCTGGGCTTCATTTCAGTGGAAATAGTATTGCCATATTGTTTCTATTGCAAGTGGCCAGCCTACTCTATCCAATTGAAGCTGCCCTGCCCCTTCCAGTAGACTGCCCCGCCTCGCGCGGAACCCGGCTTTCCACTCATTCAGCCCGCCGCGCCTGCCCACAGGATTCGGGGTGTAGCTCAGCCTGGTAGAGCACTACGTTCGGGACGTAGGAGTCGGAGGTTCAAATCCTCTCACCCCGACCACGGTGGCAGGAAAGTGACACACCGACTGTCACACCGAGTGTCACGCCTGACACAGCGAACTGTCACACCCGCCAGCCCCTGATTAGTCCTGCGTGAACATGGTGCTACACTCGGCCGCGTAATAAGTAATCCCGCCATTCGCGGCGGTTTTACTCTGTGTCGCAACACCAACAACTCCTTGAATGGAGGAGTCAGAGAGGAACTCGTCATGAAACTTCTCAGGCGCGTGGTTGCGTGCGCAAGCGCATTGGGACTGACGCTGGCGTCCCAGGGCGCAGGCGCATTTGGCATGATGGAAGTGGGGGAGTGGAACGTTGAGTTCAGCGGTAACGTCAATGGCTTCATAAGCGACGTCAAATGTGATTCCGGAGCGGGTGCCGTTCTGTCCGGCCTCGCCTGCGGCTCGCTTTCCGGAGGAGACTACGATGACAACAACATCCGTACGGGCCTGCTGCCGTCGTGGTTCGGCTTCCATGCGGAGAGAAAAGAAAAGGACACCAAGTACGGAATCACGATCGGCTTTCAGCCCGGCATCGATTCGGCCACGGGGATCGCCGGGGGCCCGATCGACGGGGGTCTCGGCCTCAACTCGTCGAACTTCCGCCAGGTCTTCCTCGAGTTCTCCGGCGAGAACTGGGGCAGCATCAAGATCGGCCGCGACCTCGGTATCTTCGGCTCGGACGCAATTCTGTCCGACATGACCTTGCTCGGCGTTGGCACCGTGTCCGACCTGGCACGAGGCGGAGGCAACACGACGCTGGGCCGTATCGGCGTCGGCTATGTGTACGCCGACTGGAAAGGCCAGGTGCAGTACACCTCGCCGAAATTCGGCGGTTTGACCTTCAACGTGGCGCTCGTCGACCCATGGGGTCTCGTCGATCTCTCGGGCGTGAGCCAGGACGCCGGGTCGTTCGCGCAGGAAGGTTCAACCTACGGACTCGAAGGCAAGGTGGCCTATACGTGGGAAGGCGATGTCGGCGGCAAGGTGTGGGCGGGCTTCATCAGGCAGTCGCTCGACACCGCCGGTCCTTTGGGTGACGAGGACGCGCAAGGTTTCGACGTCGGCGCGAAGGTTACTTTCGGCGACCTGGAAGCGGTCGGGTACTACTACACCGGGGAAGGAATCGGCACTACCGGTTTTCTCTTCGATGCCATGGATGCGGCGGGCAACACGCGCGATTCGGACGGCATGTACGTGCAGCTCACGTATAAATTGCCTGGCCCGGGCACCAAGCTTGGCGTGAGCTGGGGAGAAAGCAATCTGGATCGGGGGCCCGCGGATCCGGTGGCCACCACGCTGGTCGAGACGAACGAGTCGGTCGTGTTCGGCCTCTACCATCCGCTCACCTCCGCCCTGCACCTCGTGGCCGAGTACACGAAGACCGAGGCGACAGCGCACAACGGGAACCAGGCCGACGAAACGGGAATTGCGCTCGGTGCAATTCTGTTCTATTGACGGAGAGCGATTCCGGGCAGGAAAGAGAAGTTAGAAGATCTGAGGTGGCGCCGCCGGGAGGCGGCGCCGCCACATTTATCAGACACCACCAATGTGAACGGTAACCGCAGGATTTCCCAGGCAAACGCGCAGCTCACCC
>JBQTHP010000196.1:0-31105 GCA_052389755.1 Gammaproteobacteria bacterium
GCGCGAGCCACTGCACGGCGATGCCCGTCGATTGCTTCAAATCATCATAGCTGAAGTCGTAATCGATCGGCGTGCCGGAGCTCGGCACGCCGGGAATGGCGTCGCGGCCGAAGAAATCCACGTGGCCGGTCGAGAACACGTTGCCGACGTCGAAGAACGCGCTGAAACGGGCCATCGACTGCCACTTCTCCGGCATCGGCAGGATGAGCTCGGTGCGTCCGACGACCTTGAGGTTGCCGCCGTAGGGATTGCCGAAATTATCCTTGGGCCCGAGGCGGCTTTCGCGGTAACCGCGGACGGTATCGGGTCCGCCGCCGAAGAACTGCCGGAACGGCGGCATCGAGGTGGTATCGCCGATATCCGCCCCATAGCCAAGCTCGGCATTGAACGAGAGCGCGAATCGGCTTCCGAGCGGCACGTATTGCAGAAACTCGTAGTTCGCCACCCAGTACTCGACTTCGCCGCCGGGCACGGCGTACGCGAGCGACAGCGAGTGGCGGGTGCCGCGCGTTGCGAACAGCGCGCGGTTGCGCGTATCGAAGCTCCACCCGCCGATGAGCTCCGCCGTCTTGAACTTGGTGCCGAAGAACCGCACCGTGCCGCTGCTGCCGTCGAAATTGATGAACTCTTCCTCGCGCTCGAACGCATTGCCGTTGTTGCGCACCCAGTCGATTGCCTGCTGCGCGCTGCCGAGCTCGCTCGTCAGGAGCGAGGCGCTCTGCAGCGCAACGCCGAGCTGGACGCTCTGGAACTCGGTGATCGGATACCCGTACGAGAGCCCGGCGGTAATCGTTTCCGAGGAGAAATCGGATGAAGCCGACACGAACTGCGTCACGTCGCGATAGGTCACGGACGTGGTGCGGGCGACTCCGTCGATCGTGGTGTACGGATCGGTATGGGAAAGGCCGTACACCTTCTGATAACGGCCCGAGTTGAGATCGATCGCGAAGCGCTCGCCGGTGCCCATGAAGTTCGAGTCGGCATAGTTGCCGCTCAGGATGAAGCTCTGCGACTCGGAGTAGCCGATGCCGCCACCGAGCTGCGCGGAGGGACCCTCCTCCACCTCGAACACCACGTCGACCAGGTCGGGCGAACCGGGGACCGGTGTGGTTTCCGTCTCGACCTTCTTCACGTACGGCAGGCGCTGTACGCGCTGCTTCGAGCGCTCGACGGACACGTTCGAGAGCCACGCGCCTTCGAGCTGGCGCATCTCCCGGCGCAGCACTTCGTCGTTGATCTTGTTCGCGCCCGTGAAGGCGATGTGGCGCACGTAGACGCGATTGCCCGGTTCCACGAAGAACGTGATCGCCACCTCCTTCTTGTCGTTGTCGGCAGTGGGGACCGGATCGACTTTGGCGAACGCGTACCCATCCTGCCCCAGGCGATTCTGGATGAGCTCCTGCGTGGCGGTGATCACCTTGCGCGAAAAGGTCTGTCCCGGCGCAATGAGCAGAAAGCGTCTGAGCTCGGCCTCCGGCACCACGAAGTTGCCCGCAAGCTTCACGTCGGACACCTTGAACACCTCGCCCTCGTCGACGTTCACGGTGATGAAGATGTCGTCCTTCTCCGGCGCGATGGCGACCTGAGTCGACTCGATGTCGAAGTTCGCGTAGCCGCGGTCCATGTAAAAGGAGCGCAGCCCCTCGAGATCGCCCTGCAGGGCCTCGCGGGAGTAGCGATCGTCCTGCCGGTACCACGAGAGCCAGTTGGGCGTCTTCAGCTCGAAGTCTTCGAGGATCTGCTCGTCCGTGAAGCGCTCGTTGCCGACGACGTTGATCTGCCGGATCCTGGCCCGCTTGCCCTCCTTGATGTCGATCTTCACCTTCACGCGGTTTCCGGGCTGCTCCTCGACGCTGGCGTCGATGCGCACGCCGTACTTGCCGCGACTGAAGTACTGATCGGTCAGAAACTGCTTCACGTCCTCGAGGACGGAGCGATCGAAGGTCTTGCCGGTGGCAAGGCCCACGTTGCGCAGGCTCTTCTGCAGGTCCTCCGTCTTGATGTCCTTGTTGCCGGTGAGCTCGAAGCTTTCGATCGAGGGCCGCTCCACCACGACGACGACGAGCGTCGCGCCGTCGCGGCGCATCTCGACATCGCGGAAAAACCCCGTGGCGTACAGCGCGCGCACCGCTTCGCGAAGTCGCTGCGGCGTGAGCGAATCGCCGATGTTCACGGGCAGATAGTTGTACACCGTGCCTTCCGAGACGCGCTCGAGCCCCTCGACGCGGATGTCGCCCACCGTGAAGCGCGGCTCGCCCGTTTCCTGCGCGCCGGCGTGCGCCGCGCAGGCAAGGAGTGCGAGACCGCTCAGGATCGCACGAGACTTCATGAGAATGTCGCCGCCGGCCATCGGGTCAACCGAGCTGCCGCGCGAGATCGTTGAACAGCGCGACACCCATGAGCAGCACAAGGAGGGCGATGCCGACCTGCTGCCCGAGGGCCTGCGCCCGTTCCGACAGCGGACTGCCCTTGAGCCACTCCACGAGCTGAAACACGATCTGGCCGCCGTCGAGAATCGGAATGGGCAGAAGGTTCAGGAAGCCGAGGCTCAACGAGATCAGCACGAGAAAGCCGAGGAACGCGCTGAAGCCCGCCTCGGCGGAGTCGCCGGCGAACTCGGCAATGGACAGCGGCCCGCTGAGATTCTTGAGCGAGACGTGCCCCAGCAGCATTCGCCAGAACAGACGCGCCTGAAGAATGGTCATGTCCCACGCCTCGAGCCCGGCGCGGGAGAGCGCGGCGAGCGGCGAGAGCTCGGTGCGGGTCAACATCTCGCGCGGGTACTCGACGCCTGCCGGTGGCTTGACGCGAATGCGTCCGACGCTCTTGCCGCCGACTTTCTCTTCGCCGACGGCCACGCGCAGAGAGCGCTCCGTGCCGCCGCGCTCGTATCGCACGACCAGAGTCTGACCGGGGCTTGCGGCGACGCGCTCGACGATGTCGCGGAAGTCTTCCACGACTGCCCCGTCGATCGCGAGGATGCGGTCGCCGCGCGCAAGGCCTGCGCGCGCGGCCGGCCCGTCCTCGAGTACCTCGCCCAGCACGGGCGGCACGGCCGGAGTCCAGAAATGAAACCCGAGCCCGTCGAACAGCTCCGCCGGCTCGGTGAGACGCCGGCGCTCGGCACGTTCCGTCACCTCGAGCGTCGCAGCGCGACGCGCGCCGTCCGTCCCGCGCACGTCGAGGCGCACCACGCCGTGGGCGCTCATGGCATCGAGAAGGGCGAACACCACATCGCGCTGCCCGCCGACGGGCTTGCCGTCGACTGCGACGATCTCGTCGCGAGCGCGCAGGCCGGCCCGAGCAGCGACGGACTCCTGAGTCACATCGCCGATCACCGCTCTGATCTCGGTGACGCCGCTCACCCACAACATGCCCCAGAGCACGAGCACGGCGAAAGCGATGTTGAAGGCGGGTCCCGCGAGCAGCACGACGATGCGCTGCCAGGGAGGCTTGCGCGTGAAGGATCGGGCGAGCTCCTGCGGCGCGACCGGACCCTCGCGCTCATCGAGCAGCTTGACGTAGCCGCCAAGCGGAATCGCGGCGATCACGTACTCCGTGCGATCACGGCCAGCGATCCGCCGCACGAGAGGCTTGCCGAAGCCGACCGAAAAACGGAGCACCTTGAAGCCGAGCCGTCGCGCGACCCAGTAGTGGCCGAACTCGTGAACCGTCACGAGCAGGCTCACGGCCACGATGAACCAGAGGACGTACCACACGACGCTCATGCGATGGCGCTCCGCTGCGACGCACGCAAGTCTTCGATCGCCCCCCGCGCCCGCGCGCGCGCCTCGGTATCGGCGGCGAGAACGTCATCGAGACTGGAAACGTTTCCCCCGGCCATCGTCTCGAGCACCGTCTCAGTGACCGCGGGGATCCCGGTAAAGTTCAACTGCCGTTCGAGAAACGCCTGCACCGCGATCTCGTTCGCAGCGTTGAGGATCGCCGGCCGCAAGCCCCCGTCCCGCGCCGCCGCCTGGGCAAGGGCAAGGCACGGGAAGCGGGCCGGATCGGGCGCGGAGAAATCGAGTCGCCCAACTTTCGCGAGATCGAGAAACGGTGCGCCGGACTCCATTCGCTCGGGCCACGCGAACGCTTGCGCGATGGGCGTGCGCATGTCGGGTGCACCAAGCTGGGCGAGCACCGAGCCATCGACGTATTCGACCAGGGAGTGCACGACGCTCTGCCGGTGCACGACTACCTCGATCCGTTCGGCGTCGAGGCCGAAGAGGTAGCCCGCCTCGATGACTTCGAGTCCCTTGTTCATGAGCGTGGCCGAATCGACGGAGATCTTTCGTCCCATCACCCAGTTCGGATGCGCGCAGGCCTGTTCCGGCGTCGCATCCTGAAGCGCAGCGGTCGGCCAGTCGAGGAACGGTCCGCCCGAGGCCGTGAGGAGCACGCGGCGCACTCCGCTCGGAGACACGCCGCAGGCTGCATCGCGCGGCAGGCACTGGAAGATCGCGTTGTGCTCGCTGTCGATCGGCAGCAGCGTCGCCCCACCCGTGTGCGCTGCGGCCATCACGAGGGGGCCGGCCATCACGAGCGATTCCTTGTTCGCGAGCAGCAGGCGCTTGCCAGCTCGCGCGGCGGCAAGCGTCGAGCGCAATCCCGCGGCGCCCACGATTGCCGCCATGACGCAATCTACTTCTGCGAGCTGCGCAAGCTCGATGAGACCCTCCTCGCCGCCGAGCACCCGCGTGCGCGACTGCGGCGTCGCGGCCAACCGCGCGGCGAAGCCGCCCGCCGCATCGCGATCGGCGAGCGCGACGAAGTCCGGGCGCCATCGGCGCACCTGCTCGAAAAGGCGCTCGGTGTTGCGGCGCGCGCCGAGACCGACGACACGAAAGCGATCCGGGTGACGCGCGAGCACATCGAGCGTGCTCTCGCCGATCGAGCCCGTCGATCCGAGCACGACGACGCCGATCACGGGCTCACTCCGAGCGCGGTGAGACCGAGTAGCAGCACGGGCGCCGCGCCCGTCACGCTGTCGATCCGGTCCATCACACCGCCGTGACCGGGGAACACACTGCCGCTGTCCTTCACGCCGGCGTACCGCTTGAGCAGGCTCTCCGTAAGATCGCCGACGATCGAGAATGCGACCGCGGCGAGGCACAGCGGTAGAAATTTCGCGACCGGCACACCGAACCAGTGGCTGCCCACGATGGCGACGAGCGCACTCGCGGCGATCCCGCCGATCGCGCCTTCCCAGGTCTTGCCGGGCGAGACGGCCGGGGCGAGCCGCACGCGCCCGTAGCGGCGCCCGAAAAAGAACGCACCGATGTCCGCGGTCCACACGAGGACCAGCGCGAAGAGCAACCACTGTGTGCCGAGGTCGAGGTAGAGAATTCGGACGAGCGCGACCCACGCCGGAACGAGAGCGAGAACGCCGGCGAGCGCCGCCGCAATTGGCGTGACTCGACGAGGCGCGAAGGCGATCCATACCAGCGCGAGCGTCCACCAGATCAGCGCGGCGATGAGAATCGCGTCGAGGCCCTGGCGCGTCGCCGACAGATTCCACGCCAGGGGCAGCAGCGCCGCGACGAACACTACATACGCTACGCGCGTCCACACGTGCGACGCGCGCAAGAATGCCGACCATTCCCACGCCCCCGCGAGCACCGCGACGCTGAGCGCGGCGACGGTCGCACCTCGCGGCAACCACAGCACGACCGTGAGCAGCAGGCTCGCGAGGATCGCGGCGGTGACGATGCGCGTCTTAAGCACGGCGGGCAGCGTCCCCGATCTGGGCCGAAGTCTTGCCGAAGCGCCGCTCGCGGCGCGCGAAGTACGCGAGCGCCGCTTCGAGCTCCGCCTCGTCGAACTCCGGCCACAGCCGGTCCGTGAAATAAAGCTCGGTGTATGCGAGGTTCCACAGGAGAAAGTTGCTGATGCGCCGTTCACCGCCGGTGCGAATGAAGAGATCGGGATCGGGCAGCCCGCCGAGCGCGAGCGCCGCGGCGAAGCGGTTGTCGTCGATCTGATCAGCCTTCAACGTTCCACTCGAACATTCAATCGCAAGCCTTTGCGCAGCTTGACAAATATCCCAACGTCCGCCGTAGCTCACGGCAACCTGCAGTTTCAGACCGCCGTTCGCGGACGTCAGCGTCTCGGCCGCGTCCATGCGCTCCTGCAGCCCTGGTGCGAGCGCGCTGCGCTCGCCGATGAACCGCAGCCGCACCGCGTTCGCATGCAGCTCCGCGACCTCGCGGTCGAGCGCCTCGAGAAAGAGCCCGATCAGGCTCGAGACTTCTTCCTTCGGTCGACGCCAGTTCTCGCTCGAAAACGCGAACAGCGTGAGTGCGCCGATGCCGCGCCGCGCGCACTGCTCGATGGACATCCGGACCGGAGCGACGCCCGCCTTGTGGCCGGCCACGCGCGGCAGGGCTCGCGCAGCGGCCCATCGGCCATTGCCGTCCATGACGACAGCGATGTGCTGCGGAAGACTCGCAGCGTCGCGCGCGGACACATTTTGATGATCTTCGCGAGTCACGGCGCCACTAGACCTGCATGATCTCCTTCTCCTTGCCGGCGAGGAGCTGGTCGATCTCGGCGACGTACTTGTCCGTGAGCTTCTGGATCTCGGTTTCGCCGCGCCGCTCGTCGTCCTGTGAGACGAGCTTTTCCTTGAGCAGTTCCTTGACGTCCGCCATGACGTCGCGACGCACGTTGCGCACGGCCACCCGCGCATTCTCCGCGTCGTGCCGGACGACCTTCGTCAATTCGCGGCGACGCTCCTCGGTGAGCGGCGGCATCGGGATGCGGATTACCGTGCCCGCCGTCATCGGCGTCAGGCCGAGGTCGGACTTGAATATCGCCTTCTCGATCGCCTGCACAGCCGATTTCTCCCAGGGCGACACCACGAGTGTGCGGCCCTCTTCCACGCTGATGCTGGCAATCTGCTGCAACGGCACCTCGGTGTCGTAGTAGTTCACCTTCAGGTGCTCCACCAGGCTCGGATGGGCACGCCCGGTGCGCAGTTTCTTCATGTCCGCGTGGAAGTTCTGCACGCATTTCGCCATTCGGGCGATCGCGTCTTTCTTGATGTCTTCGAGCATCGTGCGCTCCTGACTAGTCGACCGTCACGATGGTGCCGAGGTCCTCTCCCCGCACGATGCGGGGCAGGTCGCCGGAGTTGTTGAGGTCGAATACGCGCAGGGGCAGACCGTTGTCGCGGCACATGACGATCGCCGTGGCGTCCATGACGTTGAGCTTGTCCGCGAGCACCTTGTCGAAGGTCAGTTTCTTGTAGTGCAGCGCCTTCGGATTCGCGACCGGATCGGCGGAGTAGACGCCGTTCACCTTCGTTGCCTTCAGGAGCACGTCCGCGTTGATCTCGATCGCGCGCAGCGACGCGGCGGTGTCGGTCGTGAAGAAGGGATTGCCCGTGCCGGCGGCGAAGATGACGACGCGGCCCTTCTCGAGATGGCGCACGGCCCGGCGCCGGATGTAGTCCTCGCACACCTGGTTGATGCGGATGGCCGACATCACCCGTGCGTGAAGGCCGAGCGCCTCGAGCGCATCCTGCATGGCGAGCGCATTCATCACGGTCGCAAGCATGCCCATGTGATCGGCCGTCACCCGATCCATGCCGGCGCGCGCAAGACCGGCACCGCGGAAGATGTTGCCGCCGCCGATGACGGCGGCGACGTGCACTCCCATTTCGACGATCTCCTGGATCTCACCGGCGATCCGCCGCAGCACCGCCGGGTCGACGCCGTAGTCGGCATCGCCCATCAGCGCCTCGCCGCTCAGCTTCACGAGGATTCGCCGGTACCGGGGTTGCAGCGCTTCTGCGTTCATTCGCCGGCGGACGCCGCTCCTTTTCAGTGTTTGACCGTGCCGCCGGAACGGCTCTTCACCTGAGCCATGACTTCGGCGACGAAATCATCCTGTCGCTTCTCGATGCCGGCGCCGACCTCGAAGCGCTCGAACGATGTGACTTTCGCCCCCGCCCCCTTCAGCAGCTTCTCGATCGAGACTTCCGGATCCTTCACGAAGGGCTGGCCGACGAGCGCGATCTCGTTCAGCGACTTGCGCAGGCGGCCTTCGACCATCTTCGCGACGATCTCGGGTGGCTTGCCTTCTCCGCGCGCCTGCTCCGCGAGAATCTCGCGCTCCTTATCGACCACCACGACCGGGATGTCCGCGAACGAGATGTAACGCGGATTGCTCGCGGCGACATGCATCGCGAGATCGTGCGCGAGCGCGGCGTTGCCGCCCTCGACCGCAACCAGTGCGCCGATGCGCGTGCCGTGCACGTATGCACCGAGCTGCGTCGGGCCGCTGAGCACGGCGAAGCGCCGCACACCGATGTTCTCGCCGATCTTCGCGACCAGTGCGCGACGCCGCTGGTCGATCGTCTCGCCGCCGTCGAGCGGCGCCGCGGCGAGGTCGGCGACGGAGGCCGGACGGATCGCGAGCGCACGCCGCGCGACATCCTGCGCGAACGCGCGAAAATCCTGCTCGCGCGCGACGAAGTCGGTCTCGCAGTTGACCTCGACCATGGCCGCCGCGCGGCCGTCCGGCGCGCGTTCGATCACGATCACGCCTTCGGCGGCGATGCGCGTCGCCTTCTTGTCCGCCTTCGCAAGGCCCTGCTTGCGCATGAGCTCCACGGCCGCGTCGAGATCGCCTTTCGCTTCGACGAGCGCTCTCTTGCACTCCATCATTCCGGCGCCGGTGCGCTCGCGGAGCTGCTTCACTGCATCTGCTGTGATGTTCATCCCGTCAAACCCTCGAGGAAGCGTCAGGCCGCCGAAGCCGAACCGGGTCCGCCGCCACCATCGCGAGATTTGCGGCGTGCGCCGCCGCCTCCCGCCCGCCGCTGGGTCGCAGGCGCGGCACGTCCGGCGGTGGTGTCCTCGCCCTCGTCGATCTCGTCGAGGTCGGCAGTGAGAGCCGAGGCGAGCTCCTCGGCGACAGCCTCGGTGGCACCCGCGGCCGCACCTGCGGCGGCGACCTCGGCGGCGCCTTCGGCGACGGGCGCCTTCGCTGCCGCGACACGGCGCCGCGGCGGCGCCTTCTTGCGAACCGTGGCGGTCGGACGCTGCCGACCGCGCGCGGACTTCTTCTTCGGCTGGCCGCTCTCGTCGAGCTCGACGAATTCGTCCTCGCCGACCGCAACGGTGGGGACAGAGGCCTTGCCTTCGATCACGGCGTCGGCGATGCCCGACGCGTACAGCTGGATGGCGCGCATCGCATCGTCGTTGCCGGGAATGACGTAATCGACGGCGTCCGGAGAGCAGTTGGTGTCGACGACCGCGACGATCGGGATGCCGAGCTTGCGCGCTTCGTGGATCGCGATCTTCTCGTGGCCGACGTCGATCAGGAAGATCGCATCCGGCAGGGACTCCATGCCCTTGATGCCGCCGAGGCTCCTCTCGAGCTTTTCCAGCTCGCGGCGCAGCTGGGTCGCTTCCTTCTTGCCGCGCTTCTCGATCGCGCCGCTCGACTGCATCTCGGTGATCTCGGCCAGGCGCTTGATCGATTGGCGGATGGTCTTGAAATTCGTGAGCATGCCGCCAAGCCAGCGTTGGCTGACGAAAGGCATGCCGCAGCGGTCGGCCTCTTTCTGGACCGCCTCGCGCGCCGAGCGCTTCGTGCCGACGAAGAGCACGGTGCCGCCGTCCGCGATCACACCCTTCACGAAGTTCGCGGCTTCCGCGAACAGCGGCTGGGTCCTCTCGAGGTTGATGATGTGGATCTTGTTGCGTTCACCGAAGATGAAGGGTGCCATCTTCGGGTTCCAGAAGCGGGTCTGATGTCCGAAATGGACGCCCGCCTCCAGCATCTGTCGCATCGACACGCCGGGCATGAAAGCTCCTTGTACGGGTTGGGCCTCCGCGCATCCCGGTCCGCCATCTGCCTCGCGCGCAGCTTGCGCTGCGGACGAGGCAAACACCCAGCGGGCCGGTTAAATGATGCGCGTGTGGGTTCGTTGCCAAAAAACGCCGCGCTTTATAGCATGGCGACCCCATCGAAACAATGCCTTACGCGAGCTCTACCGGGCCCGCACGGCGCTCCTTCCGACAAGCCGATGCACGTGACGATCAAGACCCCGGACGAACAGGAAAAAATGCGCGCCGCGGGTCGCCTCGCGGCCGAAGTTCTCGACGTGATCGGCGAGCACGTGGTGCCCGGCGTCACCACTGACGAGCTCGACCGGATCTGCTACGAGCACATCGTCAACGTGCAGCGGGCGATCCCCGCAAACCTCAATTACCGGGGGTTTCCCAAGACGATCTGCACGTCCGTGAATCATGTCGTCTGCCACGGCATCCCGAACGACAAGCGCCTGAAGGCGGGCGACATCGTGAACATCGACGTCACGGTCATCCGCGACGGATTCCACGGCGACACGAGCCGCATGTACTACCTGGGCAAGCCGCAGCCGTTCGCGCAGCGGCTCACCGAGACGTGCCGCGAAGCCATGTGGCGCGGCATCGAGACGGTGCGCCCGGGCTCGCGGCTCGGAGATATCGGCCACGCGATCCAGACCTTCGCGGAGGGGCGGGAGTATTCGGTGGTGCGCGAGTACTGCGGCCACGGTATCGGCCGTGTGTATCACGAGGATCCGCAGGTGCTGCACTACGGCGAGCCGGGCACCGGACTCGAGCTCAAGCCTGGCATGACGTTCACGGTCGAGCCGATGGTGAACGCGGGCAAGCGTCACGTGCGGCTGCTGCCCGACGGCTGGACGGTGGTGACGAGGGATCATTCACTGTCGGCACAGTGGGAGCACACGGTTCTCGTAACGGAGGACAGTTTCGAAGTATTGACCCTCGGGAAGGAAGGGCTGAGGGCCGAGGGCCGAGGGCTGAAGGCCGGATGAGCACGGACCGACCGCTTGGCGTGGACCCGCTGGCTGTCAGCGCCGAGAGCCCTGCCGCGTTGCGGGAGCGTCTGCGCCGCGCGCACGAAGAGCTGAGGGAGCGCTTCTTCGCCGAGGAGCCCGTCGAGGAGCTCGTGCATGCGCGCGCCGCGCTCGTCGACCTCACGCTCCGCCAGCTCTGGCACGACCAGCTTCGGTCGCATGACTCGCGCTGGGCGCTCGTCGCCGTCGGCGGATACGGCCGCGGCGAGCTGCATCCCTGCTCAGACGTTGATCTGCTGCTGCTCGTACCGGCGAGCCTCGAGGACGCAGACCGCGCACGCGTCGAGCGGCTCGTCGCCTTCCTCTGGGACATCGGCCTCGAAGTCGGCCACAGCGTACGCACGGTCGAGGAATGCGGCGAGGAGAGCGCCCGCGACGTCGGGGTCATGACGACACTGCTCGAGGCCCGCCGGATCGCGGGCTCCGAAACCCTCGTGCACGCCATGCGTGCGGCGCTTGCGCCCGATCGCGTGTGGCCCGTCCGCGAGTTCTTCGACGCCAAGGTACGCGAGCAGACGGAGCGTCATCTCAAGGAGAACGACACGGCGTACAACCTCGAGCCGAACGTGAAGGCCGGCCCGGGCGGTCTGCGCGACATCCAGACGATCGCGTGGGTGGCCAAACGCCACTTCGGGGCCGAGACGCTCGACGAGCTCGCGACGCACGACTTCCTGAGCGCAGCGGAGCTGCGGCGCCTGAAGCAGGCGCAGGCGTTCCTGTGGCGCGTGCGCTTCGGCCTGCACACGCTCACCGGCCGCCGCGAGGATCGGTTGCTCTTCGATCACCAGATCCGCCTCGCGAAGACCTTCGGCTACGAGGACGCCTCGTACACGCTAGCCGTCGAGCAGTTCATGCAGCGCTACTATCGCACCGTGATGGAGGTGAGCCTGCTGAACGAGCTGCTGCTGCAGCTCTTCCGCGAGGCGATCCTCACGGAGAGCGAGCCGCCGCGGCCGCTCAACGCGCGGTTCCAGGTGCGCAACGGCTCGCTCGAGGCCGTGAACGAGGAAGTTTTTGCGCGCCAGCCTTCCGCGCTGCTCGAGCTGTTCGCGCTTCTCCAGCAGAATCCGGACGTGAAGGGCGTGCGCGCATCGACCATGCGTGCGGTCGCGCGCAACCTCTGGCTCATCGACGAGGAGTTCCGCCAGAACCCTCGCCACCATCGCCTGTTCCTCGAGATCCTGCGCGCGCCGGTCGGCGTCACGCACGAGCTGCGCCGCATGAACACCTACGGGGTTCTCGGACGCTACATTCCCGCGTTCGGTCGCATCGTCGGACGCATGCAGTACGACCTGTTCCACGCCTACACGGTGGACGCGCACACCTTGTTCGTCGTGAGCAACCTGCGGCGTTTCGCGATGTCGCGCTACGACCACGAACTGCCTCAGGCTTCAGCGGTCATGCAGCAGCTTCCGAAGCAGGAAATCGCGTATCTCGCCGCCCTCTTCCACGACATCGCCAAGGGTCGCGGCGGGGATCATTCCGAGCTCGGAGCCGTCGATGCCGAGGCCTTCTGTCTCGAGCAGGGGCTTTCCCGCTATGACGCGCGCCTCGTCGCCTGGCTCGTGCGCCATCACCTCACGCTCTCCATCACGGCGCAGAAACAGGACATCGGCGACCCCGAAGTCATCCACGCCTTCGCACGGCACGTCGGCGACGAGACGCATCTCGACTACCTGTACGCGCTCACGTGCGCCGACGTGCGCGGCACGAACCCCAAGCTGTGGAACTCGTGGAAAGCGTCTCTGTTTCACGAGTTCTACGGTCGCGTAAAGCGCGCGCTGCGGCGCGGGCTCGAAAGCCCGATCGATCAGGACGAGCTGATCCGCGAGACGCAGACGGCCGCGCGCCAGATGCTCACCGAGCGCGGCGTCTCTCCCGCCGACGTCGAGCGCGCGTGGAGCCGGGTATCGGCCGCCTATTTCCTGAGTCACACGCCCGACGAGGTGGCGTGGCACACGCGCCTGCTTGCGGAGCGGGATCCGGCCGCCGATGAGCCGCTGGTTGCGCTCGAGCCCCGCAGCGTGCGGGGCACGACCGCAGTGCTCACGTTCGCCTCGCACCGTCGGCACGGCTTTGCGCGCACGACCGCGGTGCTCGATCAGCTCGGGCTCACGATCGTCGATGCCCGCATCACGCCGACCGGCGACGGCGCGAGTCTCGACCTGTTCCACGTGCTCGAAGACGACGGCGCGCCGATCACCGATGCCGATCGCCAGTCCGAGATCGAGCACGCGCTCTGGCGCTCGCTGCAGCAGCGCGACGACGCTGCCTTCGCGGTGTCGCGCCGCGCGCCGCGCCAGGCGCGCATGTTCCACACGCCCACGCAGATCGCCGTGAGTGTCGACGAACGCAATCGCCGCTCCGTCGTCGAGCTGATCGCGGGCGACAGGCCCGGCCTCCTGTGCGACGTGGGCAAGGTCCTCATGGACGAGCGCATCGAGCTGCACGCCGCGAAGATCATGACGGTGGGGGAGCGGGCCGAGGACGTCTTCTACGTCACCGACTTCGAGCGCCGGCCGCTCGACGCCGCCGCATCAATGCGCCTGAAGCAGCGGCTCACCGAAGCGCTCGATCGCCGCCACGGATCGTTCATGGAGCGACGTTCGTGAGCCGCATCGATTCGCTGCGCTCGCTGATCGAAGCTGCAGAGATCGGTTCGAAGAGCCTCGACGGCACGCTTCGCGCCGCGATCGATGAGTGCATCGAGCTGCTCGACTCCGGGCGGGCGCGCATCGCCGAGCCCCGCGACGGTCGGTGGGTCGTCAACGAATGGCTCAAGAAGGCGGTGCTCCTGTACTTCCGCGCGCGCGACAACGACGTCATCGATGGGGGGTTCACGCGCTTCTTCGACAAGATCCCGCTCAAGTACGCGAACGCGAGCGACGCCGAGCTGCGCGCCGGCGCCGCTCGCATCGTGCCGCACGCGGTCGTGCGCAAGGGCGCGTACGTCGCGCGCGGCGTGGTCCTGATGCCGAGCTATGTGAACATCGGCGCCTACATCGATGAGCAGACCATGGTGGACACCTGGGCGACCGTGGGGTCGTGCGCACAGATCGGGCGCAACGTGCACCTGTCCGGCGGCGTCGGCATCGGCGGAGTGCTCGAGCCTCTGCAGGCGAGCCCGACCATCATCGAGGATGACTGCTTCATCGGCGCACGCTCCGAGATCGTGGAGGGCGTGGTCGTCGAGCGGGGCTCCGTAATTTCCATGGGCGTGTTCATCGGCCAGAGCACGCGTATCTATGATCGCGGCACGGGCGCGATCCTGCATGGACGCGTACCTGCCGGTTCGGTGGTCGTGCCGGGTACACTTCCGTCCCCCGACGGGAAGTACGGCCTCGCCTGCGCCGTCATCGTCAAGCACGTCGACGCGCAGACGCGCGCCAAAACGTCGATCAACGAGCTGCTGCGCGCAACCGAGTAATCCGGCGCGGGTCAGGGGAAGGTGGATGGTGAAGCTACTGTCGAGCCTGATGCCCCGCGAGGGCCGTTTCTTCGAGTACTTCGATCGCCACGCGACTCTCGTGCTGGAAGGCAGCACCGTCCTCGCCGAGCTGCTGATGGATTACGAGAATCGCGAGGGGCGCGCGCGCCGGATCGCGCACATCGAGGAGCTCGAGCATGCGGCAGACCGCATCACGCGCGATACCGTGTCGCTGCTCCACACGACGTTCGTCACGCCGCTCGACCGAGACGACATTCATCGCCTCATCTCGCGCATGGACGACGTGCTCGACCTCATCCAGGACACGGCCGAGGCGCTCGACCTGTACGACATCCAGAACGTCACTCGCGAGGCGTGCGACCTCGCCGAGCTCCTGCGCGAGTGCTGCATGCGCATGCAGGGTGCGGCGCGCATCCTCTCGTCGCCCGCGGCGCATGGCACGGCGCTGCGCCTCTGCAGCGAGATCGACGGGCTCGAGTCGCAGGCAGACCGCGTGCTGCGCGCGGCGATCTCGAAACTCTTCCGTGAGGAGAACGATGTGCGCCAGCTCCTGAAGCTCGAAGCCGTCTATCAGCTCCTGGAGTCGGCGACCGATCGATGTGAGGACGTCGCCAACGTGATCGAAGGCGTATTGCTCGAGCACGGCTGAGCATGGGCCTGTCGGTCGCATTCGCCGCGCTCGTGCTGCTCGTGGTATTGGCGCTTGCGTTCGATTTCCTGAACGGTTTCCACGACGCGGCGAATTCCATCGCGACGGTCGTCTCAACCGGCGTGCTGAAGCCGTATCAGGCCGTGATCTGGGCCGCGTTCTTCAACTTTCTCGCCATCGCGATCTTCGAGCTGAAGGTCGCCGCGACCGTCGGCAAGGGGATCATCTCCCCCGAGTTCGTCGATGCACGCGTGATCTTCGGCGCCCTGATGGGGGCGATCGTCTGGAATCTGATCACGTGGTACTACGGCATTCCGTCGAGCTCGTCGCACGCGCTCATCGGCGGCATGATCGGCGCCGCGCTCGCCAAGGCAGGCGCGGCACCTCTGCTCATGCCCGGCATCCTGAAAACGGGGGCCTTCATCATCGTATCGCCGCTGCTCGGGTTCCTGCTCGGCGGCCTTCTCATGATCGCCGTCTCCTGGGCGTGCTTTCGCATGACCCCGCGGCGCGTGGATCGCTGGTTCCGGCGACTGCAGCTCATATCGTCCGCGCTCTACAGTCTCGGGCACGGCAGCAACGATGCGCAGAAGACGATGGGAATCATCTGGATGCTGCTGATCGCGGCGGGCACGACGACGTCCGACCGTCTGCCTTACTGGGTCATCATCAGCTGCTACGTCGCCATCGCGCTCGGGACGCTCTTCGGCGGCTGGCGCATCGTGCGGACCATGGGTCAGCGCATCACGAAGCTGAAGCCCGTGGGCGGCTTCGCAGCCGAAACCGGTGGCGCGATGACGTTGTTCCTCGCGACGAGTCTCGGCGTGCCGGTTTCCACCACGCACACCATCACCGGCGCCATCGTCGGCGTCGGCGCTGCGCAGCGTGTCTCCGCGGTGCGCTGGGGCGTGGCCGGCAGCATCGTCGTTGCGTGGGTCATCACGATTCCCGCGAGCGCGGCGATCGCCGCGGTGGCGTGGTTGGTCGGCGGAATGATGCTATGACGGCCCCGCACAAGCGTCCACGGGACCCGCGATGCTGCGCACGTGCCGCGCGAGATTGCGCGCATGATCGCCGATCCGCTCGACCGACTTCAGGACGAACGCGGATTCGAGCGCCGCGTCGAAATGCCGCGGATCTTCCATCGCGCGTGAGAGCAGCCGCCGCAGACCGGCTACGTACTCCGCGTCGAGCTCCTTGTCCCCGGCGATGACCGAGTCCGTGACGCCCACGTTCAGCTGATCGAGCGCCTCGAGGGCAAGTCGCATCAGGCTCATGGCCAGTTGTCCGAGGTGGCGCGTGTCCCGCGCCGTGGCGCGCCCCGGTCTGCCTGCGCGGCCGAGGACCACCCGTGCGATCTTCTTTGCTTCGTCGCCGGCGCGCTCGAGCTCCGCTACGGCCTTCGACAGCGCGATGATGGCGCGCAGATCGCTCGCCATCGGCTGCCGGCGCGCGATGAGCGCGAGCAGGTCTTCATCGGCGCTGAGGTCGTACGCGTTCACCGTCCGCTCGCGCTCGAGGACGCGCTGGGCGGACCGCGCGTCCCACTCGGTGTACGCGTGCACCGCTTCGCGAACCTGGTCGAGCACGAGCCCGCCCATCTCGATGACGCGCATGTGGAATGCGGCCAGCGCGCCGTCGAACGCGCGGCTCGTGTGTCCTTCGAGTGTCGTCTGCACCGGCTCGGATGTCATGTGGATGAGACCGTCAGCCGAAGCGGCCCGTAATATAGTCCTCGGTGAGTCGCGCCTGCGGGTTCGTGAAGACGCGGTCCGTTTCGCCGACCTCGATGAGATCGCCCAGGTGAAAGTAGGCCGTGCGCTGCGAGACGCGCGCGGCCTGCTGCATCGAGTGCGTGACGATCACGATCGCGTAGCTCGCGCGCAGCTCGTCGATCAGATCCTCGATCCGGGCGGTCGCGATCGGATCGAGGGCCGAGCAAGGCTCGTCCATGAGGATCACTTCCGGATTCACCGCGATCGTGCGCGCGATGCAGAGGCGCTGCTGCTGGCCGCCCGAGAGGCTCGTTCCGGGCTGACCGAAACGATCCTTCACCTCGTCCCACAGACCCGCGCGCTGCAGACTCGTGTGCACGATCTCGTCGAGCTCGACGCGGTCGGCCGCGAGCCCGTGGATGCGCGGTCCGTACGCGACGTTCTCGTAGATCGATTTCGGAAACGGGTTCGGCTTCTGGAACACCATGCCGACCCGAGCGCGCAGCTGCACGACGTCCTGACGTTTGTCGTGGATGTCACGGCCGTCGAGCAGGATCGATCCCGTGACGCGGGCGTCGGGAATCGTGTCGTTCATCCGGTTGAGACAGCGGAGGAACGTCGACTTGCCGCAGCCGGACGGGCCGATCATCGCGAGCACCTGCTCCCGCGCGATGTCGATGTTCACGCTCTTGATCGCATGCTTGTCGCCGTAGAACACGTCCACGTCCCGGCACGAGAAGACTGGATTCTCCACCGTCACCTGGCCGATCGTCGCGACGCCGCTGCCGACCGACAGGGAGACGGGCGCCGGACGACGTGCGCTCGGCTTCAGGTTGATGCCCGCGTTGTCGGGTTCGTCGATCACACTGCCCCCTCTGTTCTTTTCCGCGGTCGCCGGTTCCATCTTTTGGGACTCCTCGAGCTGCGGCACGGCTACCAGCGCCGCTCGAAACGATTGCGAAGGATGACCGCCGCAGCGTTCATCACCATGAGAAACGCGAGCAGCACGATGATCGCACCGGAGGTGCGCTCGACGAAGCCCCGCTCCGGGCTGTCCGACCAGAGAAAGATCTGGACCGGCAACGCGGTCGCCGGATCCGTGAAGCCCGAAGGGACCTCCACGATGAAGGCGACCATCCCGATCATCAGAAGGGGCGCCGTCTCGCCGAGGGCACGCGCCATGCCGATGATCGTGCCGGTGAGCATGCCCGGCATCGCGAGCGGCAGCACGTGATGCGCGACCATCTGGAGTTTCGAGGCTCCCATGCCGAGCGCCGCCTCGCGGATCGACGGCGGCACGCCCTTCAGCGCGGCGCGTGACGCGATGATGATGGTCGGTAAGGTAAGAAGGGTCAGCACCAGCGCGCCGACGAGCGGCGCGGAGCGCGGCAAGCCGAAGAAGCCGATGAACACCGCCAGGCCGAGGAGTCCGAACACGATCGACGGCACCGCGGCGAGGTTGTTGATGTTCACCTCGATGAGATCCGTCCAGCGATTGCGCGGCGCGAACTCCTCGAGGTAGATCGCCGCCGCGACGCCGATCGGGAACGACAGCAGCAGCGTGAGCGCGAGCGTGAAGAACGAGCCCATCACCGCACCCCAGACGCCCGCCTGCTCCGGCTCGCGCGAATCGCCGTTCGTGAAGAACGTCCGGTTGAAACGCAGCTCGATCTCGTCGCTCGCCACGAGATCGTCGACCCAGGTGAGCTGCTGATCGGAGAGTGGCCGCAGCGTCTCGTCGAGCTTGCGGTCCATCTTCTCCTTGAGAAGCAGATCGACGTCAGCGCTCGCGAGCACCCACACGCGCTCGCGCTTCCCGATGAGCGATGCATCCTCGCGCACGCGCCGCCGCAGCTCGAAGGCCGCATCCGAGCTCACGAGCCGCGTGAGCTCGCGCGAAGCCTGCCGGCCCTCCACCTGCGGGAAGCGATCGCGCAGCGATGAACGCACCACCGCCTGGTAGTCGGCGGCGGCAAGATCAGCCGCATTGCGTGTTCCGGCCGGATCGATCACCGCAGGGTCGTAGAACACGTCCAGCTGGACGTATGCCTGCCTGAAGACGGAAGCGCCCCGCGAGATGATCGCGGTGAACAGGAACACGACGAACACGACGCCGAGCAGTACCGCGAGAAGACCGTACGCACGAAAGCGACGTTCCGCCCAGTAGCGGCGCCTCAGGCTGCGGCCAACCCGCTCCTGAGTCTCGGCAGCCGTGCGCGTACGCGGCGCGCTACTCATACTGCTCCCGGTACTTCTGCACGATATGCAGCGCCAGCACGTTCAGCGCGAGCGTTACGATGAACAGCATGAGCCCGAGCGCGAACGCTGCGAGAGTCTTCGGGCTGTCGAATTCCTGATCGCCGACGAGCAACGTCACGATCTGCACCGTGACCGTGGTGACGGCTTCGAGCGGGTTCGCCGTCAGATTTGCCGCGAGGCCGGCGGCCATCACGACGATCATCGTCTCGCCGATGGCGCGCGAGATGGCCAGCAGGACGCCGCCGACGATGCCGGGCAGCGCCGCGCGGAATACTACCTGGCGAATCGTTTCGGACTGAGTCGCGCCGAGCGCGTACGCACCGTCGCGCAGCGCCTGCGGCACGGCGGTGATCATGTCGTCCGCCAGCGAGGAGACGAACGGAATGATCATGATGCCCATGACGAGACCGGCGGCGAGCGCGCTCTCGGAAGCGACGTCGAGGCCGATGGCCTCGCCCCATGCGCGCAGCGCCGGACCCACCGTCAGAGCCGCGAAGAATCCATAGACGACGGTCGGCACTCCGGCGAGCACCTCGAGCATCGGCTTGGTCCAGGCTCGAAACCTCGCATGCGCATACTCCGCGAGATAGATCGCGGAGAAGAGCCCGATCGGCACCGCGACCAGCATCGCGATCACGGAAATGAGAATCGTGCCCCAGAACAGCGGCACGGCGCCGAAGGCTCCGGAGGAGCCCACCTGGTCGGCGCGGATCGCCGTCTGCGGACTCCACTCCAGACCGAACAGGAATTCGTACCAGGGCACCTTGCCGAAGAAGCGCGCGGCTTCGAAGACGACCGACGCGATGATGCCGATGGTGGTGAGCACCGCGATCATCGAACAGCCGAGCAGCAGCCATTCGAGCAGCCGTTCGACGGCGTTGCGGGCACGAAGCTCGGGCTTCATGCGCGCGCGCACCGCAACGATGCCGGCGATGCCGAGCGCGAACACGAGCGCAGTGAGCGCGAGACGGCTGATGCCGCGAAGGCGCACGTACTCGGCAGCGGCGGCCCGCACGGCGGGCGACATCGTCTCGGCGGGAACGTTGCCGCTGACGACGTTGCGGACGTCGTTCAGGACGAGGCCACCAACGTCGGTCGGCAGGTTCCCGCTCACCGCGCGCACCAGGATCGTGTCCTGGAACGTGAGCCACAGACCCACCACGGCGATCGCGGGCAACGCGCTCCACAGGGCGGTCAGCATCCCGTAGTACGACGGCAGCGAATGCAGATTGCGGATTCCCCGCCCGCCGCCCACGAGCGCAAGCGAGCGCGATTTGCCGATCCAGTACGCGGCAATCGACAGCGCCACGAGCGCGGCGAGCAGAGCTGTCGGTGTCATGCGTGGGAAGCCCCCGCGTTCACTCTAAACCGAAACAAACGCGCGGGGCGACCCGAAGGTACGCCCCGCGCCCCGACTCCCGGATCCCTGGGTGTCGCCGACCGTCGTCAGAAACCCATGTTCAGGTCGATCTGCAGGCGCTTGTAGTCGCGCTCGTTCAGCACGGTCGCCGTACCACCGGGAGGCGTGACGGATACCGGCACATCCATGTTCGTCTTCGTCAGGAAATACGTTCCGTTGATGCGGAAGTTCCGGCCGAAGCCGTAGCCGAGGCGGATCGTGCTGCCCTTGCCGTCCGTGATGCCCGCCGCGAAGTCCGAGTCGATCCATTGCCCGTAGAGCGCGTCCTTCTCGATTTCGTGATACGAGTACGCGAGCTCCCAGGTGCGTGCTCCCGTGACACGCCCGTACTGAAAGCCCGCTGCCCATGCCGTGTCGAGACCGGCCGGGATGTTCTGCACCGGATTCGCGGATACGTTGCTGAAGTCGGCCTTGTCGTTCTGCGCGAAGTCCGCGAAGAGCGCAAGCGGCCGTCCTGCAAGCGCCGTGGTGAGCTCGCCGAACACCTCCATGATGTCGTAGTCGTTCGCGATACACACGGTGTTGGTGGTCGTGAGAATGCCCGGCCGGCAGATCGCAGGGTTGTTGGTCGTCGAGTTGCCGAAGTTGTTCGCCGCGACGTTCCCGTCCTGCACGGCGTTGTAGCCCTCGACCGCGTTGTGGTTGAAGTATCCGGCCGCGAGCGTGAGGCGGGTGCGGCTCGCGATATCGCCGCGCCAGCCGATCTGCCCACCGGCCATGTTCGAGTCGGCCGTCGCACTACGTTCCATCAGGTTCGTGTAGAAGGCGCTGGCGAACAGTCCGTTTGCGCCCTGCTGCCAGCCGAGCGCGACACCTTCGGGGTTGACGTCGTTGTCGAAGAAGTGGCTCGCGCTCGCCTTGGCCCAGGGGTAGCGCATCTTGCCGAAGGTCGCGCGCCAGTGCGCATTCGGCTGCCACTCCGCGTACGCCGTGTCGAGATCGAGCGCCTTGCGCGAGTTGGGGTTCGTCAGCGTCTGATTCGATGACCGCGGGTCACCGCCCTCGGTCGTCGCCGCCTGCACTTCCACCCTGAGCGTATCGTTGACACGAGCGAGGAAGCCGGCACGCAGCCGGATGCGGTCGCGATTGCGTTCGTCGGCCGCGAACTCCTGGTCGATGGTCTCGTTGCGGTAGCGCAGATCGCCCTTCCACTGGAACCGGCCGACCCAGTCGCCGACGTTCGATTTCACCTGCGCGACCGCATCCGTCGCCTTGTCCTGCGAGTCCTGCTGTGCCTTCTGCTGCTGCTCGAGTTTCTCGAGCTTGCCCTGGAGGGCCTGCAGTTGCGCCCTCAGTTCGTCGATCTCGGCGCTGCCTTGAGCATGTGCTCCCGGAGCGAATGCGAGCGCGGCTGCGACAGCTACCCCAGCGACTGTGCGATTCATGGCTCTCCCCATCATTTGATGCATGGATTTTTACAGCTTCACGTTTCGGAGCGCGAGCGCATCGGCGCGGATCTTGCCGCCCTCATTGAGCGACGGCGGAATCAGTCCCTTGTCGACGAGATAACCTTCCTCGCCGATGGCCTTGTCACTCACGTACTCCGCGACGAACTCCTTCAGGCCCGGGATGACGCCGATGTGCGCCTTCTTCACGTAGATGAAGAGCGCGCGCGAGGCCGGATACCTGCCCGACGCGATTGTCTCGAACGTCGGCGCGACGCCTTCCATCAGACTGCCCTGCAGCCGATCCTGGTTCTCCTCGAGGAAGCTGAAGCCGAAGACGCCGACCGCGTTCGGGTTCGCGCCGAGCTTCTGCACGATCAGGTTGTCGTTCTCGCCCGCCTCGACGTACGCGCCGTCTTCGCGCACCGTGTGGCACACGCGGCGGAAGCGGCTCTCATCGATGTCCTTGAGTGCCTTGATCCAGGGATAGGTGCTGCATCCCGCCTCGAGGTACAGCTCGGCGAACGCATCGCGCGTCCCGGATGTCGGCGGCGGACCGAGTACTTCGATCTTCGTTGCAGGCAGCGAGGAGTTCACCTGCTTCCAGGTGGTATTCGGATTCGCGATGAGCGTCTGCGGGCTCGACGGATCCGGCACCTGCTTCGCGAGCGCGAGATACACGTCCTTGCGCGTCAGCTTGAGCGGCGTGCCCTGCTTGTTGCGGGCGAGCACGATGCCGTCGTAGCCGACCTTCACTTCCATTACGTCCTTGACGCCGTTCTTCGCGCACGTTTCCACCTCGGTGGACTTGATGCGGCGGGAGGCGTTGGCGATGTCGGGGTGCTGCACGCCGACGCCGTTGCAGAACAGCTTGATGCCGCCGCCGGTGCCGGTGCTCTCCACCTTCGGCGTCTTGAACTGGCCACCGCGGCCGAACTGCTCGGCGACCGTGGTCGTGAATGGATAGACCGTCGAGGAGCCGACGATGTTGATGTAATCGCGCGCCGACTGGGCGTAGACAGCGCCGGCGAGCACAACGCTCAGCGCTGCGGCCGACATGAGGAGTCTCTTCGTCACGGTGGTGTCCTCCGGTTGTGACGCCGCGCACTGTATGGCGAAAACATTGCATCTTTGTTTCAGCCCGCTGCGCGCGTGCAACCGGCTGACCCGCCGGCGAAAGTTTCGGCCGGGAAATGGCTTGCTGCCCGCGCGCGATGCCCGTATAAACGCGCAGCTTTTCAGTTTCGTACGCACGATGTCGGCAACCCTCGAGCTCGCGCAGAATCTCCTGGCCCGTCAGTCGGTCACACCCGCCGACGAAGGCTGCCAGGCCGTGATGGCGGGACGTCTCGCCGCCGCGGGCTTCGATGTCGAGCATCTGCGTTACGGCAACGTCGACAACCTCTGGGCCAGGCGAGGCGGCGGAGGAGGCCCGGTCCTGTGTTTCGCGGGACACACCGACGTCGTGCCCACGGGCCCGCTCGAGGAGTGGCGCTCGCCGCCGTTCGTGCCGACCGTGCGCGACGGACTCCTCTACGGCCGCGGCGCCGCGGACATGAAGAGCGGGCTCGCGGCGATGATCACCGCTACCGAAGAGTTCGTCCGCGTGCATCCGCAGCACCGGGGCACGATCGCGTACCTCATTACGAGCGACGAGGAAGGTCCGTCCGTGGACGGCACGAAGCGCGTCGTCGAGACGCTCAAGGAGCGGGGCGAGCGCATCGATTGGTGTGTGGTCGGCGAGCCGTCGAGCGAAACGAAGATCGGCGACACCATCAAGATCGGCCGGCGCGGCTCACTCTCGGGACGACTCACCGTGCACGGCGTGCAAGGGCACGTCGCGTACCCGCAGCTCGCCGAGAATCCGGTGCACACGTTTGCGCCGGCGCTTGCCGAGCTCACGAGCCGAACGTGGGACGCGGGCACCGAGCACTTTCAGCCCACGACTTTTCAGGTCTCGAATTTCAACGCAGGCACCGGAGCGCCGAACGTCATTCCGGGCGAGCTCAAGGCGCGCTTCAACCTCCGGTATTCCCCGGTGCAGACGCTCGAGGGCCTGAAGGACACGGTGGAAAGCATCCTGCGACGCCACCGCATCAGGTACACGCTCGAGTGGTACGTGTCCGGCGAACCGTTCTTCACGCCGCCGGGCGTGCTGTCGAAGGCGGCGAGCGCGGCAGTCGCCGCCGTCACCGGTACCCGCCCGAAGCTCTCCACCGGCGGCGGCACATCCGATGGCCGCTTCATCGCCCCGATGGGCGCGCAGGTCGTCGAGCTGGGCATCGTGAACGCGACGATCCACAAGGTGAACGAGCACGTGCGCGTCGAGGACATCGACACGCTGCATCGAATCTACGTCCGAGTACTGGAGGAATTGCTGGCGTAGAGCGACGCGGCTTGCTCGGCGTCCGCTTGCTTCCGCAGGCACGGACGTGCCGCGACGTGGAGCTGCCGGGCCTTCAATGCCCACCGGTCGCACGAACGTCTACGCTCGACTCAGCGCTCTTATCCGGCCGGAGGGCGGAAGGCGGCAGCCGGAAGCCCGTTTCCACGGGCATTGACCCAGACTCCGAGGATGCCGAGAGCGATTGCGCAGATCAGCACCCACGCCGGCATCGAAAGCCCGAGGAACGCCCAGTCGATCGTTCCACACTCGCCGGATGCCGTGAGCACCTTCTTCACGACGTCGAACACCGGATCGAACCGCAGCATCGCATCGAGCGGCGCACCGCATGACGGGACCGTACCGAGCGGCAGGCTCTGGATGTAGAGATGCCGCCCGGCCACTCCCGCGGTCGCGAGCGCGGCGAGCGCAACGAGCCCCGCATACGCGTACGTCGCGCGGCCTCTCGGATGATGCAGCGCTGCGAGGAGAAACACGATCCCGAGCGTTGCGACGCCGACTCTTTGAAAGACGCAGAGGGGGCACGGCGGAAATCCGAGCATGTGCTCCGCGTAGAGCGCATACCCAAGCAGCGACGCGCAGGCGAGCGCGCCGAGGAAGTTCAACGGGCGGCGGCCGAGCCGGGCGCGAAGCACGGCGAGTCGATCAGCCGGATGCCGCGGGGCCTGCGCGGGTACCGAGCTCGCGCTCGACGTCGTCGAGCGAGATATGCCGCACGTCCTTGCCGTGAACCATGTAGATCACGTACTCGCCGATGTTCTTGGCGTGATCGCCGATGCGCTCGAGCGCACGAACGACCCACATCACATCGAGCGCACGGCGGATCGTGCGCGGATCTTCCATCATGAAAGTGATGCTCTGTCGCTGGATCGACTCGTACTCCTCGTCGACGAACCGGTCCTGACGCGCGACCTGCAGCGCGGCCTGCGAATCCATGCGGGCGAATGCATCGAGCGCGTTGTGCACCATCTCGGAGACCAGCCGGCCGAGGTGCTTGATCTCGCGATACTTGTCGGCCGGCCGCTCCATGGTCGCGAGTCGCGAGGCGATGTAGCCGATCTTCTCGCCCTCATCGCCGATGCGCTCGAGATCCGTGATGGTCTTGATGATGGCGACGATCACGCGCAGATCGCCGGCGGTGGGGCTGCGAGTCGCGAGGATGCGGCTGCACTCCTCGTCGATCGACACCTCCATGCGATTGACCTTCTCGTCGTCCAGCGCGACGGATTCACCCAGCGTGCTGTCCCCTTCCGTGAGCGCCGTCACGGCCTTGTGGAGCTGCTGCTCGACGAATCCGCCCATCGTGAGCACCTTGTTCCGCACGCGCTCGAGATCCTCGTTGAAGCGGCGCGAGATGTGATGGCTGAGATCTGCGGTTTCCATGGGGCGGCCTCGTGCGGGCGGCGTGGCCCGCGCGGGCATCATAGCGAAACCTCCGGCACAGGAAACGCGGGCACGCGCGATCTGCCGGTCCGATCACATGTGGCTCGCGCGGGCAGGGGCGCCGCCGGCAGGCTCGCGCCATGCGTCCAGCGCCAAAGCTGCAGCTCGCCGCGTTCCGTCTCGATGACCGCCGAGCACGATTCGACCCAGTCGCCCGTATTGCAGTACACGATTTCCCCGACGCGCCGCAGGCTCGCACGATGAATGTGTCCGCAGACGACGCCGTCGAACCCATACGCCCGCGCGTGGCTCGCGGCGGCGGCCTCGAAGCGGGCGATGTAGCCCGCGCTCGCGTCGATCGCAAGCTTGAGGTGTTCCGCGAGCGGCCAGTACGGTTTCCCGAGAAGCCGCCGCACGTCGTTCAGGCGGTCGTTGAGCGCGACCGTCAAGTCATACATCGCGCTCCCGACCCGGTCGAGCCACGCGCCGCCCGCGATGTGAGCGTCGAACTGGTCGCCGTGCAGAACGAGCAGCCGCTCCCCGGCTGCCGTGCGATGCGCCCATTCGCGGTGCACTTCGACCTGTCCCCGGAGCAGCTCCGCGATCAGTCCCACGCTCTCGTCGTGGTTGCCGGGAGTGTAGATGAGGCGCGCGCCCGCCCGGCGCTTCGCGAGCAGAGCGCGCAGCACCTGCGTGTGCCCGTCCGACCAGAACGCGCGCCGCGCGAGACTCAGTGCATCGACGATGTCGCCGACGAGGACGATGCACCCGGCCTCGACGCCGCGCAGAAACTCCACGAGCTCATGGACGCGGGCCCGCTTGAACCCGAGATGCGTGTCGGACAGGAACAGGGTACGCACGCGCATTGCCGGGAGCATCGCCGATCTTCGTGACAGATCGGTGACGGAATCATTCAATTTATTAAGCGCTTATCGCGCTTATCTCGACGGCCTCCACACGCCTCGCCGGAAAGTGACACGTGAAAGTGCTGCCCTCGCCGAGCGTGCTTTCGATCTCGAGCGTCGCGCCGTGCCGCTGCAGGACATGTTTGACGATCGCAAGACCGAGACCGGATCCGCCGGTGGCGCGCGAGCGTCCCGCATCGACACGGTAGAAACGCTCCGTCAGACGGGGGATGTGCTCCGCGGGGATGCCGATACCGGTGTCCGTGACGGAAAAGTGACCGCCGGCATCGTCCGTCCACCAACGCATCTCGATCGAGCCGTGCGGCGGCGTGTATTTCGCGGCGTTGTCGACGAGGTTCGAGAACGCGGTGTGGATCTCCGGCTCATCGCCCACGAGCCGCGCGCGGCTGTCGACCCGGACGCGAACCTCCTGCGGATGCTCCGCGCGCGCGAGCACATCTTTCCGGAGCAGCGCGAGCAGCGGCGCGATCTCGATGGGTCGCCCGCCGACTTCCCGGTCGTCGCCCTCCAGCTTCGAGAGCTCGAGGAGGTCGCGGATGATCCCGGTCATACGCTCGGCCTGACGGCGCATCTCGGCAAGGGGCGCCTGCAGATCGCTGTCGAGCGCGGAGTCCTGGCTCAATGTCTCGAGATATCCCGAGATGACCGTGAGGGGTGAACGCAGCTCGTGCGAGGCGTTGGCGATGAAGTCCTTGCGCATGGCCTCGAGACGCATCTGCCGGGAGACGTCGCGCACCAGCAGCAGGCGTTGCCCCTCTCCGTACGGGACGATCTGCACGGCGAGGTAGCGGTCACTCGCCGCGTCGGGCTGCACGACGACCGGCTGATCGAACTCGCCGCTGCGAACGTAGCGCGTGAATTCCGGCTGGCGCAGCAGATTGTCGATGCGCAGTCCGAGATCGGCGGGTCGCCGCAGATCGAGCAGCTGCCAGGCCGTCCGGTTGAACCAGAGGATCTCGAGCTCGGCACCGAGCACCACGACGCCGTCCGGCAACGCGGCGGTCGAGCGACGAAGCTGGCGGAAGAGCTGGATCAGGCGCTGCTTGTGGTAGCGCTTGCGCCGATGCAGGCGGACAACCTGCGCGACGACGTCACCCCAAAGGCCGCCGGCGTCGGGGGGATCGACCTGCGAGCGATGCCGCAGCCACCAATCCAGACGGAACAGATTCACGAGCTGCCATCCGAGATACATCGCGAGGGTGCCTGCAAGGCCCGCCCAGATCTCGCCGAGCATCCAGCCGACGAGGAGCCCGACCGCGACCGCCGCGGCGAGACGCACGGCCGCGAACCACCAGCCTGCCGTCGTGCGGTTCATCGGTCACTCGGCGTGCGCCGAGAAACGATATCCCGCGCCGCGCACGGTCTGGATGAATCGGTCGTACCCGGAAGCTTCCAGCGCCTTGCGCAGTCTGCGGATGTGCACGTCGATCGTGCGTTCCTCGACGTAGACGTTGCCGCCCCAGATGCGATCGAGCAGTTGCTCGCGCGTGTAGACGCGTTCGGGATGCATCATGAAGAATTCGAGCATGCGGTACTCGGTCGGTCCGAGACCGATCGTCTGCCCGCCGCCCGTGACGCGATGGCTCGACTGATCGATCGAAAGGCCCTCGAGCTCGATGCGCTCGCCCTCGGCGTGGGGCGTCATACGACGGAGCACGGCGTTGATCCTGGCGAGCAGCTCCCGCGGCGAGAAGGGCTTTGTGACGTAGTCGTCGGCGCCCCCTTCGAGGCCCGCCACCTTGTCGCCCTCCTCGGCGCGCGCGGTGAGCAGGATGATCGGGACCTCCCGCGTCTCGCGGTCGCGCTTGAGCGAACGCGTCAGCTCGAGGCCGCTCATGTCCGGCAGCATCCAGTCGATGAGCATGAGGTCGGGACGCCGGTCGGCGAGCTGCGCGCGCGCGCTGCGACAGTCCTCCGCCTCGCGCACCTCGAAGCCCGCGCGTTTCAGACCGAAGGCGATCATCTCGCGTATCGGACGCTCGTCCTCGACGATCAGAACCTGCTTTCCTGGCATGGTTTTCCGACACTTATATGGCGCGGGCATTACAAGCAAGACATGTTGCAGATTCATGACGCGGCGCCGCCGTGTCAATGGCGCGGCGCCGGCCGAGCCACGTCGTCCCGCAGATAGACCGGAAGCGCCTCCTCAGGCGGCACGGCGGTGCCGGCGAGGCGTTCGACCTCCGCGATACGGGCGATCTCGCGTGCGCGCGGCAGCAGCGTCGCGTGCACGCAGGCGAGCTGCGCACCGAGGCGCGCGGCAAGGGCCGGATAGGCGCCAAAACCCCGCCCTGCGCCGTGAATCTCGCCTGGCAGGCCGCGAGGCAGCTCCACCCTCTCCGGCGCGGCGACATGCTCGGCGGACGCCGCTTGCGCGATCCCATCCCTGCCGCGCGTGAAGCATCCCCAGTACACCTCTTTCATGCGCGCATCGTTGCAAACGAGCACCGCGCCGGCGTGCGGTGCCAGATCGATAGCCTGCTGGGCCACTGCGCGCAGATCCGAAACCGGCACGACGAGCCGGTTCGCGCCGTAAGCGAGCCCCTGGGTCACCGCGGCCGCCAGCCGTACGCCGGTAAACGCACCGGGACCGCGGCCGAATGCAATCGCGTCGAGCTCCGCCAGCGTCAGGCCGCTTTCTGCAAGCAGCTCATCGACCATGCCGAGAATCCGTTCGGAATGACCGCGTTCGAGCTCGACGAAACGCTCGAGCAGACGGTCGGGAAGCAGCAGCGCGGCGGAGCAGCCTTCGGTCGCGGTATCGATGGCGAGAATCGTCATGCCGTGGATCGACGAGCGCCGCGGTTCCGCGCGCGGCGCGGCGGACGCGCGGGTTCGCGCTCCGGGCGCGGCGGCGGGGAGTGGCGGCGCAGAAATCGCACGGCATCGTCCGCCTCGCGCGTCACGCGAAACGGCGGCAATGCATCGACGAATACCCGGCCGTAACCGCGTTCGACGATGCGGGGATCACAGAGCACGACGACGCCGCGATCCTCTTCGCTTCTCACCAGCCTGCCGACGCCCTGCTTCAAGGCGAGCGCCGCCTCCGGCAGCTGGTAGTCCCTGAACGCGTTTCCACCGTGTGACTGCAGGTACTCGATGCGTGCCTTGACGATGGGATCGTCCGGCGAGGCGAACGGCAGCTTCTCGATGACGACGAGCCGCAGCGCCTGACCCTTCACGTCGACGCCTTCCCAGAAACTGGCCGTGCCGAGGAGCACGCCGTAGCCGTCGTCGCGAAACTGGCGCAGCAGCTGCTCGCGAGGCGCGTCGCCCTGCACGTAGAGCTCGAATGGCGGCGAGCTTCCCCATCGCGCGCGCAGGAGCGCCGCGCCCTGCGACAGCGCGCGATGGCTCGTGAAGAGCACGAACGCTCCGCCGCGCGAGGCTTCGATCAGCGGCAGCGCGGTATCGATCACCGCGGCCACATACTGCGCCGATGAGGGCGCGGGCAGACCTTCGGGCAGGAGGAGCACGCCCTGCCCTTCGTAGTTGAAGGGGCTCGGAATCTGCAGTGTATCGACGTGCCCGAGACCAAGCCGCCCGCTGAAGTGGCCGAAGTCCTCGCCCACCGACAGCGTGGCCGAGGTGAAGATCCACGAGCACGGGCGCGACTGAATGAGTGCCTGGAAGCGCGACGAGATATCAAACGGCAGCAGGGCGAGCGTAAATCCTCGCGCGGCGATCTCGACGGTGCGTGCGCCTTCGTCGGTGTGGGGAGACGAGATGCGCTCGAGCGATGCGGCGATGACGGCGGCGCGCTGGCTCGCATGCGCGAGAGCGGGATGCGATTCGAGCGCTTCGAGCTCGCTGCCCAGCGCGGCGACGAGCTGTGCCAGGTCCTCGACCGCGTGATGCGCGGCGGACGTAGTCGAGTCCCACGGATAGCGTCCGATCGCGCGCGGCAGCTCGCCGACGAGGCAGCGCAGCGCCTCGTCCACGCCGCGAAGCGCGGCCGACGCGCCGGTCATGGTAGTGGTCTCCGGGGCAGCGGTCGCAATCTCGCTCTGGACGTCCTTCAGCAGGAGATCGATCTGGCGGCCGCCGACGCTCGCGCCGAAGAACTGCGTGGCGAGGTCGGCGATCTGGTGCGCTTCATCGAGGATCACCGCATCGGCCGAACCGAGAAGGTCGCCGAACCCGTCCTCCTTCAGCGCGAGGTCCGCCAGCAGCAGATGATGATTGACGATGACGACGTCTGCTTCCTGCGCTTCGCGCCGCGCAGCCACGACGTGACAGCGACTGAAATCCGGACAGCGCGCGCCGAGGCAGTTGTCGCGCGTAGAGGTGATCTGCGGCCAGATGGGATGCAAGTCGGACAGACCGGAAACTTCCGCGAGATCGCCCCGCCGCGTGGTGCGCGCCCAGCGTTCGATGCGGCCGAGCATCCGTCCCGGCACACCACCCACCTCGAGGGCGAGCTGCGCGCCCGTGCGAGCGAGGCGGTAACGGCAGAGGTAGTTCGCCCTGCCCTTGAGGAGCGCGACGCGCGCCGGCACCCCGATCGCGCCGGCGACCAGCGGCAGGTCCTTCGAGAAGAGCTGATCCTGCAACGTGCGCGTGCCCGTCGAGATCAGCACCCGCATGCCCGACAGGAGCGCAGGAACCAGATACGCGAACGTCTTGCCCGTGCCTGTTCC
>JBQTHP010000197.1:0-29743 GCA_052389755.1 Gammaproteobacteria bacterium
AGGCGAATGAATACTTCGATCTCCTCGCCCTGCTTGTCGAGGAATCCGCGGTCGAATTTTTCGGCCGCCCATCCGCTGCTCGACACAGCGCCGAGCATCGTGCCGACGGCGAGTGCGAACGCCCTCGTCGGGAGTGGTTTCAACTTCATTGCTGCATCCCCTGTTATTTTCTGGTTGGGACACGCAGCGGGGTCGGAATCGACACCGACGAGACGCAGCGGCTACGCGCGCCTCACCGCTTTCGAGTATCTCCCTGCTCGCGCGCCTGCCGGTTAAAACACGCGAGCGAACGTACTCCTCGCCTTGGCCGAATTCAATCCCGCAAGACGTGTGGTTTGGCGGCAACTAAACATAACGGATGTCATTTACGGACGGCGATTTGCTCAAGCACTTCACCCAATTGGCGAATTTCCTCGCCGTATCGCGCCCAGTCGCCCGCGCGCTGCGCTTGCATTGCTCGTTCGTAATGCTGACGCGCCCGCTCGGCTAGCGCACCGATGTCAGCGGAAGCAGCGGGCTCCCGTGTTGCGGGCGCCGGCACCACAGGTGGCGGTGCGACCGATTCCTTCGGCCTGCGCCTCGATACGCCCGGAAACAGCCGCGCCAGCGCTTCGTCGAGTGTCTCTTCCATGACAATCTGATTACGGTAGCCGACCACGACGCGTTTCAGCTCGGGAATGCGCCCACCGGCAGCGCGCAGATACATCGGCCGTATATAGATGAGCGACTCCTCGATCGGAATCACGAGCAGCGTGCCCTGGATGACCTCCGAACCCTGCTGATTCCACAGCGTGATCTGCGGTGCGATTACCTCGTCCTGCGCGATGCGCGCGGCGACCTGCCGCGGTCCGAAGATCACCGTCTCCTTCGGAAACTGGAACACCATGAGCTGGCCGTAGTTCTCCCCGTCGCTGCGCGCCACCATCCAGGCGGCGAGATTGTCTTTCTGGCGCGGCGTGTACGGGAGCATCTGGATGTACTCCGCGCTCTTCTCGCCCGGCAGCTTCATGATCGTGTAGTAGGGCGACATCGACCGCGCCTCGTCGTTCTGCTCCAGCAGCGGAATGTCCCACTGGTCCTCGCGGTTGTAGAAGGTCGCGGGACGCGTCATGTGGAACGTCGCGAACATCGCGGCCTGCAGCGAAAAGATGCCCTGCGGGTAGCGCAGCCGCGTGCGCAGGTCCTCGGGCATCGCGCTCAGCGGTTTGAAGAGCGCCGGGAACACGCGGGCGAGCGTTGCGGCCACCGGATCCTCGGTGTCGAGCAGGTGGAAGACGACCGTGCCGTCGCGCGCGTCGATCGTCACCTTCACCGAGTTGCGGATGTAGTTGATGCCGGTGCGCGTGGGCGTCGAATACGGATAGCTGCTGCTCGTCGCGTACGCGTCCTGGATCCACACGAGCCTTCCGTTCGAGATCGCAAGATACGGATCGGGGTCGTAGCGCAGGAACGGCGCGATCCGCTGCACGCGCTCGGCGATGCGGCGGTACATGAGCACCCGGCTGTCGGCATCGAGACTCGGCGAGAAGAAGGTTTCGGTCGAGGCGAAGCGCACCGCGAACAGCAGCTTCCTGAAGATGCCGCCGAGCGCGACGCCGCCCTTGCCGTCGTAGGTGCCGAAGACGTTGTCGTCCCCGCGCGGGTAGTCGAACTCCTTCGTCGCCGTCTTCACGAACACGTGATCGTTGGAGAGCTCGCCGAAGTAGATCTGCGGCTGATCCACCTTGAGATCGACGGTCGAGCGCAGCGGCAGGTCTCTTATGAAGAGCACCGGGAGGCCCTCCGGCGTCACCTGGTTCACGGGACCGAGCGTGAGGCCGTAGCCGTGCGTGAACGTGAGCTGCTGGTTGATCCAGGTGCGGCTCGGCAGCGCCTCGGAGTTCATCTCGCGCGCCGAGAGCATGATCTGGCGGTACTCGCCGTCGATGACGTAGCGATCGTTGTCCACCGACACGAAGTCGTAGTACGTGCGGATCTCCTGCAGCTGCCCGAAGGTGTCGAGCAGCGGCCGGTCGTTCCACAGCGGCACGTTCTGGAACGTGGTCGCGTTGCGGTCGATATCGGCGGCCGTCAGCGTGGTCTCACCGGAGAGCTGTCGCTCGACCACCTTGTCGAGCGCAAAGCCCGCGCGCGTCGCCGCGATCGAATGCCTGATGAACGGCTCCTCGCGCACCTGCTCGTTCGGCGTGACGACGAAGCGCTGCAGTACGTACGCGTAGATGTTGCCGGCGAGCGCGACCACGACATAGACGCCGACCGCCGCCAGCACCGGCCAGTACCGCGTCGTGGTCGCCTGAAACACGGCGAAGCCGGAGCCGATGATCGCGGCCGCGACGAGCGCCCACTGCACCGGAATGCGCGCGTAGACATCGACGTACGAGGCGCCGTGCACGATGCCGGACGAGGTGACGAGCTCCTGCGGAATGCCGAGCCACGCGCGGAATGCGAACAGCACGAAGAGTGCCGCCAGGAGGAAGCTGAGGTGCCGCCGCGCGTCGCGGCTGATCAAGAGCCCACGCATCGGATCGAACGCGAGGTTCTGGCCGGCGAAGTGCGCGACGCCGACGCCGAGCGCTGCCAGCACCACGGTGGCGAAGGCGAGGTTGTAGATGAGCTGCAGCAGCGGCAGTTGAAACAGATAAAAACTGACGTCGTAGCCGAGGATCGGATCGCTCGTGCCGAACGCCACCGCGTTGCGCGCCATGAGCCACGTGTCCCAGCGCGCCGCCGCGTACATCGCGATGAAGAGCGCGGCGATGCCCGAGGCGATCAGGAAGAGCGGCTTCAGGCGCCCCATGTCGAGCGCGATGGTGCGCGGCCCCTGCGGCCCGAACACCGTGAACGAGCGCTGTCCGAGCGCGCGCTGCGCGAGCCGGATGTTCGCGTACAGCACCGCGAGCGCGATCGAGAACACCAAGGCCCCGAGCCCGAAGCGCGTACCGAGTGTCTTCAGGAACACCTGTTCGTAGCCGACCTCGCCGAACCACAGCCAGTCCGTGTAGACGCGCGCGAGGGAGGGCAGGAGGAAGAAGAGCAGTGCGACTGCGATCAGAAGCGGCAGGATCAGGCGATTCTTCGGCACGTTTGCCCCTTCTAATGTCCGGCGAGCTTTTCGACTATCGCACGAAGCTCTTTGACGGCTAGCAAATCCTTTTCTCGCCCGAGGGCCGTTTTCGCCAGGATCAGATCCTCGATCGATATCACGCGGCAATGGATCCTGCGCGCACGCGCGCGAAGTCGCCGACGCCGACGACGAAATCGATGTCAGCGCGTCGTCATGCGGTGCATTGTACCGGCTAACGCCGGCGCGGGAACGGCGCGAACGCCAGATCCTCGTCCCAGAACCGATTGCGATCGGACGCGCAGTCCGCGATGCGCTTGCGGCACAAGGTCCCGGGCCACTCGTATTTCAGGAACACGCGCGAGCTCGCGCGCGACTCGGCGTTGAATGCGACGCGCGTTGCGGGCTCGTAGCGCCGATCGCCGAAGCCGGTGCCAGGCTCGGCGGCCTGTTTCGAGCTTGCGCTGCGCTCATCGGCGCGGCCCGCTGCGGGCGCCGCCGGGGAATCCTTCGAGTACGGCCGCCGGTGCAGTTCGAGCGGCCGCTCTCTCTCCCGATATACCGCCACCGCGATCACGCCCTTCGCGGAACGATCGCCGAACGCTTCGGCATAGGAGTCTTCCCAATCGGTGAAATAGAACTCGTGCACGTCGGAGAGATTCGTGCGCCATCCGGAGTACTCCTCCTGCGCCCATGGCGTGAGGATGTACATCGGCTCGCCGCGGGTGAGCTCGGAGCGTGCGCCGGAGATGATGTTACGGCCATCCACCGCGATGACGACGCCAACTCGTTCGCCAGTGCCGTTGTGCACGCGGATGCGGTACGAGGCGCCGCGCTCGGCCTGCAGGTATGCGCGATACGCGGCTCCGCCGCCGCGCGTGCGCGTGGGAAACTGCTCGAACTGCCGGCCGTTCTCATCGACGATCTCGACCTGCACGTCGGGCAAGCGGTGGCTCGCCGCGGCGTTTGCACCGCAACCCACCGCCATCGCGATCGCGATCACCACTCTGAGCGACATAACGACACCTCGGCCGTGAACGGCATGCGCTGACGAACATGGGAAACGGACAGAGTGGGCGAGCAGGGTTTTTACAGTCGCGGAAATCTGATCGAACGCACGCGAAATTGACGTTGCGCTCGCCGCCATGTACGTTTGAAATGTACAGATCGAGGGCTCGAGCTCGATGGAAGAGATCACCGTGACGCGCCTGCGTGCGCATTTGCAGGAGTTTCTGGCCCGGGTGCGGCGGGGCCATCGGCTCCGCGTGACGTCGCGCGGCAAAGTGATCGCGGAGATCACGCCTCCGAACGGCGCACCCGACGACGCGGATGCAGCACGTCGCCGGCTGCGCGGCAGCGTGGTGCGCTACGAGAATCCGACCGACCCGGCCTTCAAGCCGGATGAGTGGGAAATGAACCGCTGATGGTTCTCGATACGCACGTGCTCGTATGGTGGTTGGCGAGTCCCACCAAACTCACCGCGAAGGCGCGGCGGGCGATCCGGTCGGCCATGGCATCCGGCCCCCTCTCGGCATCCGCAGCGAGCATTCTCGAGATCGTCACGCTGGTGCGACGAGGTCGCCTCACGCTCACAACGAGCGCTGATCGGTGGCTCGAGGACTTGCTCCGACTGCCCGAGCTTCGAATCGAATCCGTGACGGCCGAGATCGCCGCCAAGGCAGGAGGCTTCGGGGACGAGATCCCCGGCGATCCGCTCGATCGAATCATCCTCGCGACTGCGGCAGTTCTCGGCGTGCCACTCGTTACGGCCGATCAGCGGCTACGCCGCCTACAGCCCGTGCCGACGATCTGGTAGCAACCCCCTCCGCCCGCGGTCCCATCTGCGCCCACGCGAGCAACCCTACCGCGGCGAGCACGACGGGAAGTCCGATGAGGACGTTCGGCGAGAACGATTCGTCGCCGAGCCACCAGCCGACGAGCAACGCAACGGGTGGATTGACGTACGCGTAAGTCGAGGCGAGCGTCGGCGTGGCGCGCTCGATGAGCGTGCGGTAGGCCGAGTACGCGATGATCGAGCCAAACACGACCAGGTAACTCCATGCCCACCACACCGCGCCGGACGTGGGCAGGGTCCAGGACTCGCCGAGCACGGCGCTCACGATGAATGCGATCACGCCGCCCGTGAGCATTTCGGCGGCGAATCCGCGGGCGCCCGGCGCCGTCTCGAAGCGATTCTGGGTCACCGACGCGAACGACCAACTGAGGCAACCGAACAGAATCAGCGCGGTGCCGAGCGGGCTTGCGCGCAGGTCGGCGCCCGTGACCATCAACAAGGTGCCGACTGCGCCAATCGCGATCGCGACCCATTCGAGCGGACGCGGTGAGCGCCCGAACACCACGGACCAGGCTGCCGTCATCAACGGCATCGCGCTGATGAGTGCGACGGTGGCGCCCGAGCTGACCCACTGCTCCGCGGACGTGACGCCACCCAGGCCGATCACGAGCATCAGGAATCCGAGCATGCTCGCACCGCGCCATTGCGCGGCCGTCGGCCAGGGATGCCCGCGCCACCGTAGGTACGCAAACATCAGGACACTGGCGGCGACGAACCGCGTGCCAAGAAGGAAGAATGGTCCGGTCTCGGAGACGCCGACCTTCAACGCGTAGTAGGTCGTTCCCCAAACGATGTACACAGCCGCAAGACACGCGGCTATGAGCCACGGTGAAGCGTTCATGAAGTTGCGAATGCTAGCGCCGGCGCGGCGGCTCTGCCCTACATTTTTGAAGCTTACGGGCTCCCTTCGCCTTATTATGCAAGGCATGGACAACCTGGACCTTCGAATTCTAGCCAGTCTCGAAGCTGACGCGCGCCGGCCCTTTGCCGATCTGGCACGTGAGCTCGAGGTTTCCCAACCCACGATCGCGGATCGCGTGCGACGTCTGGAGGAACGCGGCATCGTGCAAGGCACCCAGTTGCGGGTAGACCCCGCACGCCTCGGCTTTGCCATCCACGCTTTCGTGCGGCTGCGCTCCTCAACGGTGCACAAGCGCGCCCTCGTCGAGGCGGCGCGAAGCATTCCGCAGGTGATGGAGATGCACAGCGTCACCGGCGAGGACTGCGCAGTCGCGCGCGTCGTCGCGCGGTCGGTCGAGGAGCTCGGCGTCATCCTCGAGCGGCTGAACGCGTTCGGCCAGTCGAGCACGTCGATCATCCTCGACACGCCGATTCCTTTGCGTAACCCGATCTTGCAGCCGGTGGCGAAGGCGAAGGCAGCGGCGCCGGCGCGTAAGGCGCGCGCGCCGCGCTAGCGCCGACGAAGTGCCGCAATCGTCCCGCTCAGGGCAAGTGTAAGGACGGCCGCGTAGACTCCGCCTGCCTTGCCGGACGTCCAGGAAGTCTATCGCTCGCCCCACCTCGCCGACTGTGACGAGCGGGCGTTCGTGCTGCTTGCGGTCGGCGTGCCGAGCGCAATCGGCGCGGATCCCGACTTTTATCGCGTGTACGTCGATGAGATGCACGCCGCCGAGGCGCGTGCGCAGCTCGCACGCTACGAAGCGGAACAGCGGCACGCCGCTGCGCTTCGTGCGGCTGCGTTCGCGGCACCCCCGCCGCGGCGCCATCCGCGCGCGGTGCTCGGCGTTGTGCTCTACGGCGTCGTCATCGCTGGTATCGCGTTCGCGCTCGCGATCGGCATCGGCCCGCTCGATGCTTTCTGGCGCGGGGACCTCGATGCCGCGCGCGTGCAGAGCGGCGAATGGTGGCGTGCGATCACGGCGTTGACGCTGCACACCGATGGGCCCCACCTTCTGGCGAATCTCGCCGCCGGCATCTGGTTCGGCGTGCTCGCGGGCCGACAGCTCGGCCCGGGCGTCGCGTGGGCATTGATCGTGCTCGCCGCATCGACATCGAACCTGCTCGAGGCGCTGTTCGGCCCGGCCGAGCACCGCGCCGTCGGCGCCTCGACCGCCGTGTTCGCCGCGTTGGGCGTGCTCGCGGCGCATTCGTGGCGCGAGCACTATCCGCGCGCGCGGCGCTGGTCCGTGCGCTGGGGGCCGCTCGTCGTCGGCGTGATTCTTCTGGGCTGGTTCGGCTCCGCGGGCGAGAACACCGACGTCGTCGCGCACGTCGGTGGATTTCTGCTCGGCGTGCTCGCCGGCGGCATCGCGGCGCTGCCGGCCGTGCGCCGCGCGCTCGATCGCGTGCCGCAATGGGCGGCCGGCTTCGCTGCGCTGGGCGCCGTCGCGATCGCCTGGGCGATCGCCCTGCTTCACGGTTGACGCGCTAGTTCTTTACGCCTTCGCTCTTGAGCGCTTCGAGCGCATCGAGGTCGAGCGACCAGGCGGTCGCTTCGAGGTCCTTCATGCTGTCTGCGTTGCCGCGGACCTCGACGACGAAACGCTGACCGAGGATCACCGCGTACTCTCCCCGCTTGCGCGTCTCGTCCCACTTTCTATGCACGATGCGGCCGCCTTCCGTGGTCGTGCGGTCGTAGCCATTCGGCATGCGCCGCTCCTCCTCGATGTCGGCCCAATCGGCGATCGCCATGAGCCCGCTCACGCTGCCCGTGTCCACGATCCCGAGTCGCAACTGACGCTCGCCGTCTCCGTACGCCGCGTGGAGCTCGGCCACCTGAACGCCGAACGCACTATCGCGATCGGAAGTGAGTGAGGATCGCGGCAGGCCTCCGAGCTCCGCCGGCGCGAATCCCTCGAGCCGTTCCGGCGCGAGCGCCGTCGTTTCGGTGCCCTTCACGAAGCTGCCGACGAGGCTGCCGATCGTCGGATCCTTTCGCTCGCTCATCCACATCGTGCCGCCGGTGACGAGGCCGACGAGCACGCCGATCGCGACTATGAACGGCCATTCCCTGACTCGCTGTCCGAGCTTCTTGAAGTCCACGTCAACCCCCTGAACGGAGATTACCGCGCGCGACGCGCCTTCTTTTTCGGTTTCACCGCCGCGACCGCGACGGACCTGCGTGCCCAGATCGTCAACTGTTCGGCATCCTCGAGTACATCCGGCGGCGCCTGGAAGTAGCTCATCGAGAATTCGGGTTTGTCCTTGAAAGGCTGAAACGGCGGCATGCCGCGCGATACGTAGTCCGCGCGGTTCGAGTCATCCACCTTGAGGTACAGCACGTCATCGTCGATGAGACCGAAGAACAGCGAATCGTTGTAGAGACCGACGCCGCCGAACATCCGCCGCGCGCTGACCTGCCCGAGGCCGGCGAGCTGCTCCAGCGCGAAGGTCAGATAGTCGGGCGAGACGGCCATGGGCGGGGCGGCAGAAATAGAGGACATCCGCGAGAAACACAAGCCGCATTTCACACGGGTGGGCGGTACTCTCGGGCCGTCATGAAGGGGAAGACGTCCGCTGCGGTCGCGATCGACGATCGCATTCGCACGCTGCGCGGACAAAAGGTCCTCCTGGACGCGGATCTAGCGCAGCTGTACGGCGTGTCGACCAAGGTCTTGCTGCAGGCGGTCCGCCGAAACGCAGGACGGTTTCCGGTGGATTTCATGTTTCGTCTTAATAAACATGAACTTACAAACTTGAGGTCACAAATTGTGACCTCAAGTGTGAACCGAGAACATGGGGGTCGCCGCTATCTTCCGTGTGCGTTCACAGAGCAAGGCGTCGCAATGCTTTCGAGCGTGCTGCGCAGCTCCGCTGCGATCGCCGTGAACATCGAGATCATGCGTGCGTTCGTACGGCTGAGGCGCGCATCCGCGGTCAGCCAGCAACTGATGAACGTCGTGATCGAATTATCGAAGCGGGTCGACTCGCATGATGTCGCGATACGCGCTGGCCTCAGCGCGCGTAGCCGACGAGCTCCACGTAACCGCGTCCGGTGCGCGAGCCTTTGGCGTCGACCGCGCCCTCCCAGTACGGCGGATCGGTGTCCAGCTCCTGATCAGCGAGCACCGGTCGCACATCCAGATCGAGCGCGAGCGACGGTACGCGAAGCCTCCAGCGCGCGGGATAGCGGCCGCCGCGCGGACTGTCCCAGTGATCGAGCACATCGATCAGCACATCTTCGTTCCGCAGCGGCTGCGTGCGGCCGTCGGCTGCGATCGAGGTGCCGGCACTGAGTGCATCGCGACCCTCGCGCGTGCGCAGCGCGTAAAACATGAGCGAGCTGCCGTCATCGAGCTGCAGCGCGAACCAGTCCCAGCCTTCCTGGTCGAGCCCGAGCGCACCGCTTCCCCATTCACGGTCGAGCCACGCGAGGCCGGACACCGCATGCGTCTCTAACCCGCGCGCGACCTGCCCGCGCACGTGCAGCCGCGGCATCGAGTAGTAGTAGCTGGCCGCACCCGGGTCAGTCGACTTGCGGCTCAATCCGCGATCACCGTTGAGCACGGGCCGCTGCGTCGCACGCAGGTCGAGCGTGAGTCTGTAATCGTCATCGCCGGCGCGGAGTTGCCACGTCTCGCCGTCGGACGATTCTGCGATCGACCAGCTCTCGATTCCCACGCGAAGCGGCACGGCTTGCGCGCCTCCGAGTCCCAACGCGCCGCGCGCGTAGCGTTGTGCAAAATGGAAGCGCTCGCGCCCGACATCTGTCACCGCGAAATGCGCGAAATAGATCTGGCTCGTGCGCCAACGCGAACGCCCCTTGACCTCGGGCGCCAGGGCGTAACGAAAGAACGTGAGCTCGAATCCGAAGCGCTCGCCACCCTCCGCATCGAGGTTGCCGGTGACATACCACCATTCATGCCGGAACTCCGGGTGTGGCCCATGATCGCGCGGGAACTCGAAAGTCCGTGGCTCGAGCGCCTGGGCGAAAAGGCGAGCATCGTTACCCGCGCGCAATGCGCCGAGGCGCGATGTGGGCGCGGCGCCCGCCACCGCGACAACAGAAGCGATCAGCGCCAGGAACACGGCGGCCCTGCTCATCACTCCTCCCGCATCTCGCTCGCGAGCGGCGCCCGAGCCGCGCGCCAGGCAGGGTACAACCCTGCGGCCAGTGCGGCGGCGACCGCGAGCACCAGGGCATCGACGAAGGGCGAGGCCCGCAGGTGCAGATCGATCTGCCAGCCGAACGCGCGGCGGTTGATCACGTCGATGAGCATGAGTGCCGCGAGCAATCCCGTGGGGATCGACGCGAGCAGCGCGACGAGCCCCATGAACGTGGTCTGCAACTCGATCAGCCCGGCCGCGGCGCGCGGCGTCACACCGAGGGCTCGAAGCATCGCAAGCTCGCGCGAGCGCTCGAGCTGCCAGGCGAGCAGCGCGCTCAGGAGTCCGATAGCTGCGACGCCGGCCGCAAGCCAGTACAGCACACGGGTGATGACGAATGTGCGCTCGAATATGCGCATCGACAGATCGAGCACATCCGCATTCGAGCGCATGTAAAGAGTCTGCGAGCCGGCGAGCGCTGCGCGCAGGCGTTCGATCATCGCCGCGGGGTCGATGCCTGGCGCGAGGTACAGTCCGAGCGAAGTGAGCGCTTCGTCCTCCCAGATTCGGACATAAACCGCGCGATCGATCAGCGCATTGCCGCGATCGTTGCCGTACTCCCGATACACACCCGCAACGGGAAACGCGCGCACGCCGTCCGGCGTCACGAGCTCGAGCGAGTCACCGTGCTCGAGCTCGAGCCGCCACGCGAGCGACTCGGAGGCGATGACGGCGCCGTTCGCGAACGCCGGCCAGATGCGATCGGCATCACCCGCGACGAACTGGATGCCGGCGTAGCTCGCGGCGGCGAGCTCCAGCGCGTCGAGCGAGATGGGCCCGCGCGACGAGGGCACCGTGACGCGACGACTCGCGCTGTGATCGACGATGCCGTTCGTTGCGAGCAGCGTCGCGATCGCTTCGGGCTCGAGCCGGCGTTCGGGCCGCCCGAACCCCGGGCCGGGCGCAGTGACATAGACATCGGCCCGCAACGCTCGTCCGAGCCATTCGTGCAGGGATTCGCGGAAACTTTCGACCATCAGCGCAACGCCGATCATCGCCGCGAGCGCAACGCCGAGCGCCGCGACCGCGACGCCGGTGCGGCTCAGAGACGCCGCGACCTCCGCGAGCGCAAGCCGGGCGATGGGGCTGCGCCTTCCCGCAAGTCGCGCGGCGGCCAGTGCGAGCAGTCGCAACACCGCCGGTGTCAGCGCCGCGGCGGCGGCGAGCAGCAGAAAGAGCGCGACGAATCCTGCAAACAGACTTCGCCCGAATGCGAGCACGATGACGAAGGATGAAAGCACAAACACCGCGCCCGTGACTGCGAGCGCTCGCGACGCGCGGCGTGCTCGATCCTCGAGCGCCGACCGACGCAATCCGAGCTGCGGCGGGCTGTGTGCGACCTCGATCGCCGGCAGCAGCGCGGCGAGCAACGATACCCCCGCCCCGGTTGCCAGCGCCTTTGCAATCGAGCCCGACGACAGCACGACTTCGCGCACGGACACGACGAAGTACAGATCGTTGATCGTGCGCGAGACGAGCGTGACCAGCTCCCTGCCGATCCAGATACCGATCGCAACGCCGATCGCCGCGCCCACGATGCCGAGCACGGCCGCCTCGAGCAGCACCGTCGTGAGCACCTTCCTGCGCGTGACACCCAGCGCGCGCAGGATGCCGAGCGTGCGCCGCCGCTGCACGACCGCGAAGCTGATCGCGCTGTAGACGAGCAGCGCGCCGACGAGCAGCGCGAGCAGACTCATCGCCTGCAGGTTCGTCGTGAATGCGGTGGACATGTCGAGGCTTTGCCGGCTGGCGCGTTCCGTCTCTTCGATCTGCAAGCCTGGCGGCAACGCCGCCCGAAGCCCCGCGAGCGTTGCGTCGCGAGCCTCGCCCGCCGGCACCTGGAAATCGATGCGCGACAGGCGCCCGATGAGGTCGAGCCATTCCTGTGCGTTCGCGATGTCGGTGACGATCAGGCCGTCGGACGCGCCTTCGAGATAACCGAGTAGCACGGCGCGATGCGCCCGCCCGGCAATTACGAGCTCGAACGACTCGTCCCGTTCGATTCCGAGCTCGGCCGCCGTGCGGCGCGAAAGCAGCACGGTGCCTGGCTCGATGAGCCAGCGCTTCAACCGCTCCAGCCTCTCATCTGCGCGCGCTCCAGCGCGGCCGTCGGCGAAGGGATCGATTCCAATGAGGTGCAGCGTGCGATCGCGCACCGTAACGTATCCCTCGACGATCGGTGTCGCGCGCGCCGAGTCGTCGAGCCGAAACGGCAGGTAAACCCGCTCATCGATTCCCTGCGGACCCGCGACCACACGATGCGTCGCACTGCCGTTCACCGCATCGAGCGACAGCTCGAAGGCGCGGCGCGCGCTGCCGACGGCGATGTCGACGGCGACGATCGTCGCCACGCCCAGTGCAAGGCCGGCCAGCGCGAGGCCGAGTTGCCCCGGGTGGCGCAGCAGATGGCGCGCACTCGCGGCTTGAAACAGCTGAAATCTCACACGCACTCGTGCAGCCGGCCGTCGCGCAGCTCGAGCACTCGATCGGCGCTCGCCGTGACAGCATGATCGTGCGTGACGATGAGGAGGGTCGTGCCGCGCTCGCGCGACAGCGACAGCAGCAGCGGCAACACGACACGAGCGGTCTCATCGTCGAGATTGCCGGTCGGCTCATCCGCGAGGATCACCTGCGGCTCGTGCACGAGCGCACGCGCGATCGCGACGCGCTGCTGCTCGCCTCCGGAGAGCGTGTCGACCGCACTCTCGCCGCGATCGCGAAGGCCCACGCGCTCGAGCATCGCCGCGGTGCGCTCTCGTGCTGCATCTCCGTGCACGCCATTCAGCTCGAGCACGAGACGCACGTTCTCGCCCGCATCGAGCGTCGGCACGAGGTTGAAGAACTGGTAGACGAAACCGATGTGCTGGCGGCGAAAGAGCGTGCGCTCCGGCTCGCGCAGCGCGGTGACGTCGCGGCCGTCGAGCTCGATCGTGCCGGAATCGGGCTGGTCGATCCCGCTGATCAGATTGAGAAGCGTGGACTTTCCCGAACCGCTGCGGCCGACGATCGCCGCCGTCTCGCCGCGCGCGATCGCCGCGGAAGCGCCGTCGAGTACCCGGTGCACCCGCCCGCCTTCGCGGAAGCTGCGGGAGAGCTCACGGATGATCAGCATTCGAGCCGGGCTCGTAGCGCATCGGCTTCGTGACTCCCATGCGGGTGAGCTCGCGTCGCAGCGATTCGCTCAGCTCGCGGTACGCGGCGCGCTCAAATTTCGGCGCCGCGCTCCAGTCGTAGGCCCAGGGATGCTTTGTGCGCATCATCTCGGGCTCGTCCGTGTAGCGCGGCACGATGTGCGCGTGCAGCGCGGGATCGAGATTGCCGAAGATCGCGTAGTTGATCCGCGTGGCGCCTGCGACCTTGACCAGCGCGTCGCCGATGCGGGTCATATCGACGAGAAACTGCGTGCGCTCCTGCGTCCCCAAGGCGTTCAGCGTCGGCACCACCGGGTCGGGAAGCAGCAGCGAGTAGCCGCGCACGAACTGGGTCGGTCCGAACACCGCCCAGCCGGAGAACAGGCGGACGATGACGTGCGGATCTCGCCCATCACGCGCCGCGGCAACCTGCCGATGGATCGCAGTGTCCGGCTCTTTCTTGTTCATCTCGTGCTCGCCAGCATACCCTCGACTCCCAGTGCGCGCAGGGCGTTGACGGTCGACGCATGGCCGCTGTGCAAAATGCCCTGCCAGCCGCGCGCGCGTGCTGCGTCGACGTTCTCGAGTCGATCGTCGATGAACACGGTGGCCCGGGGTTCCAGCCCGAAGCGGCGCTCCGCTTCGGCGAAGATGCCCGCATCCGGCTTCATGACCCCCGCCAGGAACGACGGCAGCGCACCGTGGCCGATGCGGTGCAGCCCGTACTCGCGCGAGAGGTGCGCCCAGTGCAGGTCGCCGATGTTCGAGAGCAGGTGCACCCGATAGCGCTCGGACAGGCGGTGCGCAAGATCGACCATCGGCGGCTGCAGCACGAACATGTCGAGCCACTTCGCGCGCACCTCTTCGAGCGACACCGGCCGGCGGGCAAGTGCGGCGAGGCGCTCGAGGAGCGCATGCCCGTGGACCCGCCCGGTCTCGTGGTCGTCGAGGTGGACGCTCTCGACCAGCGCCTGCAGCGCCGGGCGATCGGCATCGCCGATGGCGAGGCATTCGAGGATCGGCCGCGCGTCGAGATGCACGAAAACCCACCCCACGTCGAACACGATGCTCCGGACCATTTGCTTCAGCCGGCCCATCTCCGTACCCGCCCCGTGTCCAGGTGCACGAAATTCGACCGCGCGTAGTACCCCACCCCACCGCGCTTCATGGCGAGCGCGAGATCGCGCAGTTCGGCGGTGGGAAATCCGACGAGGCGAACGTCGATCGCGCGGCCCTGTATGTGCAGGCTGCGCGAGGAGACGCCGCTGCCTTGCGCCGCGAGCTTCGCGTTCGTCGTGGGCGAACGATAGCCCGAGATGATCTCGTAGCGCGGCTCGCGCTGCGCCGCCGCGGCGAGGTCCGCGAGCAGATCGAAGAGCGCGCGATCCATCTCGCGCTGCTCGCCGCTGCGATGGTCGCGCAAGACGTGATCGAGGCGCGCGAGCGCCTCGGGCACCAATCCGTCCTCGTTTCGATAGGCCACGCTCGCGACTTCGTTCGTGTGCGTGTTCATGAGCTCGATCCAGCGCTCGCGGGCCGCGGCGCGCGAGAGCTCCGCGAGCGGCAGCGCGGCGGCACTCGAAGCGGCCGCGGCGAGCATTCGACGGCGCGTGATCATAGGGGGAACGGCATCACGGTGCCGGTGTCGCCCGGCTTTGAATTCACGGCGACGACGGTCGCCTTCGGAAAGAAATTGAACTCCGAGGCACTCGCCCAGGTGTATGCGCCCATTGCGCGGCCGATGATGAGATCGCCGGTCTTGAGCTCAGGCAGCATGAGGTTCTCGGCGATGACGTCGATGCTGTCGCAGGTCGGTCCCGCGAGCACCGAGGGCAGGCGCTCCGAGGAGGTCTCGCGCAGCGGCTCGACCGGATAGCGCGCGTGATCGTAGATCTGGCCGCTGTAGGAGCCGTAGAGCCCGTCGTCGAGGTAGTACCACCAGTGCCCTTCGCGGCGCGCGCGGCCCATCACCGAGGCGACGCCGATCGCGGCCGGGCCCACGATGAAGCGTCCCGGCTCGGCGATGACGCGCAGCCGGCGCGGCAATTTGCCGAGCGCCGCGCGGATCGGCGCGCAGAAGCGGTTGATGTCAGGCGCAGGCTGCAGATAGCGGATCGGAAAGCCGCCGCCGATGTCGAGCGTGTCGAACGTGCCGAGCTTCGCGCGCCGCGCCCCGGCCATGAGCGTGCCGCACGCCTCGATCGCCTCGACGTGCTTGCCCGGATCGCCCGCCTGCGAGCCAACGTGGAAGGAGAGCCCGCGCACTGCAATGCCGAGCTCGGCGGCGAGGCGCGCGAGCACGAGCACATCCTCCGGATCGCAGCCGAACTTGCGGGACAGGTCGCACACCGCGCCGGGACTGCGAAACGACACGCGCAGCAGCAGCTCCACCCGCTCGCGATAGGCAACGAACTTGTGGATCTCGTCCGGATTGTCCGCGACGAACAGACGGACGCCGAATTCGAGCGCATTGCGGATGTCTGCGTCGCGCTTGATGGGATGGGTGTGGATGCAGCGCCCGGGATCCGCGCCGAGCCGCTTCACGAGATGCACTTCGCCGGTGGTTGCGAGGTCGAGGAAGCCGCCCTCGTCCAGCACCGTCTGCACGACCGAGGCGTGCGGCAGCGGCTTCAGGGCGTAGTGCAGATCGACGCCCGGCAGAGCTTTGGCAAGCTTCCGGTACTGCGTGCGCACCCGCGCGCAGTCGATGATCAGCAACGGCGAGCCGAACTCGCGCACGCGCCGCTTGATCTCGGCGGGCTCGAACGGATCGAGGGTTCTCGGGCGGCGGGCGCGGACGTCCATAGGAAGCGCCGAAGCGTACCGGAAATCCGGGCCGATGGCTGAGGTCGGGAGAAGATCGGAAGCGGTTGTGCGCACCACCGCTTTTCTCGCACCCTCTGCTATCTTCCCGCCATGACGTCCGACCCGCGCCGCGAGCTCGAGCTCCTCCTCTCCTCCCGCTTCGCGCTGCTCGTCGTCGAAAGCCGCGAGGAGGCTCGAATACTCGAGCTCGTGCGCCTCGCGAGCCTGAAGGTGAAGCAGGCGCGCGGCTGGGCGGTGTTCCAGTGGACCGCGACCGAGGGGTTGCGTCGCGTCGACGTGGACATGGGCGCCGCCAATCGCACGCTAGCCGATCCCGCGATGCTTCTGCGGCACATCAAGGCGACCCCGGCCGCCGGGATCTACGTGCTCCTCGATTTCCATCCTTACCTGCGCGATCCGCTCAACGTGCGGATGTTGAAGGACATCGCGCAGGGCTACGTCACCGTGCCGCGCACCGTCGTGCTGATGAGCCACGAGGTCGAGCTGCCGCAGGAACTCGAGCATCTGGCCGCACGATTCAAGCTCGCGCTGCCGACGAAGAACGAGCGCGAGATGATCGTCAGGCGCATCGCGAACGAATGGGCCGCCGCGCACGCAGGGCGTTCGGTGCAGATGGATCCCAAGTCGCTCGAGCTTCTCGTCGAGAATCTCTCCGGTCTGGCGGCGACCGACACCGAGCGGCTCGCGCGCCAGGCCGTCTTCGACGACGGCGCGATCACCGCGAGCGATGTGCCGCGCGTCATGGAGGCGAAGTACGCGCTTCTGAATCGCGGCGGCACCCTCTTCTACGAACCGGACACTGCCCGATTCGCCGACGTCGGCGGGATGCAGACGCTGCGCAAGTGGCTCACCAGCAGGAAGCCCGCGTTCGACGGCTCGGCGCGCGGCCTCGATGCGCCCAAGGGCGTGCTGCTGCTTGGTGTGCAGGGCTGCGGCAAGAGTCTCGCAGCGCGCGCCGCAGCGGGAATCTTCGGCGTGCCGCTGGTGCGCCTCGATTTCGGTGCGCTCTACAGTAAGTGGCACGGCGAGTCCGAGAAGAACCTGCGCGAGTCGTTGCACTCGGCAGAGGGTCTTGCGCCGTGCGTGCTGTGGGTCGATGAGATCGAGAAGGCGCTCGCGACCGGCGAAGGTGACAGCGGCGTGTCGCGCCGCGTGCTAGGCGCCTTTCTCACGTGGCTCGCCGAGCAGCGCGCGCACATCTTCGTCGTGGCAACCGCGAACGACATCAGCGCGCTGCCTCCGGAGCTGGTGCGCAAGGGCCGCTTCGACGAGATCTTCTTCGTCGATCTGCCGACGGAAGGCTCGCGGGCAGACATTCTCTCGATCCACGCTCAGAAGCGCGGCTTGAAGCTCACGCAGCAGGAGGTCCTGCGACTCGCGAAGCACTGTGAGCGCTTCTCGGGCGCCGAGCTCGAGCAGGCGATCGTCTCCGCGCTCTACACCGCGCACGCCCGCGGCACGCCCGTGACGGCTGCAATGATCGCGCAGGAGATGCAGGCGACACGCCCTCTCGCGGTCGTCATGGCCGAGCACGTCGAGGCGCTGCGCACGTGGGCGCGGGGCAGAACCGTTCCGGCGGATTGATGAACAGACGTCAGCTCATCCAGGCGCTTGCCGGCACCCTGCCCGCTCTCGGCGGCTCGACCTTCGCGTTCGCGAGCCCGAAGACGAAGAACTGGGTGTGGATCACGCTCGAGCGCGATCAACCCGCCGATGCGTGGAAGCGGGACTTCGCGCGCATGCGCGCGGCTGGTATCGATGCGGTCATTCCCGAGGTCTACGACGGCCGGTACGCATACTGGGCGAGCACCCGGCTGCCGGTACACGCGGAGCGGCTGGAGATGCTGCTGCCGCTCGCAAGGTCGGAAGGGCTCGAGGTTCACGCGTGGATGTGGTGCATGCCGTGCATGCTCGAGAGCGTCCTCGCCAGGCACGCCGACTGGTACAACGTGAATGCGATGGGCCAGTCGGCCGCGGACAAGCCTGCCTACGTCGACTACTACCGCTTTCTCGATCCCGCGCATCCCGAGGTTCGCGAGTTCATCCGGGGCACCGTCACGGAACTGGCGGGCATCGATGGGCTCGCCGGCGTGCATCTCGACTACATCCGCCACCCGGACGCGATCCTGCCGAAAGGGCTTTGGGCAAAATACGGGCTCGTCCAGGATCGCGTTTATCCCGAGTTCGACTACGGCTACACGCCTTACAGCCGCAACGTCTTCAAGGAGCAGCACGGGATCGATCCGCTTCAGATCGAAGACCCGCTCATCCACGAAGCCTGGTTCAAGTATCGCCTCGACAGCGTCACCGATCTCGTCAACGACTTCCTCGTACCCGCGGCTCACTCGAAGGGAAAGCAGATCACGGCTGCAGTCTTCCCGGGGCCGACGATGGCGCGCGAGATGGTTCGGCAGGACTGGGGGCGATGGAAGCTCGATGCGTTCATGCCGATGCTGTATCACGACTTCTACGAGGCCGGCGCGGAATGGGTGCTCGAGCAAACGCGCGAGGGCGTCCGCGCGGTAGATCAGCCGATCTACAGCGGCCTCTTCGTACCGTCCGTCGTTGCGCCCGGCCTCTCGCGGATCATCGCGGGAGCGCTGACGGGCGGCGCTGCGGGCGTGGCGCTATTTCATGCGCACGCGATGGACGAGCCGCTGTGGAATGCGTTCTCCGCGGCCGTGTGATCCTCGCGCCGCCATCTCACGGTCCGCTCCGACGCGTAGTCAGACGGCTCGATAGAAGTACCCTTCGGCACTCGCGTACGGATTGTCGTCAAGGTTCGTGAGCGCACGCACGCGCTTGGCCAACACCTGCATGGCAAGCCAGCTACAGAATGGTTCAACCGGCTCGCTGAGGTTAGCGAATTCATTCGCGCCGAGATATCTCGCACGGTCGGTCTCGCGACCGTCGGCAGTTGGGACTCCTGAGGTGTGGCTGCAGCGAAATAGCAGGGCAATCTGCCCCGCCCACGGCGCGGGAATCGACTGCACACCGAGAAAGCCATCGACGCGCACGCAAACGCCCGCCTCCTCTGCAACTTCTCTGACAGCAGCATGCGACGGTGACTCGCCATCTTCCAGCGCTCCCCACGGAATGCTCCAGTGACCAGCGAGGCTGTGGCCTGGCGATTGTCGAACGAAGAGAACGGCGTTCTCATTCACAACGACCGCGCCGACGCACACTCGCGGTGTATGTGCTGCTGCGTACGCCATAGAGTTCTCCCGAGCCGTCTAACGCTCGCGTTGCGCGGCCGGGCACGCCGCATCCAAGCGTGACGAGCGCGCACACTGTCTTTCGCGCGCTCATCGCGCTACCCACTGCCGTGTCACGGTCCGCTCCAGCGCGTAGTCAGGCCGCAACTTCCACGTAGTCAACGCGACTGGATGATTCCGGAATGGGTTGGCCATCAGCCCGCAATCCCTCGAGATGAAACTCGATTGCTTCGCGAATGGCAGTCTCGGTCTCCTCGATCGTGTTGCCCGTGGCGACACACCCGGGCAGATCCGGGACATACGCGGAGAAGTTGCCGTCTGCCTTTTCAATTACGACCGCGTAGCGCATGAGGAGATCTACCTATCTCTTTAGCCCAGCCTGTTTGAGGATATTGTTCAAGGTGCCCGGAGGCAAATCATCGCTGGACGTGCCGCTTCCAAGCGCGACGGGCGCGCATACTTTCGTGCGCGCACTCGGCGCGCTAACCACGGTCGACTCACGGTCCGCACGCGTAGTTATGCGGCGACTTGCTCGTTACGAGAAGCCTGGAGCTCCAGCGCGCTGGGAGGCGTGCTCAATGGTGATCGCGCAGATGTTGCCATTCGCGTCTACGTCGAGAATCGTGTTCTCGTCGAGATCGCGCGTCTCCGCGGCAGGGGCGTCCCTGAACTCTATCAGCAGCGTATCCGTATCGTCGAAGTAGCGAACCTTCATGGCACAAACCTTCGGTCGAAGAACTGTCTCACCGTCGGACAAGAGGATAACGCGTAAGTACCGATTTTCCATCTCTTTCACCCGCACCCAGCGTCGAATCCTTCCGTCCTTCTGTACTACTTCGCGGATCGGAGTAGTGATAGCCCGCTCAACCGGACGTGCCGCGTCCGAGCGCGACGAGCGCGCATACCTTCTTCCGCGCGCTCGGCCCGCGAACCACTGCCGTATCACGGTCCGCTCCAACGCGTAGTTAGACGTCGCGTTGCAACTGCGCGCAAAGCTTGTCGTACTCTGCATGCGAGCCGATCCAGAACCACACCATGTCGGTTTTGCTCTTTACTCCCACAGCCCGCCAGTCGATCCCGATGCGTACCGAGTAAATCGGCTCGCGCTTGTGAATGCGTTTGAAGCGAAGCGAGGGATGCTGCGGATTCTCTCGCCAGAGACGATAGGCGGTGCGAGCTCGCTCTTTAACCTCAACTGGAAGCGAGCCGTAGGCTTCCCAGAAACGTTCAGTGGCCCTCAAGATCACGATCGTGGTTTAGCGGTGCCGTTCGACCAGCGGCATGCTCAGCAAGTGCCTCCCGAGCGAGCTTGGCCAGAGCGTCCTGCGATCGGGCGAAGGCCGCATCCCACTTCTGCTCCGAGGCGATCTCTTGCAGGAGCATGGATGCAAGTTCGTCCTGCTGCTGGTCCGGCAATTGCGCGGCGGCTTCAAATGCCTTCTGCAAGAGTTTAGTCATAACGCGCGTTCCGAAGAAGTTGCCCGGTACGTTACCGCAATCGCCAGGCGAAGCCCAAACGCGGCGTCTAAACGCCCGCGTTGAGCGACGCGCTGCTGAGAATTGAAGCGCTCGCTCCAATGCGCAGTCAGAGCGAGGCCTCCTTGAATGCCCGCAGGACGGCATTCATGCGTGTTTGGTACCCAGGTCCCTGAGCTTTGAACCACTCCAGCACATCGGCATCAACGCGTAAGGACACGGACGCCTTCGGCGGTATTGGTTTCAGGCCCTTACGCACGATTACCTTGGCGATGCGATTGACGTCCAGCTCCGGATGCTCGCTGAGATCGATTTCGCTTTCCTTCATGGAACGGAGCCGCCGCCAATCAGTTCTGGAGGCTTTGGAAGAGGAACGCTTCTTCATTTCGGGTTGCTCGTCTAAGGGAAATGATATGGATGCGCTCCGGTACTTCGGTGTGCACGATTGATACGGCGACGCCCTGGAGCAGTCCAAGCGTTACAAAACGCTGCTCGTCGTAGGATAGGCGATCGTCCTCGTACGTGACGGTTGGCCCTTCGAAGATCCGCGGCGCATCGACAAGGTCGAGACCGTGCTTCCTGAGATTGGACTTCCGTTTCCGCTCATCCCAGGTAAAGCGCATATGCAAAGTGTATATACAGCCATCGCCTCAGTCAACCCGCCTAAATGCCGCGCGTATTTAGACGACCGATTACCCACTCACTATCAGGAATTGACAAGGCTCGACAGATCTTCGTAGCGAGACCATTCGCAATCTGGGAACAGGATTACACCAAAGAGAATGCGAACGACCTTCGCGCTTGAGATAGCAGCCGTTGCGGCGCAGGTGGCGCAGCAAAACGCCGCGCTTCACCCCACTGTCACCGTTTCGCGCAGCGCTCCGCGCGGCAGTCCCTTCAGAGCATCGCGACATCGATCATCGAGAATAAGTGTAATGGCCTCGGCAAGGCTCTTTCGCGCAGCAGCCTTGGTGCGGCCTTGACCATTGGCGCCTGGGACTTCCGCGCAGTAGGCAACGAACCACTTATCGTCGCGCTCGATAATAGCGGTGAACTCGTTACGCACGGTCCGCTCCAACGCGTAGTTAGACGCCGCAACGATATCGTGCTGTGCCTACTGGCCGTGAAGGGCAGACACGTAGGATGCAGAATCAAAGTAGTTGCGCACGCGAACAATCTTGTCACCGTCGAAGGTATAGAGCCGAACGATCTCACTGCGGAACGGGCGATTTGTCGCATGGGCAACGCCCTCGCCCCAGAATATGACCGCCACCTGATTGCCGCTCACGAGGTACTCGCGCAGCTCGACGCGGTCATAGCGCATCGTCTCGCCGAGGCGGCGCTGGAACTCCGCCACGCCCGCCAAGCCGCGCCAGCTTCCCGAGAACGGTAGGAGTTCCGGCGGACCTGCGACGAACCACTCGGCGTTGTCGTCCAACAGCCCCGACTCGCGGAACTTGCTGATGGTGCTGCCTTCCCCTTCATGAATTGCGCGAATTGCGGCGAGCTCGCGGCCCTCCTGCGGCGAGAGGTGACCAGCGAGACGTTGCACGGCAGGTAGGACTGCGGGCGTAGGCCGTTGCGCCGTCTGGCAGCCGAGAACAAGGGTTCCGACGATGATCAGGGCGGCAGCTCGAGCCGGCATGTAACACCTCCCGTTGTGGGATGACGCGTGGGCGGCGTCTAACGATCGCGTTGAGCGGCCGGGCACTGCCGCATCAGGCGCGACGAGCGCGCATACTTTCTTCCGCGCGCTCGGCGCGCTAACCACCGCCGTGTCACGGTCCGCTCCAACGCGTAGTTAGGCGTCACTCGTCTAAGCTCTCTGCGTAGCCGGCGGGCCAGTGTGCAAGCACAAACAGCGCAATAGCACACAGAAGCAAAGCCCAGCACCAACTGACTATCGCACTGTCCAGTGTGGGCTCCTTGCCTCCCAACTCTCGACCAAGAACCAATTGCTGCAGCGGACCCAACCAAGCATAAAACAGCGCACCTAGCAGTCCGATAGCTAAGTAGTGGACCAGCCAGAACCCTATGAACTCGCCGATGGACTCGAATGAGTAACGGTGGTACTGCAGGTAGTTGCGGACATAGGCAACAACAAGACCAGTGATTGTGAGAAGTCCGATAGTGCGAGCGTTCATATCGAGCGTGACGATGAGGTGACGCCTAACTCTAATTATCCGACGGTAAGCGATCGGAGTTTCTGGACAAATACTGTCCAATAACGGGCCACGCCTGAAACAAGTATCTGAAAGTCATAGGCCGCGCGCGCCGTTATTCGACAACTGTCACCAATGATGTAGAGGATGACGCGAGCGCACGTGCGCCGCTCCCTTGCTCTCAGCTACGGCAAAACAGCCGAAGCACCCGTATCGTCGATTTCTCCCGACTGCATCGCCGCGCCGCGCTGGAGCCGATCGCGCACCGCATCCCATCTTTCATCCTCCGGCACGTCCTGCACGAGGATGTGCTGGCAGCCCGCCTTGTCGAGCGTGCGCAGGTTCGCATACAGATCGTGCGCGTAAACGTCCGGCCGCCGGCCGGCGTTGATCCACGTGACGTACTTGTGAGATCTGAGCGGCAGGCGCTGCGCGAGCACCGCGATGCGCTTGCCGCCTTCGGACATCATCGAGGCACGATGATCGATGTCCCCCGCGGGAACGATCGACATCGGTGTAGTCGGCGCGTAGTGCGCGGCGTGGCTGCCCGGCACGCGAGGCGAGTCGCGGGTCGCGCCGACCACGAGCTCACTGACCACGCTGCGAATCTGTGTCGCCGTGACCGCGCCCGGACGCAGCAGCCGTACGGTGGTGCCGTCACAGGAGACGATCGTCGATTCGAGACCGACCTGCGATTCCCCGCCGTCGAGCACGACGCGCACGCGATCGCCGAGCTCCTCGCGGACGTGCTCTGCGCGCGTCGGGCTCAGACGTCCGTAGCGATTCGCGGACGGTGCGGCGATGCCGCCGCCGAAGGCGGTGAGGAGCTGCTGCGCCATGGGGTGCGACGGCACTCGCACGGCGATCGTGTCCTGTCCGCCGGTGATGATGTCGTGCACCTGCAGTGCGCGCGGCATGACGAGGGTGAGCGGTCCGGGCCAGAACTTCTCGGCCAGACGCGCGGCGGCGTCGGGGACATCGAGCACCCAGCGGTGCAGATAGCGCGGGCTGTCGAGATGCACGATCACCGGATGGGTGGTCGGGCGGCCCTTCGCCTCGAAGATCTTGCGCACGGCGTCCGGGTTCTGGGCATTCGCGCCGAGCCCGTAGACCGTTTCCGTAGGAAAAGCGACGAGATCGCCGTCGCGCAGAGCCTGCACGGCAGCGTCCAGCTCGACCTGACTGGCGCGAACGACCCGGACCATCCGATGGAATTCTATCCTGTGGCGCTACCTGGCACGGCCGCAATCGCCCGCTACTCGAGCGTGCGGCGCTGCCAGCGTCCCTCGTCGGTGCGCGTGAGCTCGTATGCGGGCCAGTAGTGCTTGTCGAGCTTCAGCGTGATGACTTCGGGCGCGTTGTTCCAGGTAATCGTCCGCAGGCGAAGCGAAGCGCGATCGGGACGACCCGTCACCACCTTGATGAACGCATCGAGATCGGGCGTCGGCACGCCGTCCACCTCCACGATGCGACGGCCCGGATACAGCCCGTAGCGCGTCGCGGGCGAGCCGTACGCGAAGTAGCCGACATACACGCCCACCGGAGGAATGCCTCGCTGCGCGCTCATCGCGCGATGCGGCGCCTGCAGCGTCGCACCCGCCCACTGTACGATGCGATTGACGTCCGCGCCGGACAACGGGGCGGTGTTCACCGCGAACGTGTGCTCCGCGTCGCCGCGCCATACGGTGACCGCAACATCGGCCTTGTCGGCCACGGCGCGCTCGATTTCGCGGAAGCGGTTCACGATCTCCCCGTCGACGGCGAGCACGAGATCGCCCTGCTGTAAGGCGCGTGCCGCGGGGGCGCCGCCGACGATGCGCACGATCGAGAGCACCTGCCGCTCGGCCGGGCTGTGCTCCTCGAGTCGCTTGAGCCATGCGTCGGACAGGCCCAGATCGCGCGCCGCCGACAACGGCTGAGGCATGAGCTCGACTTCCAGCGAGTGCAACGGCCGGTCATCGCGCACCTGCTCGAGCATCTCGCGCACGAGGTCGATCGGCACGCCCCGGTTGTCCTGTTGCAGCTCGCGGCCATTCTCGTACGCGAAGCTCGACCACAGGCCCAGGACGAGGCCCGCCTTGTCGAGCAGCACGCCGTCGTAGTCGAGCGGCGGATTCACGAGCTGCGCGACCTCGAGGTTGCTGTCGCGGAAACGCATGGTGCGCGACAGCGGCAGCACGAGCGGATCGATGCCTGCGATCTGCGTCGTGCGCGACTGCAGCTCACCGCTCGCGTTGAGGCCCACGACCCAGACGTCCTGCCCGGAATCGAGCGAGCGCGTGGAGAGCTGCGCCGCCTTCACGGGCGTCGTGCCGATGAGCTTCGGGTCGTAAGCGACGACCGCCAGGTTGTGCTGCGGATGCACGAATACGACGCGGGCGGGCACTTCGAGCGTGCCGGCAAAGGTGATGCTGACATCGCCGATCGAGACCGGCACGGTGTTGCGATCCACGATCACGAGCCCGCGCTCCGCATCGACGATGAGGCCAGTGCCGTGGTAATTGCGCTCGGTGATGCCGGAGACGGAGTACGGCATGTCGAAGCTCACGAGCGCGAGCGATGGGGCGATGCGCGAGACGCGCGCATCGTTGAACTTGGCGAAGCGGGTGCTGCCGCCCACCGGAGGCTTCGGCTCGGGTCCTGCGGCGAGCGGTTTGCACGGCCAGAGGCCCAGCGCGTCATCGCGCTCGCAGCGCTTCGCGGGGAACCAGCGACGGTCCATGCGCACCGAACGCAGCTGGCTGCCGTTCGGATCGTCGATCGTGAAGAAACGCACCGCGGCGCGATCACCGTCGCCGAGCTGCGCGACCGCGGCATCCAGATCGTCGATGCCGTCGATCTTCTTCGAGTTGAGCGCGGTGATCACCGCACCGCGCGGAACGCCGGCCGACGAGAACGAGTAGCCGGGATTCGCCACGTACGCACCGCGCACCGGCATGTTGAAGTGCCGCGCCTGCTGATAGGAGAGCGTGTGGATTACCGCATCGCCGAACTCGAGGTACGCATCGGGCGTGATCGCGTGCAGGTCACCCACGGGAAGCTTCGCCGAGACGACGCTGCCCCCGCGCTCGAGCTCGAGCTCCACGGGCTTGCCGACGTTCGCGTCGAGCACTTCGGCGAGCGGCTCGAACTGCGTAACGAACCGGCCGTTCAGGCGCACCAGGATATCTCCCGGTTGCAGCGGACCCTGGCTCGCCGACCCCGGCTGCACTTCGCTTACGACGAGCATGCCGGTGAGCGCAGGGTAGGCCTTGCGCACCGCGCCTTCCGTCTGGCTGCGAATTCCGAGGCGCCTCAACTCGTCGTACGGGGTGTATTCGAACACCGTCTGCAGCGTGCCGCGGGTGACCGTCTGACCTTGCTGGATCAGCTGGAGCGCGCGCTTCACGCGCGCAAGCGGCAGGTAGAAACTCGATGCCGCACCGCTGGCGCCGCCGGCATTGAGCGCCACCACGCGCCCGCGGATATCGACCACCGGCGAGCCCGATGAGCCTCCCGAGGTGCCGGACGCGGCCTGCAGATAGAAGGTATTGAAGTCGTTGTACTTCGCGATGCCGTATTCGGGCGCATCGCGATCGAGGCGCGCGAGCGTGCCGGCGAGAATCGAGAGCTGCTCGCCCGCGTTGTTGCCGACCACGCGGATCTCGCGGCCGATCTGGGCGCCTTCGGGGAAGAGCGGCAGCGCTTTCGGCTTGATGAAGCGCAGCTTTGCGGGGTCGTAGCGATAGAAGCCGAAGTCGTGCACCGGGTCGCGATACACGGGATACAGCTGCACTTCCTCGCGGTTGAGAAAGGTTGCCTCGGCGGTGACCGGACCCGGCGTGACCACGTGCCGGTTCGTGAGCACGAGCCCGCGCTCGGCATCGACGATGAAGCCCGTGGCCTGTGCGGAGGAATTCCATTCGGTGTCGAAGGCGCGCGTGGCGTCCACCTCGATCGAGACGACGCTGCCCGCGATGCGCTCGAGCGTCACCGCCCAGTCGGGGTCCTCCTCGACCGCTGCAGCCTGCTGCAGGACCTCGCGCACCTGCGCCTGCGCCGGCGCGCCCGGCGCCGGCACGGGGGTCGTGCCGTTGGGTGGAGCCACGGGAACGTTCGGCACGCCCTGCTGCTGGGCGAGCGCAATGCCGAACGGCATCAGAATGATAAGCGCGAACAGCACTCTCATCACGGGGTGACCTCGGGCCTGGTCGCAAGGCGGGTAATCATAGCGGCAGTCGCACGCGCTGCCGTGAAATGCAGCCGCGTGAGACCGCCCCGCCACGTCGAAGTTTCAGTTTGACCACAGCGGGGCCAAAAACACAGTAAATTTAGCGCGGTTACTCCGCTCAAGCTCGAGGGGGCCGCGTGCGAATAATAATGAGCGTGGTCGGCATCGCCACGCTGTTCGGCCTGGCCGTCCTGCTGTCTTCCAACCGCCGGCGGATCAACCTGCGCACGGTGAGTCTGGCCTTCGGCCTGCAGGTAGGCATGGCAGCGCTGATTCTGTATGTCCCCGGCGGTGACCGGGTGGTGAGCGCCATGGCCGACGGCGTCACCTACGTCATCGACTACGCCTACGTCGGCATCGAATTCCTGTTCGGCGAGCTGGGCAAGCGCAAGCCCAACGCCTTCATCTTCGCCTTCCATGTCCTGCCGGTCATCGTGTTCTTCGCCGCGCTCATGGCGACACTCTACTACCTGGGAATCATGCAGAAGGTCGTCACCTTCCTGGGCGGCGCCTTGCACCGGCTGCTCAGGACCAGCCGCGTGGAATCCATGTCGGCCGTGGCGAATATCTTCGTAGGCCATACGGAAGCGCCGCTGGTCGTGCGTCCCTACCTCGCGGCGATGACCCAATCCGAGCTGTTCGCGGTGATGACGGTCGGCATGGCCACGATTGCCGGCGCGGTAATGGCCGGTTACGCCGCTATGGGCATTGAGCTCAAGTATCTCCTCACCGCCAGTTTCATGGGCGCCCCCGGCGGGCTGCTCATGGCCAAGATCGTGATGCCCGAGACGGACTATCGAGATCCGAAGCTCGACGACGCACAGTATGGCGACACGACGCGGCCGGTGAACGTCTTCGAGGCGATCGGCAACGGCGCGCGCGACGGCCTGTTTCTCGCTCTGAATGTCGGCGCCATGCTGCTCGCTTTCATCGCGTTGATCGCGCTGCTGAACGGCATGATCGGCGGTGCTGGCAGCCTGTTCGGCTACGAGGGGCTCACGTTCGAGAAGATCCTCGGGACGCTGCTGGCACCGCTCGCCTTCGCGCTCGGCGTTCCGTGGAACGAGGCCGCGGCGGCCGGAAGCCTCATCGGCCAGAAGTTCGTGGTGAACGAGTTTCTCGCCTACGTCAACTTCGTCCAGGTGAAGGAGCAGCTCTCCGCGCACACGCAGGTGATCATCACCTTCGCGCTGTGCGGCTTCGCCAACCTGTCCTCGATCGCCATGATGCTCGGTGGCCTGGGGAGTCTCGTGCCCGAGCGGCGCTCGGACGTTGCGCGCATGGGCCTGAGAGCGGTATTGGCGGGTTCACTCGCCAATCTCATGAGCGCGACGCTCGCCGGCCTGTTCTTTGCTCTGCAATCCCTGTAAACCTTCGCCCGTGACCCGAGCCGCCATCCTGGTCCTGGATTCCTTTGGCATCGGCGCTACCCGCGACGCGGAGCGCTTCGGCGATGCTGGCGCGGACACGTTCGGCCACATCGCCGAGCGACGGGCGCGGGCCGGTCGGCCCCTGCGGCTGCCGAACCTGGCGAAGCTCGGCCTGGTGCATGCCGCGAAGGAGAGCACCGGCCGCTTCCCCGCCGGCCTCGATCAGAACGTGCAGCCGCAAGCCGCCTACGGGTACGCCGAGGAGATCAGCACGGGAAAGGACACGCCGAGCGGTCACTGGGAAATGGCCGGCGTGCCGGTGCTCTACGAATGGGGGTACTTCCGCGAACCGACGAATACGTTTCCTCCCGAGTTGCTGGAGCAGCTCATGCAACGCGGACGGCTGCTAGGCGTGCTGGGCAACAAGCACGCCTCGGGTACGGAGATCATCCGCGAGCTCGGTGAAGAGCACATGCGTACCGGCAAGCCGATCGTGTACACCTCAGCAGACAGCGTGTTCCAGATCGCATGCCACGAGGAGAGTTTCGGCCTCGAGCGCCTGTACGAGCTGTGCCATATCGCGCGCGAGCTCGTCGACGACTATCGCATCGGGCGCGTGATCGCGCGGCCGTTCGTAGGCAAGAGCGCGGCGGATTTCACGCGCACTGGCAACCGGCACGACTACGCCGTGAAGCCGCCCGCGCCCACCGTGCTCGACAAGCTCGTGGCGAGCGGCGGCGAGGTGATCGGCATCGGCAAGATTCCCGACATCTTCGCCCGCCAGGGAATCACCCGCGAAGTGAAGGCCTTCCACAACGACGAGCTGTTCGACGCTACGCTGGCGCAATGGCGTGCGGCGCCGGATCGCTCGATGGTCGTCAGCAACTTCGTGGATTTCGACACCCTGTACGGCCATCGCCGCGACGTCGAGGGCTACGCGCGCGCCCTCGAGGAGTTCGACGCACGGCTACCCGAGCTCGCCAACTCGCTCCGTGTGGACGATCTCCTGGTGCTGAGCGCGGATCACGGCTGTGATCCGACCTGGCCGGGCAGCGATCACACGCGCGAGCATGTTCCCGTGCTGGTCGCGGGACCGCGCGTGAAACCGGGCTCGCTCGGCAGGCGCTCGACGTTCGCCGACATCGGGCAGAGCCTCGCCCGCTGGTTCGACCTGCCGACGATGGCGCACGGTACGTCGTTCCTGCCCGGATCATATTCCCAATCAGCCGGTACTTGATTCCCAATTATTGATCCTTGCGTAACTAATGTCCTAAGATGTATCCGGGAGGTGAAGCACGATGCGTCCTTCCGGAACTCCGCAGGAACTTGAACAACGTCGACTGCGCGCACTGCGGCTGCTGCGTGAGGGT
>JBQTHP010000198.1:0-21066 GCA_052389755.1 Gammaproteobacteria bacterium
CCGCGCGCAAGGTGCGTGTCGTCGCCGAGTGTGACGCGAAACCGCGCGCTTTCGCCGGCGAACGCGGGCCGCCCGATCGCAGCGATCACGGACAGCCCGAGCAGGTTGCGGTGACAGCGATGCATCGCGACGATCGCGAAGCCGGCCAGCAGAAACGTGAGGAAGAGCGCGAGGCTGTTCGCGTAGTTGAGGCCCGCGATCAGCATGAAGAGCAGCAGCAGACCGAAGACGACTCCCGCGCGGGTCGGCAGGACGTACAGACGGCGGCGCTGCAGCGTCAGCGGGAACGAATCCGGGCCCTGCCGTCGGCGCGCCCAGTTCGCTGCGCGTTCGAATATCCAGTGTCGCCACGCGGACGGAAGCATTCCAGAGCTCTCGGTTCCCCGTCAGATCGGCACCGGCACGGATCTCACGAGCTCGGCTGCTACCGCGCCGCCGGCGCTGCCCGGCTCGCGCCGCTCGAGCCGATGTGCGACGACGGCAGGCAACACGGCCTGAACGTCCTCGGGCAGCACGGCCTCGCGAGTCGCAATGTGTGCCCACGCCTGCGCCGCACGCACGAGTCCCTGCCCGGCGCGGGGTGAAAGCCCGAGCTTCAGGTCGCCGCGTTCCCGCGTCTTGGCGATCAGCGACTGCGCGTAGTCGAGGACGGCGTCCGACAGGTGCACCTCCCGCACGCGCTGTTGCAGCCGGATGACGCCCTCGGGATTGAGGGCGGGCGGAATCTGCGGCAGCAGCTCGCGCCGCTCGCCCGTACGCAGCAACTCGCGTTCGTGGCCTGCGTCCGGATAGCCGAGCGTGACGCGCATGAGGAAGCGATCGAGCTGCGATTCGGGCAGTGAATACGTGCCGAGCTGCTCGTGCGGGTTCTGCGTCGCGACGACGAAGAACGGATCCGGAAGACGATAGGTCGTCAGGTCCGTGCTCACCTGCCGCTCCTCCATGGCTTCGAGCAGCGCGCTCTGCGTTCGCGGGCTCGCGCGGTTGACCTCGTCGGCGAGCAGGAGCTGCGTGAAGAGCGGCCCCTTGCGGAAATGAAACTGCTGGCTGCTGCGGTCGTAGACCGACACGCCGATGATGTCCGCGGGCAGAAGGTCGCTCGTGAACTGCACGCGCTGCCACGCCAGCCCGAGCACGTGCGCGAGCGCGTGCGCAAGGGTGGTCTTGCCGACGCCGGGCACGTCCTCGATGAGCAGATGGCCGCGCGCGAGCAGGCACGCGAGACAAAGCCGGATCTGCTCGGGCTTGCCGAGAATCACGGTCTCGAGAGTCTCGAGCGTGCTCGCGACCGGGGATGGGGACAGGTTCATCGGAGCAGCCCACGCACCCTCGCGAGATGCGCTTCCAGGCGACCCACGAGGGGCGCGAGCTCCGCTTCGCGCGCGCGCTCGGTCGCGACGACCTCGTCTGGCGCGTTGCGCACGAAGTCGTCGTTCGCGAGCTTCGCGTGCGTCTTCGCGAGATCCTGGCGCGCCTTCGCGATGCGCTTCGTGAGCCGCTCGACCTCGGCTTCCGGATCGATCAGGCCGGCCATCGGCACGAGAAGCGTGAGCTCGCCCATGAGCGCGGTGGCCGACGGCGGCACGGGCGCGTCGGCTTTCAGCACATCGATGCGTTCGAGCGCCGCGAGACGGGTGAGCCAGGGCCGGTGACGTTCCACCGCCGCGACGTCCTCACGCGAGGCGCCTTTCAGCAGCAGCGGAATCGGCCGCGCGGGGCTCACGTCCATCTCGCCCCGGATCTGGCGCACGGCGAGAACGAACGCCTGCACCCAGGCGATCTCGCGCTCGGCTTCCTCGTCGGCTGGAAATTCGACCGCGAGAGGATACGGCTGCAGCATCACCGTCTCGCCGCTGCGCCCGGCGAGCGCTGCGGAGCGCTGCCAGATCTCCTCGGTGATGAACGGCATCAGCGGGTGCAGGGCGCGCTGCAGCGCCTCGAGCACCGCGGCCAGAGTGTCGCGTGCACCTCGTTTTGCACCGGCAGATGCCTTGTCCGATTGCAGCACGGGCTTCACGAGCTCGAGATACCAATCGCAGAACTCGTACCAGGTGAACTCGTAGAGCGCGCTCGCAGCGAGATCGAAGCGATAGTCGCGCAGCGCATCGGCAACTCGCGTGAGCGCGCGGCCGAAGCGCGTGCGGATCCAGCGATCGGCCATGGACAACTCGACAGGCCCGGCGCCGCCGGGGGCCGCGCCTTCGAGAGTCATGGTCACGAAGCGAGCGGCATTCCAGAGCTTGTTGCAGAAGTTGCGATAGCCCGCCACCCGGCCGAGATCGAAGCGGATGTCACGGCTCGGGCTTGCCAGGGCCGCGAACGTGAAGCGGAGCGCATCGGTGCCGTGCGGCTCGATGCCCTGCGGAAACTGCCTGCGCGTCGCTTTCTCGATGCGCGGTGCGAGCTGCGGTTGCATGAGGCCGGTCGTGCGCTTGGCGACCAGCGACTCGAGGTCGATGCCGTCGACGATATCGAGCGGGTCGAGCACGTTGCCTTTCGATTTCGACATCTTCTCGCCGCGGTCATCCCGGATGAGCCCGGTGATGTACACGTCGCGGAACGGCGCGTCGCCCATGAACTTGCTGCCCATCATCATCATGCGCGCGACCCAGAAGAAGATGATGTCGAAGCCCGTGACGAGCACGCTGGACGGGTAGAACTTCGCGAGCTCCGGCGTGCGATCCGGCCAGCCGAGCGTGGAGAACGGCCAGAGAGCCGACGAGAACCACGTGTCGAGCACATCCTCGTCCTGGCGAAGCGCGGTTGCCGGCGCGATGGCATGCTTCGCGCGCACCTCGCTCTCGCTGCGGCCCACGTAGACGTTGCCCTGCGGGTCGTACCACGCCGGGATGCGATGACCCCACCAGAGCTGGCGGCTCACGCACCAGTCCTTGATGTTGCGCATCCATTCGAAGTAGGTCTTCGCCCAGTTTTCCGGCACGAAGCGCGTGCGTCCCTCCTCGACGGCGCGGATCGCGGGCGCGGCGAGAGGCGCGATCTTCACGTACCACTGGTCGGTGAGATACGGCTCGAGCACGGCACCGCTGCGATCGCCGCGCGGCACCACGAGGCGATGCTTCTCGATGCAGTCGATGAGGCCCTTGGCTTCGAGCTCCGCGACCACGCGCCCGCGCGCGTCGGCGCGGTCGAGCCCGCGGAACCGCTCCGGCACGTTCTCGTTGAGGGCCGCGCGGGGAGTGAAGATATTGATCTGCGGGAGGCCGTGGCGCTGGCCGATCTCGTAGTCGTTGAAGTCGTGCGCCGGCGTGATCTTTACGACGCCGGAACCGAAAGCCGGGTCGACGTATGCGTCCGCAATGATCGCAATCGCGCGACCTGCGAGCGGCAACGCGACCCGCTTGCCGATGAGATTCCGATAGCGCTCGTCCTCGGGGTTCACCGCGACCGCGGTGTCGCCGAGCATCGTCTCGGGGCGAGTGGTGGCGACGGTCACGTGGCCGCTGCCGTCTTCGAGCGGATAGCGCAGGTGCCAGAGATGTCCGTCCTCTTCTTCGCCCTGCACCTCGAGGTCGGAGAGCGCGGTGAGCAGCACCGGATCCCAGTTCACGAGCCGCTTGCCGCGATAGATGAGACCCTCCTCGTGAAGACGCACAAACACTTCGAGGACGGCACGCGACAGGCCGGGATCCATCGTGAACCGGTCACGCGACCAGTCCACCGAGTCCCCGAGACGGCGCATCTGCGCGGCGATCGTGCCGCCGGACTGCTCTTTCCAGCGCCAGACGCGCCCGACGAACTCTTCGCGCGTGAGGTCGGCCCGGCGCTTGCCCTCCGCGTTCAGCTGACGCTCGACGACCATCTGCGTGGCGATGCCGGCATGGTCGGTGCCGGGCTGCCACAGCGTGTCATCGCCGCGCATGCGGTGATAGCGCGTGAGCGCGTCCATGAGCGTGTGCTGGAACGCGTGCCCCATGTGCAGCGTCCCGGTCACGTTCGGCGGCGGAATCATGATGCAGAACGGCTCGCCGGATCCGCGCGGCGCGAACCAGCCCCGGGATTCCCAACGCTCGTAGATTCGCCGCTCGATTGCCTGCGGGGCGTAGGTTTTGTCCATGAGCGGTTGATTATAGAGATCGGAGAAGAGCGGAGAAGAGAAGAGCGGAGAAGAGAAGAGGGTAGAGGCGCGCGCGACCGACATGCGTTGAAGGCCGGGCGCGATCGCTGGTCGGTGTATCCCTGACGGGATATTCCCTCGCGCGGGCCGGCGCGTCTTAAGCCCGAAACGCGCCAGCGGCCCGCGCTCGGCACCCGCCCTGATGCGATCGCGCCCGGCCTTCAACACACGCCGGTCGCATGAACGTCCACGCTCGACTCAACGCTCTTGTCGTCTTCGCCGTCTTAGTCAGCATGGAACGACCGGCTCCAGACGCGCAGCGACGAATCACGACCATGATGGCGAGTCATCGCACTCGATCCACGAATATCAGAGTGATCAACCGTCGCGATCTGACCGACCCGGGCTGCTGTCCTCTTGCGCTTGCCGAGAAAGACAGCTCTTACTTGACCGGTCGTTCCATATCAGACGGCTGACGGCTTAGACGGCTTCGAAACAAGAGCGAGGCCCCGACCTCTTCGTCTTCATCTTCTCCGGCCATCAGCCGTCTGAGCCCTCTTCTGCGGCCGTCGGGCGTCCGAGCCGTCCGAGCCGTCAGCCCGTCTAACGGAGCTGCTCACCTCGAATCGTGTGCGTCTCCGGCTGAAGGCCAAGATCGCGATACGCGCGGAACCGCGCGCGGCCGGCGCGGCGGCGTGCGTCGTCGCCGTCGATGATGTCCGCCACACGCTCGACGTGCGCGAAGCACGCGGGCACCTCCGCCGCGAGATTGATCAGAACGTCGAGTGGCCGCTCGGGCACGACGCCGGCACTGAGCAGGACCGGCGATTCGGGTGCGACAGCGACGCTGAGCAGCGTTTCGTGGGGCACGAAGCTGCGGTCGGCGAACGTCCAGAGCATCTCGTCGAGCTCGGAGAGTTCCGCGCTGTCCGTATCCCAGATGAGCACGGCCTGCCCGGCAAGATACGCTTTCTCGGCGAGCCGGCACGCCAGGCGCAGGCGCCCGGTCGCGGAGGGCTCTTCGAGCACGTAGAAGTCCACGCGCGACGCCATCAGCGTTTTGCGCGCGTGATCAGAAAGTCCGCGAGCAGGTTCATCGGGCGGCCGGTGCTGCCCTTCTGCGCGCCGCTGAGATATGCGGTGCCGGCGATGTCGAGGTGGGCCCATTTGAGGCCCTGGGTGAACTTGCCGAGGAACGTCGCTGCGGTGATCGCACCACCTTCGCGACCGCCGATGTTGGCGAAGTCCGCAAAGTTGCTCTTCAGTTGTTCGGCGTACTCTTCGGTGAGCGGCATGTGCCACGCGCGATCATCGCCGCGCTGTCCGGCCGCGGCGAGCTCGTGCACCAGCGCGTCGTCGTTGCCGAAGAGGCCGCTGTGGTGCGCGCCGAGCGCGACGACACAGGCGCCGGTGAGGGTGGCGATGTCGATGACGGCCGCGGGCTCGAAGCGTCGGGCGTAATGCAGCGCATCGGCGAGGATGAGCCTGCCTTCCGCGTCGGTGTTCAGAATCTCCACCGTGTGGCCCGCAGCGCTCGTCACGATGTCGCCGGGCTTCACGGCGTGGCCGCTCGGCATGTTCTCGCACGCCGCGATGAGGCCGACGACGTGCAGCGGGAGTGCAAGCTCCGCGACCAGCGTCAACGCGCCGATCACGGCCGCCGCGCCGCTCATGTCGAATTTCATCTCGTCCATGTTGGGCGGATCCTTGAGCGAGATTCCGCCGGTGTCGAAGGTGATGCCCTTGCCGACGAGCACGATCGGGGCCTGCTTCGCGCGTCCGGAGCGATGCTCGAGCACGATGAACCGGGGCGGCTGATGGCTGCCCTGCGTGACGGCGAGAAAGCAGCCCATCTTCTCGCGGCGGATCGCGGCCTCGTCGAGCACTTTCACGTGCACGGACTTGTAGCGGGTGCCGAGCGCACGCGCCTGGTCCGCGAGGTACGTCGGAGTGCACACGTTCGCCGGCAGATTCGCGAGGTCGCGCTGCACGCGCATGCCGACTGCGGCTGCACTGCCATGCTCGAACCCGCGGCGAGCCGTAGCGGCCGCGCTGGATCGAACAGGGCCGGCGATGATCGTATCGAGGGCCGGCGCCTTCGGTTTCTTGCCGGTCTTAAGATCGTTCACCCGGTAGAGCGCGCTGCCCGCGAGCTCGGCGATCCCCTTGCCGAAATAGTAGTCGTCGAGTTCCTTCGCCGGCGGACGATCGAGACCGACCGCGGCGGTACGGATGCCCGTGCGCGCAAGCGCGCCGAACGCAACCGAGCAGCCGCGCCGCCAGACCTTGCGGTTGAGGTTCTTGCGCGCGCCGAGCCCGACGAGCAGCACGCGCGAGGCCGCAATTCCGGGCAGATCGTGCAGCAGCGCGGTCTCTCCCGCGCGGCCCGTGAAATCCCCTCGCGTGAGCACCTTTTTCAGGCGGCCGCCGGTCGCGGCGTCGAGCTGCCCTGCTGCCTCACCGGGATCGCTCTCCTCGAAGACGCCGGCGACCAGGCAGTCGACCGCCGTCTGGGGAAACGCCTTGCTCCAGAGCTCGAATTGCATCGTTCTTCGCTCCCCTCATCCGCGCCGTTGTGGGGCCGAACGGACTCAATTAACGTAGCCGAGGCGGTCCGTCGCTCCGCAATTCTTGGTTGTTCGTGCAGAAACGCGGCTTGTTCGGCGCGGAAGTGTAACCCAAGTGACATGAGACGGATTCTCGATCGGTACATCCTGCGCGAGGTGCTCGCGAACTGGGCGGTGGTGACGGGCGTGCTGCTCGTGATCCTGCTCACGAACCAGATCGCGCGCGTCCTCGAGCGCGCGGCCGAGAATCAGTATCCGGAGCGGCTGGTTCTGGAGCTGATCGGGCTCGGTGCGCTGCAGAACCTGTCGGTGCTCGTGCCGGTGGGACTGCTGCTCGGCGTCGTGCTGGCGTTCGGTCGGCTGTATCACGACAGCGAGATGGCGGCGGCACTGTCCTGCGGCGTCGGTCGTTCCCGGATCTACGGCCCGGTCGCGGCGCTCGCGGTGGTGCTTGCCGCGATGCTCGCCTGGCTCACGCTCGATCTCGCCCCGCACGCCACGGCGCGTGCGCTCGCTTTGCGCAACGAAGCGGTGCAGTCGGGGCAGTTCTCGCCGATCGCGCCGGGCCGCTTCCGGACCTTCGGCGGAGGCAACGCGGTCGTGTACGCGGAAGGCGTCGATGCGGACGGGATGCTGACCGACGTGTTCGTCGAGCGTTCGCGCGCGCTTCACGTCGAGGTGGCGCTCGCCGAGCGGGCGCGTCACGCGGTCTCGCCCGACGGCATGACGCACACGATCACGCTGTTCGACGGCGAGCGCTTCGAAGGCATGCCCGGATCTCCACAGTTCCGGATCGTGCGCTTCGCCGAGCACATCGTGCCGGTGCGTGTGCCGCCGCTCGAAGACGGAATCACCAGCGTCGAATCGGCGCCGTCGAGCGAGCTGCTGCGATCGAGCGATCCGGAGCGCCGCGCCGAGTTTCACTGGCGGATCGCGCTTCCCGTGATGTGCCTCCTGCTGCCGCTGCTGGCCGTGCCGCTGTCGCGCCTGCGACCGCGGCAGGGACGCTTCGCGCGCGTGTGGCTCGCCGTGCTCGTGTATTTCGTCTACTCGAATCTCCTGTCGGCGGGCAAGGTGTGGCTCGCGCGAGGGGTCGTGCCGGAATGGGTGGGACTCTGGTGGACGCACGCGGCGATCGTGCTCGTCGCGCTCGGCGTCATACTCGCGCCGCAGTGGGCGGCGCGCGCGCGTCACCGCGAGGCCGCGGTATGACGCTTCTGGATCGTTATCTGCTTCGCGCCGTGCTCGGCTCCGTGGCCCTTGTCATGACGGTGCTGCTGGTTCTGGGAGGCCTGTTTCTCTTCATCGGTCAGCAGGACGACATCGGCGTCGGCCGCTTCACCGCGATCGACGCGCTCTGGTTCGTGGCCCTCAATCTGCCGCAACAGGCGTGGGAGTTGCTGCCGATCGCAACCCTGATCGGCGCGCTCGTCGGACTCGGCTCCCTCGCCCGCGGCAGCGAGATCACGGTGATGCGCGCGTCCGGGATTTCCGTGTGGCGGCTCGCCCTCTCGACGCTCCTGGCGGGAGTCGTGTTGATCGCGATCGAGGTCGCGCTGGGGGAGTTCATCGCTCCGCCGCTGCAGCAGGCCGCCCGCCAGCAGAAAGCGTTCGACAAGTACACGAACGTGAGCTTCGGCAGCGGAGGCGGTGCATGGGTGCGCGACGGCAACCTCATCCTCAACGTCGCGGGCCAGTCCGGCAAGCGGCAGTTCGCCGGCATGACCGTGTTCGAGCTCGCTCCCGAACATCGGCTGCGCGCGATCGGCCGCGCGGCGCGTGCGACCGCGGACGACCGCCCCGTCTGGGTGCTCTCCGACTACACCGAGTCGCGCTTCACGCGCGATCGGGTTCTCACACGTGGCGCAGGCGAGCGCGTACTCGAATCGAACGTGAGCGCCGGGTTCCTGGGTCTCGCGGTTTCCGACCCGCGTCAGCTCGAGACCCAGGCCCTCTGGACGCTGATTTCGTACTACCAGAGCAACAAGCTCGACGCGCGGCCGTATGTGTTCGCGTTCTGGTCGCGCATCGCGCGCACGCTGGCGATCGGATTCGCCGCGATCCTCGCCGTGCCCTTCGTTCTGGGCTCGTTGCGCTCCGCGGGCACGGGCGCGCGCACGCTGCTCGGACTCACTATCGGTATCATATTCTTTCTGGCTCAAAGGCTCATCGAGAGCGGCACTGTCGTCTTCGAGCTCGACCCCGTGGTCCTCGCATGGCTGCCGACGGCGCTGCTCGGTGTGATCGCTCTCACGCTGCTCGCACGGGCGCGGTAGCGCCCGCCGCGTGCTCATGCGCTCGTGCAGGCAGCAGTGCGAGTACGATGCTCGCGAGGATCAGGAATAGCGGATACTCCCAGCCGCCACCCTGATTGCTGAATACCCAACCATTGCCGGCGTGAGCCCAGCCTGCCCCGAGGAGGATCGGCACGAGCGCGAGGCTCACCGCGCGCGTCGCCACGCCGGCGATCAGCAGCACGCCGCCGATCGCCTCGGCGGCGAACACGACGTATGCGAGCGGACCGGGCAGGCCGATCGATTCGAAGAATTGCGCCGTTCCGGGCAGGCCGTAAATAAAACCCTTCAGCACGACGCTGTGCGCGAGATACATGACTCCGAGCGTCACCCGCAGCAGCAGCGCGGCCGATCGAACCTGATTCATTTCGTTCATGATGTTCATTTCTCGACCGTGAGGCCGGAATTCGTCCACGCGGGGAATCCGCCTTCCATCTCGATGACGTTGATGCCGTGGGCAGCGAGCTCCATCGCCGCGGCGGCTGCGAGCTTGCAGGTCTGGCTGTAGCAGTAGAGGACCGCCGGACGATCCTTGGGGATACCGTGCAGCGTGTGCCACTTGCCCTTCGGCAGGTTGACCGCGCCCGGCACGTGGCCCTGCGCGTAGTCGCTCGGCAGTCGCACGTCCACGACCGTTACCGGCTCGCCGCGCGTCAGCATGGCGTCGAGCTCGAACGGCCCGGTGGTGAATGCGACCTTCTGCGCGAAGAACTCGCGCGCTTGCTCCGGCGTCGATGCGTACATGTGTTGCTCCTCGAATGGCTTCAGTTCGCTCGGCCGGCGGGATTGCCGTCCGATGGAGCGACACCTTACGGGCCGCGCGCTCCGGGATAATCGGGTGTACGCGCATGGATCTCTTGCGCCCGGCGGATTAATGCCGCCTGTGCATCGGTGTGATCCGCGCGCCGCGCGCGTACCTTGCGAATCGTCAAACCGCTTTCGTGAGCAGACGGCGATGAGGTCGCAGTGTCACCGCGCTCGAAAAGCGGCTCGGTGTGCGTCTCCTGAACCGCACGACGCGCCGGCTGAGCCTCACCGAAGCCGGCTCAGAGCTCTATCGCAGGGCCTCCCAGGCGCTCGGGGAGCTCGAGGAGGCGGAGCTCGAAGTCACGCGCTACCAGGCCGAGCCGCGCGGCATGCTGCGAGTGTCCGCGCCGACGTCGTTCTCGCTCATGCATCTCGGGCCGTTGCTGCAACCCTTCCTGGCCCGTAATCCCGGGGTGCGCGTCAATCTGCAGCTCGACGACCGGCAGGTCGACATCATCGAGGAGGGGTATGACCTTGCGATTCGGGTCGCACGCCTGAGCGACTCCGCACTCGTGGCGCAGAGGCTCGCTCCGGCGCGGCAGGTCGTGTGCGGGTCGCCGGCGTATCTCGCGAAACACGGCGTTCCGGAGCGTCCGGAAGATCTCGTGCGCCACAACTGCATCGTCTACACGTACGGACAGAGTCCGGGGAAGTGGCGCTTCCAGCCACCGAAACGGGGAGAAGAGATCGTCGTGCCGGTGCAGGGTTCGCTACAGACGAACAACGGCATGGTCGAGCGCGCCGCGGCGCTCGACGGAGTGGGCTTGTGCATGTTGCCTACGTTCTACGTCGGCGATGAGCTGCGCTCCGGCGCGCTGCGCGCCGTGCTCGCCGACTGCCCGCCGGTCGAGCTCGGCATCTATGCGGTTTATCCGGAGCGCCGGAATCTGAGTCCGAAGGTGAGGGCGTACGTGGATTACCTTCGGGAGAAGTTTGGGGACAAGCCCTACTGGGATCGCGATCTCTGAGCGACTCTGGCTTCCGCCTTCCGGTCAGAGGGTCACCGCCAGCGCCGGGTTTCGCGCTCGTCTCCGGCCGGAAGGGAGAAGGCGGAAGGCGGAAGCCTCAGCGGTAGATCGCTATCTCCCGTCGTCCCGCGGACTTCACTCCCCGGAACATCCCCTCGGTGTTGAACTCCATCACGACGTTGCCGCGGGCATCGAGTGCGACCACGCCGCCTGTTCCTCCGAGCTTGCGCAACTTGTCCTGGATGACCTCGCGCGCTGCCTGCTGAAGCGGAACGCGAGCGTACGCGACCCGCGCGCAGATGTCGTGCGCCACCACGGCACGGATGAAGTACTCGCCGTGGCCGGTCGCCGACACGGCGCAGCTCGAATTGTCCGCGTAAGTGCCGGCGCCGATGATCGGTGAGTCCCCGACACGGCCGAAGCGTTTGTTCTCCATGCCGCCCGTGGAGGTCGCGGCGGCCAGATTGCCGTTCGCATCGAGCGCGACCGCGCCGACGGTGCCGATGACGCGAGCCTTCGCGCGCTCGAGCTGGAGCTTGCGGTGCTCGGTGTGGAAATAGGTGTTCGCAACGAGCGTCACGCCGTTTTCGAGCGCGAACTCCTCCGCTCCGGCGCCGATCAGCATGACGTGCACCGATTTCTCCATCACCAGGCGCGCGAGCAGAATCGGATTCTTCACGTGCGACACGCCTGCCACGGAGCCCGCCTGCAGCGTGCGGCCGTCCATCAGCGACGCATCGAGCTCCGCGAGCCCGTCGTGATTGAGCACGGCGCCGCGGCCGGCGTTGAATTGCGGGTCGTCCTCGAGAATCCGCACCACTTCGACCACGGCATCGAGGCTCGAGCCGCCACGCTCGAGGATCGCGAAGCCGGCATCGAGCGCCGCGTCGAGTCCGGCCCGATAGGCCTTCTCCCTGTCCGCGGACATTTCCGCTCGCGGCATGGCGCCGGCGCCTCCATGGATGACGAGCACGGGTTGTGTGCGGTCCGCGGCGCGCGCAGCGGGCGCGAGCGCGACGATGCCGACGACTGCGAGAGCGATGAGCTTCATGAAGACTTGGTCAGCAGCTCTTCCAGCGGCCGGAAGATCGCATCGTACTTGTAGCCGGGAACCTCGAACTCCCATCCCGCCAGGCGCGCGTTCAGGCTGTCGGCCTCGGCCGCGGTTTCCTTCGCGCTCGATTCCGCTCGAGCGGTGAGGTAATGGCGTTCGCCATCCTTGCGCCCGGACACCTCGAGCGCAAGACCGTCGAACGTGAGGAACTTCGCCGTGATGAGCGTCCGCGGATCCACCACTTCCTTCGGCACGCGCCGGACGTCGTCGAGCATGAGGCTCGCGAGCGCGGTTGCCGCGCCGTTCGCGGCGCTCGGGGCCGAGAGCGCTCGGCCCTTCGGCACGCCGGTGACGACGAAGTCGGTCTGGTCCCTGGCGGCGCGCGTGACCGTGTACTCGAGTCCTCCGGGCGGATGAATGCTCACTTCGCGGATCCGGTCCTGCGGGATGTCGAGAAGCGTGCGATCGATCCAGCGCTGCGAGTCCGGTTCGAGGTTGAGCTGCGGTTTCGCGAGCAGGCTCTGCTCGGTCTGCGGCACGCGGACGTAGCTCGACTTCGTGCCTGCGGGCTTGCCCACGATCAACGTGAAGGATTGCTTCGGAGCGATCACCTCGACCAATGTGCCCGTGCCCTGCGGCGCAACGATGTCCTCGACGCCGAGGCGGGAGTAGCTCTCCGGCGCTCGGGTCTTCTCCTCCAGCACCTCGAGTGCCGCAAGATCGAGCAGCAGCTTGCGGATGCGACCGGAGTCCGCACGGTATTCGCGCTCGGCGACGATCCAGTCGGCGGCGCGCTTGCGCAGCGTGACGCGCGAGCCGTCGCTTTTCGACAGGCGCACTTCGGTTACGGCATTCACCTCCTGCGAGAGGCCCGGCAGTACCCGGTCGCCGGCGAGCGTCGCGCGATCCAGATGGCGCTGCGAGGAGAGATAAACCGCACCGGCGATCACGAGAATCGCCGCGATGGCGAGCCACAGAACGCGGCGGCTCGTCACGGCGTCGCCTCGTGCTCGCGCACGACGATCGCCGTGCGGCGGCGTTTGCGCCATACCGCCCCGAGCAGCGCAAACACGGCGAGAATCAGCGGTACGATGACGATGTTCAGGACCTTCACCGTGTTGCCCAGGCGGCGGATGTCCTGCTCGAGCCCGAGGCGCACGTCCCGAAGGTCTTTGCGAATGCGCAGCTTCTGCTGCTGGAAGCGCGCGAGCTCGCCCTGCTGCTCAGGCGTCAGGATCAGGGCGGACTGATCGTTGCGACCGGACTCGAGCTGCGTGAGCTTCTCCTCGGTGGCGCGCAGCTCCGCTTCGAGCTCCTGCTCCTTCGCGCGGAACCGATCCTCCGCCTTGATCCGCAGATCGTCCACGCGATCGAACGGGCGGGTGAACGCCGCCCGGCCGCGCACGCTGATGAGATCGGTGCTCCCCGCGAGATTGTCGAGCGCGTTCAGCGCGAAATCGCCGTTGTTCGCCCAGGCCTGCGCGAGGCGCTGCCCGAAGAAATTCTGCTGGCGCACCCAGAGATAGTCGGCGAGCACGTCGGTGTCGGCGACGACGATGAGGTTCAGCGGCTTGACGGAAGCCTTGAGCGGCGCTTCACCGCCCGCAGGTGTGACGCCTCCGGGCGGGCCGTTCGGGAATGCACTGCGCACGTCGCCCGTGACGCGCGCTGCGAAGGTGTAGCGTTCGCCGGTGGGCTTGAAGCCGTCGCGAAGCGTCTGCGGATCGAACAGCATGGCGAAGCGCTCGACGGGAACCGGCGCCGCCTGCGTGCTCGACTGCAGAAGCGGCTCGAACTTCAGTTTCGAGGGCGGCTGCTTCGCCTGACTGACCGCGCCCGTGGTGGCAAGGTTGATACTGGAAAGCCCTGCCGTCGTCACGTCCTTGCCGCTGAACGCCGAGTCGGTGAGACCGAGGATGCCGAGGTGTCGCACGGGGGCTTCGCCCTGACGCATCGTTACCGTAAGCGCGTAGTCGAGATCGCCGATGACCTGGCGCGGATCGAACTCGACGCCCCATGCACGGAACAGCGTGCCGAGTTGCGAGGAGCGATCGGCCGTCATGGCCGCCATCGGATTGCCGGGGTCGGCGCCGGTCTGATCCTGCTCCGCGAGAGGATCGACGAACACGAGCACGCGTCCGCCGCGCAGCGCGTACTGGTCGATCGCGAACTGGGCTGCCGGCGGGAGCTCCTTCGGATGCACGATGACGAGCACGTCGACGTCGGTGTCCACCTTCGTGAGCGTCGTCGCGAGCTGGCGCACCGTGAAGAGCTGCTCCGCCTGAGACGCGACCACCCACGGCTCGCGCATCTGGCCGGACATCGGATCGAAACTGGCGCTCATCGGCAGGCTCGACAGCCATCCGATCACCGGTTTTTTCGGGTTGCCGAGCTGGTAGATGAGCTTGGCGACGTCGTACTCGAGGAACTCCTCCTTGCCCGGGTCGAAGAACTCGATGACGGCGCGACCGTCCGTGGAATTAGTCCCCGCCAATCCGAAGTAGAGCGAGGAGCCGGACGCTCCGAAAGGAACCGGTCGCACGCCGAGCTCGGACGCCCGGTCCTCGTTCTCGGAAAACGGCTCTGGATCGATCACGTTCAGGCGCAGCTTGCCGCCTGAGCGTGCCGCGAGCTCCTCCAGAAACTCCTGCACACGGTGGCCGTACGTGCGCAGCTGTGGCAGCTGCGTGGCCGCCTCGGGTGTGAAGAAGAAATAGAGGTTAACGGGCTCCCCGAGATTCTTCAGGATCCGTTCCGTGCCCGGAGCGGTGGTGTAGAGATTGTTTTCGGTGAGGTCGATGCGCCAGCCGCGCAGCACATGTCCGAAGAGGATCGTGAGCCCGATGAAGAGTGCCGCGAGCGCGAGCAGCGCACCGCCGCCGAGAGTGGAGCGTTTCGTCATGGTCAATCCGCCTTGCGCACGTCGAGGGCGATCGCGGTCGCGAGCAGGAAGAAGCCCATGAGCATTGCGTAGTAAAGAACGTCGCGCACGTCGATCACGCCCTTCGCGATCGACTCGAAGTGCGTGAGGAAGGAGAGCGACGCCACGGCGTCGACCAGCGCCTGCGGGGCCCAGGCGCGAAACACATCGAGCACGAGCGGGAAGCCCGCGAGCAGGAACACGAAGCAGGCGGCGACCGCCAGGATGAACGCGACGACCTGATTGCGCGTCAACGCCGACATGCACGAGCCGATCGCGAGGAATCCGCCGGCCATGAGAAAGCTTCCGACGTACGCGGCGAAGATCGCGCCGTTGTCGGGATTGCCGAGGTAGCTCACCGTGATCCAGATGGGGAAGGTGAGCGCGAGCGCAAGGCCCGCGAACAGCCACGCGGCCAGGAACTTGCCGAGCACGGCGTCCCACATCGATACCGGCTGCGTCATGAGGAGCTCGATGCTGCCGGTCTTGCGCTCCTCGGCCCAGAGGCGCATCGAGATCGCGGGGATCAGGAACAGATACAGCCAGGGATGGAAGTTGAAGAACGGATCGAGGTCCGCCTGACCGCGCTCGAAGAAGCCGCCCAGATAGAACGTGAACGCGGAAGCGAGCACGAGAAAGATCAGGATGAACACGTACGCAAGCGGCGTGGCGAAGTAGCTCACGAGCTCGCGGCGCAGAATGATGCCCACGTTGCGCATTAGGCTTTAACCCCTGGTGCGGTCAGACGGTGATCGCCCGGAATACGTCGTCGAGGCGGCCCGAAGGAGCACGGGCTTTCAGGCCCTGCGGGGTGTCGTCCGCGACGATGCGGCCGCGCGCGATGATGACGGCGCGCGTGCAGACCGCATCCACTTCCTCGAGGATGTGCGTCGAGATCACGACGATTTTCTCGCGGCTCATCTCGTTGATGAGCGTGCGCACTTCGTGCTTCTGGTTCGGATCGAGCCCGTCGGTAGGCTCGTCCAGGATCATGACGGGCGGGTCGTGCACGATCGCCTGCGCGAGCCCGACGCGGCGGCGGAATCCCTTCGAAAGCGTCTCGACGCTCTGGCTGAGCACGCTCGCGAGCTGCAGCCGGCCGATGACGTAGTCCAGGCGCTCGCGGCGTCGCGCCCCGGACAGGTTTCGCAGATCCGCGATGAAGTCGAGAAAGCGGCGAACGCTCATCTCGCCGTAGGTCGGCGCGCCCTCGGGCAGATAGCCGAGCGCTGCCTTCGCCTTGAGCGAGTCCGATTCGACGTCGTGTCCGCAGATACTCGCTCTCCCGGAGGTCGGCACGACGAAGCCCGCCAGCATTCGCATGGTGGTCGTCTTGCCCGCGCCGTTCGGGCCGAGAAAACCCAGCACTTCGCCGGGCCGCACTTCGAAGCTCACATCGTCGACGGCGGTGAGCCCGTTGTAGCGCTTGCTCAGGTGTTCGGTCTTGATCATGCGAATGCGGCTCGCGGTTGCGGTCGTTCAGAGGAAGGCCGGTGCGGGAAGTTCCCCGCGCCACAGCGACTTTCGGCGCGCGATTGTGGCCAACCCGGCGCCGTGAATTCAAGGGTTGTGAGGCCGGTCACGCGGCCGCGCCCGTCCAGGTCCTGAAGTCAACGGCGTGCGGCTGCGATCGTTATCGCAGACAGATGGACTGCATTTCTCTCTCGGAAGGTACGACGATGTGGTGGAACTCGCGTAAGGGCTCGGTGTTGCGGACAGTGACGGAGAAAGTCGTGCTCTCGCCCGTCGGCGAGCGGTTACGCCGCAGTGGCGAGCGCAGCGTGCGGTACTGGGTCCCCGAGCGAGCGAGCGCCCCGAACGACTACTTTTCCTGGCACGCCCGCGATCGGAAGATGCGCTAGTCACGGGGCTGTTCGCGAACGACGAGATCATCGAAACCGGCCCGCTGTTCGGCTACGTGTCCGTCGCGACCAGCGATGAGCTCACCTCGTTGCATGAGGATCTGTTCGACCGGCTGCTCATCGCTGCGGGTGCGCACGTCGTTGCCGTGCTCATGTACCTGCTCGTGCGCCGCGAGAATCTCATCGCGCCGATGATCACGGGCAGGAAGCCGGCCGAGTGGGTGCGAGCGGATGAAGCGATCGACCGCTCGCGCGCGTGGCTCGCGCTGAACAATCAAATACTTACAGTGTATTCCTCGCAAGGCCTCTAACGCTGGCAACTACGCTCTGGCACGGCTCGTAGTTCGCCAGTACGCGATCACGAGCGCGCCGCCGAGCATTCCGCCGAGGTGCGCGAAGTGCGCGACACCGGCTTGCGTACCCGTCACACCCATCACGAGCTCGAGCGCGCCGTAGAGCGTCACGAACAGCCACGCGGGCATCGGGATCGGCGGAAACAGCAGCGTGATGCGCTGGCGCGGGAAGTACAGGGCGAATGCGAGCAGGACGCCGAACACTCCGCCCGATGCGCCCACCGTAGGATACAGCCCACCGGTCATCGATGTGACGGCGAGCTGTATCGCCGCCGCCGCGAGAACGCTCGCGACATAGAACGCGGTGAATCGACGCGCGCCCCACCTCAGCTCGAGATCGCGGCCGAACATGTACAGGGCGAACATGTTGAGAAACAGGTGCAGCGCGCTACCGTGCAGGAGCGCGTAGCTGATGACCTGCCAGGGCCGGAATAGCGGCCCGAGTGGCCAGAGCGCGAGCCATTGCACGAGCGTCGTGCCGCTGAAGGCCTGCACCAGATACACGGCGATGGTCGCGAGCAGGATCGCGCGCGTCGCGGGAGGGAGCAACATCGGCGAATTCTAGTATGGAAGGGGCGTGGCCATGCTTGCGCATCTCGTGGGCCCGGTGTAAGTCGTGAGGGCGTTCGGCTCAAGTATCCGCTGGGCAGGTCGATATGACGCGGGGCTATTCGTCGTGCCGACGCGTCATCCGTATCGTCGCTCGGTGACTGCAGCGAAATTGCTACATCTGAAACGTCTCGAGGCGGAAGCCATCGCGATTCTTCGCGAGGTCGCGGCTGCGTTCGAGAATCCGGTGCTGCTGTATTCCATCGGCAAGGATTCGGGCGCGCTGCTGCACCTTGCGCTGAAGGCGTTTTACCCCGGAAAACTGCCGTTCCCGCTGCTGCACGTGGATACCGGTTGGAAGTTCCGCGAGATGATCGCCCATCGCGCCGCGATCGCGCAGCGCCACGGCCTGCGCCTCATCGTGTACACGAATCCGGACGGCGCCGCCCGCGGCATCGATCCGCTGCGCTCGGGCGCCGCGCTCTACACGCAGGTGATGAAGACCGAGGCCCTGAAGCAGGCGCTCGATGCGCACGGCTTCGATGCCGTGATCGGCGGCGCGCGGCGCGACGAGGACGCGAGCCGCGCGAAAGAGCGGGTGTTCTCGCTGCGCTCACCGGGCCACGCGTGGGACCCCCGCCGGCAGCGTCCCGAGCCCTGGATGCTCTACAACACGCGTCGCGGCCCGGGCGAGACCATGCGCGTGTTCCCGCTCTCGGACTGGACGGAGCTCGACGTGTGGCAGTACACGCGAGCGCAGAACATTCCCGTCGTGCCGCTGTATTTCTCCGCGCCGCGAGAGGTGGTGCGACGCGACGGCGCCCTGATCGTGCGCGACGACGAGCGGCTGACGTTGCAACCGGGCGAACGCGTCGAGACACGCTACGTGCGCTTCCGCTCACTCGGCTGCTATCCGCTCACGGCCGCGATCGAAAGCCGCGCGCGCACGCTCGATGAGCTCATCGCCGAGACTGGCGCAGCGATGACCTCCGAGCGCGCCGGTCGACTCATCGATCACGTCGAGACCGCATCGATGGAGCGCAAGAAGCGCGAGGGTTATTTCTGATGCTCGCGCCCGTAAGGTCGCTGCTCTCGACGCTGCTGCGGCGGTGGGACAAACCCGTGCGCCGGCCGCCGGTGCAGCAGGAGGCGAGCGGGCTGCTGCGGTTCCTGACCTGCGGATCCGTGGACGACGGCAAATCGACGCTCATCGGTCGGCTGCTGCACGACACCGGCGGCATCACCCACGACCAGCGCGAGCGGTTGCACCGCGACAGTCGTCGCCACGGCACCACGGGCAACGAACCGGATCTTGCGTTGCTCGTCGATGGTCTCGAGGCCGAGCGCGAACAGGGCATCACGATCGACGTCGCGTGGCGTTACTTCTCGACACCGCGCCGCACGTTCATCGTCGCGGACTCGCCCGGCCACGAGCAGTACACGCGGAACATGGCCACCGGCGCCTCGCACTGCGATGCTGCGGTGATTCTGGTGGATGCGGAAAAAGGCGTGCTCGCGCAGACCCGCCGGCATACGCACATCTGCGCGCTCATGGGCGTGCGTCACGTCGTGCTCGCGGTCAACAAGATCGATCTCGTCGCGGACGCGCGCGGACGCTTCGAGCGGGTGAGCACGGACTACCGCGCGTTCGCCGACGCGCTGGGCTTCCACTCCATCGTCGCGGTGCCGATCTCGGCACGGGATGGCGACAACGTGGTTCGCCGTTCGACCCGTACGCCGTGGTACGAGGGCTCCACGCTGATCGAGCTGCTCGAGACGCTCGATGTGGAACGCGATCTCGCGAGCCAGCCGTTCCGGCTGCACGTGCAATGGGTGAACCGGCCGGATGCGCGGTTCCGGGGATATTCCGGCTCCGTGGCCTCCGGCGTCGTTCGGCGCGGCGATCGTATCACCGTCGCCGTGTCGGGGGTCGAGACGAGCATCGCGCGCATCGTGACCGCCGACGGCGATCTCGACGAGGCACGCGCCGGAGATGCCGTGACGCTCGTGCTTGCCGACGACGTCGACGTGGCACGCGGCGACGTGCTGGCGCACAGCACGGCGCGGCCCGAGGTCGTGGATCAGTTTGCGGCGCACGTTCTGTGGATGAACGACGACGAGCTCCTCCCGGGCCGCTCGTATCTCATGCGCATAGGCACGCGCTACATTCCGGCGCGCATCACCACCCTGAAGCACAGGCTCGAGGTCATCACCGGCGAGCATCTCGCCGCGCGCACGCTCGCGCTCAACGACATCGGGTTCTGCAATCTCGGGACGGATTCGCCGATCGCGCTCGAACCGTACGCGGAAAACCGCGCCATGGGCGCGTTCATCCTCATCGACCGGTTCACGAACGCCACCGCCGGCGCGGGCATGATCGCATTCGCTCTCCGGCGCGCATCGAACGTGCATCGCCAGGCGGTGCTCATCGACAAGAACGCGCGGGCGCGACTGAATGGTCATCGTCCGGCGGTGCTCTGGTTCACGGGTTTGCCCGGTGCAGGCAAGTCCACCATCGCGAATCTCGTCGAGCGCGCCCTCCACGCGCGCGGCGTTCGCACGTATCTGCTCGACGGCGACAACCTGCGGCACGGCCTGAATCGCGATCTCGGCTTCACCGCTGCCGATCGCGTCGAGAACATCCGCCGCGTCGGCGAGGTGGCGCGGTTGTTCGTCGATGCGGGCGCGGTGGTGCTGTGCTCGTTCATCTCGCCGTTTCGGGCGGAGCGGCAGGCGGTGCGGGAGCGCCTCGAAAGCGAGGAGTTCATCGAAGTGTTCGTCGATGCGCCGCTCGAGGAATGCGCACGGCGCGATCCGAAGGGTCTGTACGCGCGCGCCCGCGCGGGGGAGATCACGAACTTCACGGGCGTCGATTCCCCGTACGAGGCGCCCGAGAATGCCGAGCTCGTCCTGCCGACGCACACGCTGTCGGCGGAGGAGTGTGCGCGACAAGTGCTGGCCGAGCTCGACAAACGTCTGTTCGCGCAGGAATGAAGAGACGGCTACCGGCTTCCGACTTCCGGTCAGAGGATCATCGCCAGCGCGGACGTACGCGCTCTTTTCCGGCCGGAAGGCGGAAGGCGGTAGCCGTACAATCACCCGGTGAGACCGCTGCTCGACGGAATCATCGAGGCCGCGCATGCGGCCGGACGCGAGATCTGCCGCGTGTATCGCGGCGATCTCGACGTGCAGATCAAGCGGGATCGCTCGCCGGTGACGGCCGCGGACCATGCGGCTGAACGCGTCATCCTCGAGCGCCTGGCGCAGCTCGCGCCCGACGTGCCGGTGGTGGCGGAAGAGCGCGTCGCGGCAGGCGAGGTGCCCGCGATCGGGCGCCGCTTCTTCCTCGTCGATCCGCTCGATGGCACGCGCGAGTTTCTCAGCGGCAACGGCGAGTTCACGGTCAACATCGCACTGATCGAGGGCGGCGCGCCGACACTTGGTGTGGTGTACGCCCCGGTCGCATCGATGCTGTACGCAGGCGACACGACCGTGCCTGCGGCATTCCGGATGCGACTCGCGCCGGATGACGGTGAGCCGCGCGCGGCGCTGCGCGAGCCGATCCGCGTCCGCGCCACGCCGCCAGCGGACGACCTGGTCGCCGTGGCGTCGCGGTC
>JBQTHP010000199.1:0-8937 GCA_052389755.1 Gammaproteobacteria bacterium
TTTACTCGAATGCCTTCGGGTTCTTCGTGACGTCCGCCGTCCGCCGCAACTCCTCGACGTACGCCGCGATGTCGCCGAACGCCAGCCGTGACTGCGTCTGCTGGACGCGCTGTGCGCGCAGCTCCGCGTTGTCTCCGGGTCCTTCCGTGCGCACGCTGGTCACCGCGAGGATGGCTGCGCCGCCGTCGTCCAGCCCGAACGCCGCAACGGACGGCTTACCAGCCGGTTTCGGCACGGCGAACGCCCGCTCGCGCACCTGCGCCGGCACCGACGGGTCGAACCGACCGATGAAGCGCGCGGGCTCAGGGGTGACTCCGAGCTCGCTCACGACCTCATCGAATCCACCTCCGTTCGCCAACCGCTCCTCGGCAGCACGCGCGGCCTTCTCCGCCGCCTGGGTACCGCGTTCTTCCCGCAGCGTCGCGACGATCTGCTCGCGCGCCTCGGCAAGCGGCCGCGCCTGCGGTTTCCTGTGGTCGAGCACCTGCACGACCACGATCCGATCCTCGCCAAGCGCGACCGGTCCGCCGATGCGGCGCTGATTGAGCACGGTGTCGCTGAAGACGGTTTCCTGAAGGTCCGGCGATGCGCCGAGCGGCGCGCCCCCGCCGCCGCGCATGAATGCGTTCACCTCGCCGAGCTGCAGACCGAACTCCGTCGCGAGCGCGTCCAGATCGCCGCCTGCCCGCTCGAACCGCAGCTCGATCTGTTCCTGCGCATCGCCGAAGAGCTCGCCGGCGCGCTCGCGGCGCACCTGCGCCTCGAGCTCGCCGCGTGCCTCGTCGAAGCTCTTCGACTTGCCGGGCTGCACCTCATCGAGGCGGATGATGTGATAGCCGAACTCCGTCTTCACGGGTCCGCGGATCTCTCCGGGCGACATGGAGAACAGCGCGTCGGCGAACGGACCGACGTACGCGCTGCGCTCGGCCCAGCCGAGATCGCCGCCCTGCGACGCGGAGCCGGGATCCTGCGAATACTGCTTCGCGAGCGCCGCGAAGTCCTTGCCGCCGCGAGCCTCCGCGAGCACCTCCTGCGCCTTCTTCAGGACCGCGGCGTCCGCTTTCGCATCCCGCGCCTCGAGGAGGATGTGGCGGCCGCGACGCCTCTCCGGCTCCACGTACCGATCCTTCGCTGCCTCGTACGCCTTGCGAAGCTCGTCGTCGGAAACCGTGACCTGCGATGCGAGCTGCTCGAGCCGCAGCTCTCCGTAGCGCAGCCGCACCGATTCGGGCGTGAGGAAGTCCTGCTCGTTGCGCTTGTAGTAGTGCGCGATCGCAGCCTCGTCGATCGGCGCAGCACCGGCAAACTTCTCGGACGGCAGCACCGCGTAGCGCACTTCGCGCTGCTCGTTTTCCAACGCGAAGATCCGGTCGAGCTCGCGGGGTGTCACGAATTCCGACAGGCGGATCGCGTTCCGCACCTGCGCGCGCTGCAGGTCGAGCCGCATGTCGGACTCGAAGGCCTGAGCCGAGACGCCGGCCTGTGCGAGCCGCGACTTGGCGACGTCCGGCGAGTACTTTCCGTCGAGCTGGAATGCGGGCACGTTGCGGATCGCGGTTTGCAGCTGCTCCGGGCTCACCCGGTACCCGAGCTCGCGCGTGCGTTCGGCGAGCAGCGTGTTGCGGATGAACGCTTCGAGCAACTCGTCCTGCAGGCGCGCCTTCTGGTCTTCCGGAATCTCGCCGCCGAACTGCTGCTGCCACTGCGGCTGCTGCTGCATCCAGGCTTCGCGCACCTCTTCGGTGGAGATCGTCGTGCCGTTCACTTTCACGGCATGCGCGCCCGGTCCGAAGCTGATGTCCACGATGCCATAGGCGCCCCACGCCGCGAATACGAGCGCGAGCGCGCCGAGCACCGTGTAGGCAAGCCACCTTTGGCCCTGGAGGCCGTCTCTGATTCTCTGCAGCATTGCTCAGGAAGGAAATTGGCGGAGCGGACGGGACTCGAACCCGCGACCCCCGGCGTGACAGGCCGGTATTCTAACCAGCTGAACTACCGCTCCGATCTGGTGGGTGCTGAGGGGATCGAACCCCCGACCTTCGCCTTGTAAGGGCGACGCTCTACCAGCTGAGCTAAGCACCCGTTACGCGGCTGTGTCGAGGAGACGCCCCGGTCACAAGAGGCCGCGAATTCTAGCAGCGGCTTCCGCCTTCCGGCTACCGCCTGCGGGCCGGAAGCCGGACGGCCACCAACACCGTCGGCCGGGGCGCTCTTCCCCGCCCGCACGACGTACGGCGCATGCCGGTCGCCAGCGCCGCGCAGAGCGCGCCGCTAGTGCGCCGGCGCCGGCTGTTTCACCTGCCGACGCCCATTGCGCCGCGCGCCCTTCTCCGCCTCTGGCGAGGGCGCGGGCGCGGCAGTCGTCAGTGTCGGCTGGTGCGTGAGCGCGACCTGGAGCACCTCGTCGATCCACTTGACGGGCTTGATCTCGAGGTTGCCCTTGATGTTGTCGGGGATCTCCACGAGATCCTTTTCGTTCTCGTCGGGGATCAGCACCGTCTTGATGCCCCCGCGGTGCGCCGCGAGCAGTTTTTCCTTGAGGCCGCCGATCGGCAGCACCTCGCCGCGCAGCGTGATCTCGCCGGTCATCGCGACATCGGAGCGCACTGGAATCTTCGTGAGCGCCGAGACGAGCGCCGTGCACATACCGATGCCCGCGCTCGGACCATCCTTGGGCGTTGCACCCTCCGGCATGTGCAGGTGGAAGTCGTGCTTCTGATAGAAATCGGACTCGAGCCCGAGCATCTGCGCGCGGCTGCGCACCACGGTCATCGCGGCCTGGATGGACTCCTGCATCACCTCGCCGAGCTGGCCGGTGTGCTGCAGCTTGCCCTTGCCCGGCACGATGGCCGCTTCGATCGTGAGCAGCTCGCCGCCGACCTCGGTCCAGGCAAGGCCCGTGACCTGGCCGACGCGGTTCGAGTCCTCGGCCTTTCCGTAGCGGAAGCGGCGCACACCCAGATACTTGTCGAGGTTCTTGGACGTGATGACGACCGCCTTCCGATCCTTGTCCTTTTCCTTCTTCGGCTGGAGCAGCATCTGCTTGACGGCCTTGCGCGAGATCTTCGCGATCTCGCGCTCGAGGCTGCGCACGCCCGCCTCGCGCGTGTAGTAGCGCACGATGTCGAGCAGCGCGTGGTCCACGATCCTGAGCTCGTCGTCCTTGAGCCCGTTGTGCTTCATCTGCTTGGGCACGAGGTAGCGCTTCGCGATGTTCATCTTTTCGTCTTCGGTGTAGCCCGGGAGACGAATGACTTCCATGCGATCGAGCAGCGGCGGCGGAATGTTCAGGGTGTTCGCCGTGCACACGAACATCACCTCGGAGAGATCGAGATCGACCTCGAGGTAGTGATCGTTGAACGTCGAGTTCTGCTCCGGATCGAGCACTTCGAGCAGCGCCGAGGAGGGATCGCCGCGGAAGTCCATCGACATCTTGTCCACTTCGTCGAGCAGGACGAGCGGATTGTGAACGGCCGCCTTCGACATGTTCTGCACGATCTTGCCCGGCATCGAGCCGATGTAGGTGCGGCGGTGGCCGCGGATCTCGGCCTCATCGCGTACGCCGCCGAGCGACATGCGCACGAACTTGCGGTTCGTCGCGCGCGCGATCGACTGGCCGAGCGAGGTCTTGCCGACGCCCGGTGGTCCGACGAGGCACAGGATCGGCCCGCGGATCTTCTCCACGCGCTGCTGCACGGCGAGGTATTCGACGATGCGCTCTTTGACCTTCTCGAGGCCGAAGTGGTCCTCGTCCAGGATCTTTTCGGCGCGTGCGATGTCCTTCAGGATCTTCGTGCGCTTCTTCCAGGGCACCTTCACGAGCCAGTCGACGTAGTTGCGGACGACGGTCGCCTCGGCCGACATCGGTGACATCATCTTCAGCTTATTCAGCTCCGCGCCCGCCTTCTCGCGCGCCTCTTTCGGCATGCCGGCCTTCGCGATCTTCTGCTCGAGCTCGGTGATCTCGTTGGTGCCGTCCTCCATCTCGCCGAGCTCTTTCTGAATGGCCTTCATCTGCTCGTTCAGGTAGTACTCGCGCTGACTCTTCTCCATCTGCGCCTTCACGCGGCCGCGGATTCTTTTCTCTATCTGAAGGACGTCCATTTCCCCTTCGATGGCGACGAGAATGTGTTCCAGGCGCTTGCGTACGTCGAGGATCTCGAGAACCTTCTGCTTCTCGGCGAGCTTCAGCGACATGTGCGCGGCGACGGTATCGCCGAGCCGTCCGGCCTGCTCGATGCCGGCGAGCGCGGTGAGCACCTCGGGCGGCACCTTCTTGTTGAGCTTCACGTACTGCTCGAACTGCGAGATGACCGAGCGGCTGAGCACGTCCATTTCGCGCTCGTCGTACGCCTCGCCATCGGGCTGGAGCGTGACATCGGCGGAGTAGTTGTCGCCGGCGAGCAGCCTGTCGATGCGCGCACGATCGACGCCCTCGACGAGCACCTTCACCGTGCCGTCCGGGAGCTTCAGGAGCTGCAGGATCGTCGCGACCGTGCCGATGCGGTAGAGGTCGTCGACCTTGGGGTCATCGACGTCGGCCTGCTTCTGCGCGATCAGCATGATGCGCTTGTCGGTCTTCATCGCAGCGTCGAGCGCATGAATCGACTTCTCGCGACCCACGAACAGCGGAATCACCATGTGCGGGTACACCACCACGTCCCGCAGCGGCAGCACGGGGACGTTCTCGATGGCGGTGACTTTCAGAGCGGCGGAGGACGAATCAGACACGCTTTAGCCCTCGGTGCGTCAAGGAGTTACGGCGCGAGCCCCCCAGCCCATGCTGAATGCGGCTTCGGATCGTAGTGTAGCGAGAAATGGGGCAATGCAGCGCCGGTTCAAGTGGCTCGCGCGGCTACAGGCTCGAGGCTACAGGCCACAGGGAAGATGAAGAGGTAGTCTGTAGCCCCCAGCGTCAGTGGTTCCCCGAGGCGCGGCGCGGCGTGGTCTCGTCAACGGTAGCGAGACCTGCATCACTCTTGTGCACCACGTACGGCTTCGTCTGGCCGTCGATCACGGTGTCGTCGATCACGACCTTGGCCACGGAGCGCATCGAGGGCAGCTCGTACATCGTGTCGAGCAGCACGGTCTCCAGGATCGTGCGCAGGCCGCGAGCGCCCGTCTTGCGCTGCATGGCGCGATGGGCGACCGCCTTCAACGCCTCGTCGCGGAACTCGAGCTCGGCGCCTTCCATCTCGAAGAGCCGACGGTATTGCTTCGTCAGCGCGTTCTTCGGCTCGGTGAGGATCGAGACGAGCGCCGGCTCGTCGAGCTCATCGAGGGTCGCAACCACCGGCAGGCGGCCGACGAACTCCGGGATCAAGCCGTACTTGATCAGGTCCTCGGGCTCGACGTCGTGGAAGAGATCGCTGCCGTGCTCGCGCGCATTGGCGCTTCGCACGTCGGACGTGAAGCCGATGCCGCTCTTCTGGGTGCGGTTCAGGATGATCTTCTCGAGGCCAGCGAAGGCGCCGCCGCAGACGAAGAGAATGTTCTGCGTGTCCACCTGCAGGAATTCCTGCTGTGGGTGCTTGCGCCCTCCCTGCGGAGGCACCGAGGCGATGGTGCCCTCGATCAGCTTCAGCAGCGCCTGCTGCACGCCTTCGCCGGAGACGTCGCGCGTGATCGAAGGGTTGTCGGACTTCCGGGAGATCTTGTCGATCTCGTCGATGTAGACGATGCCCGTCTGCGCCTTCTCGACGTCGTAGTCGCACTTCTGCAGCAGCTTCTGAATGATGTTCTCGACGTCCTCGCCGACGTATCCCGCCTCGGTGAGGGTGGTCGCATCGGCGATGGTGAACGGAACGTTCAGAAGCCGCGCCAGAGTTTCCGCGAGCAGAGTCTTGCCGCAGCCGGTGGGACCGATGAGGAGGATGTTGCTCTTCGCAATCTCCACCTCTTCCTTTGCCCGGGCAGTGCTGCCGGTGCGCGTCTGCAACCGCTTGTAGTGGTTGTAGACGGCGACCGAGAGGACTTTCTTGGCGCGCTCCTGGCCGATGACGTATTCGTCCAGGACCTTCTTGATCTCGTGCGGCTTCGGGAGCTTGTCGCGCGCGCGCTCGGCGCGATCCTCGAGCTCCTCGCGGATGATGTCGTTGCAGAGCTCGACGCACTCGTCGCAGACGAAGACCGAAGGACCCGCGATCAGCTTCCTGACTTCGTGCTGGCTCTTGCCGCAGAACGAGCAGTAGAGCAGCTTGCCGTCATCATGCCGGGTCCGGGAATCGTCGCTCATGGCTGATTTCTATATAGCATGGTGCGTGCCCGCGAGGCAAAGACGCACCTCGCATGCAAGCCACTGTGTGTGCAGGCTTTGTGGGTTTCGTCCGCTACTTCGCCGCACCGGCCGCCGCAAGCGCACTACGCGTCTCGAGCACGCGATCGATGATGCCGTAGCGCACCGCTTCGTCCCAATCCATGAAATTGTCGCGATCCGTGTCGTGTTTGATCTTCTCGACGCTCTGACCGGTGTGCTTCGCCAGTATTTTGTTCAAGCGGTCGCGGATCTGCAGCATCTCGCGGGCGTGAATCTCCATGTCGGCCGCCTGGCCCTGAAATCCGCCGAGGGGCTGGTGGATCATGATTCGCGCGTGCGGCAGACAGAAGCGTTTGCCCTTGGTCCCGCCCGCGAGCAGCACCGCGCCCATGCTCGCCGCCTGCCCCACGCAGATCGTGCTCACGTCCGGCTTGATGAACTGCATCGTGTCGTAGACCGCAAGTCCGGAGGTGACGACGCCGCCCGGTGAGTTGATGTAGAGCGCGACGTCCTTGTCCGGATTTTCCGACTCGCAGAACAGCAGCTGCGCAATGACGATGTTCGCCATCATGTCGTCCATCGGTCCGACGATGAAGATCACGCGCTCCTTCAGGAGGCGCGAGTAGATGTCGTAGGCCCGCTCGCCGCGCGCGGTCTGCTCGACGACGATGGGAACCAGATTCAGCGCTCGTTCGTTCATTTTTCCTCTCCGAAACCGGTGAGCTCCTTGAAGCTCGAGGCGCGGTCCGTGACCTTGGCCCGTCCGACCACCCAGTCGATGACCTGATCCTCGAGCACGGCCGATTCGACCTGCCGCATCGCATCCGCGTTCTGCAGGTACGCCCGGCGCACCTCGTCTGGATTCGGGTACGCCGCCACGAGATCCTGCAGCCGGCCGTGCACGCGCTCGCGATCGACCTTCAGCTGCTCATTGCGCACGATTTCGCCGATGATGAGGCCGAGCGCGACGCGGCGGCGCGCGGGCTGTTCGAAAGAGTCCCGCGGCGGCAATTGGTTCACATCCTTCGCGCCGATGCGCCGCGCCATGTCCACTTGCAGCTCGCGCACCTGCTCGTCCACGAGCGCGCGCGGCACTTCGATCGTGTTCTCGCGATACAGAGCGTCGAGCACCTGCGCGCGCAGGCGGGCGCGGATGAGATCGGCGAGCTCGCGCTCCATGCTCCCGCGCACTTCCGTGCGCAGCGACTCGATCGTGCCGTCCTCGACGCCGAAGGCGCGGCAGAATTCCGCATCCACGGCCGGAAGGCTCTGCTCCTCGACCTTGCCTACTTTCAACGCAAACATGGCCGTCTTGCCGCTCAACTGCTTGTTCGCGTAACCCGCCGGGAATTTGACGGTGATGTCGCGCTGCTCGCCGGCCGATGCGCCGCGCACGCCGGCTTCAAACTCGGGCAGCATGCGGCCCGCGCCGAGGATGAAGCTGACGTCCTTGCCCTGGCCGCCCTCGAACGGCGCGCCGTCCATACGCCCTTCGAAGTCCAGCGTCACCCGATCCTTGTCCTGGGCGGGCCGCTCGACGACCGTAAAGTCCGGCCGCTGCGTGCGCATGTTCTCGATCATCGTGTCGATGTCGGCATCGGTGACGCTCGCGACGGGCCGCTCGATCGTGAGCGAATCCACCGCCCGCACCTTCACCTCGGGCATCACTTCGAAGACGGCCGCGTACTTGAGATCCGAGCCGGCCTCGAGCGCGATCGGCTCGATCCGCGGGCCGGCGGCAGGCTTGAGCTTCTCCTGGTTCACGGCCTCGGTGAACGTGCTGCGCATCAGATCCCCGACGACTTCCGCGTGCACCTGCTCGCCGAACTGCCGGCGCACGACGCCGATCGGCGCCTTGCCGGGGCGGAAACCCTTGAGACGCGCGGTGCGCGAAATCCGCTTCAACCGCTGCTCGACTTCGGACGCGACGTCCTGGGCGGGAACCGCCACTTCGAGGCGTCGCTCCAGACCGCCGGTTGCGGTCACCGATACCTGCATGATCAACGTCCTCGAGAGGCTGGTGCGAAAGGAGAGATTCGAACTCTCACGGGTTGCCCCACTGGCTCCTAAGGCCAGCGCGTCTACCAGTTCCGCCACTTTCGCTACGCCGGCGGTCGGGGCCGCAAAAAGTATAGCCCATGGCTTACCTCGCGGCCGCGCGTCTCGCGCCCGAAGCCGGTATCCTGCACCATGAATCGAGCGCTCGCCGGCCTGCTGGTAGTCGTGCTGACCCTCCTCTCCGGGTTCATGGACGCTCGCGGCTTCGTCTACGCCGCGCGCGCGTGGCCGGAGGGACGCCTCGATTGGCGTCTGACGCTCGCCTCGATGGCCGCGTTCTTCGCGGGCCTGTCGCTGTACATCGTCTCCGTGCGGTTCATGCAGTCGTTCGGCCTGCACGGCGTCGCGCTGCAAGCCGCGTTATGGTTCGTGGTGACGGCGATCGGCGTCGCGGCGATGGACGGCAGCGTCCTCAACTGGACGCGCGCGCAGCAGTTCGTTGCTGTGGGCATCATCGCGGGGCTCGGATGGCTCATCGCGACGACGAGCGCGTCGCACTAGGGCCTGTTAACACTAAGTGATATGCTGCGGGCATGGAAATCACACCGCAACAGTACGCGCGCATCGCGCCGCACCTGCCCAGGCAGCGAGGCAACGTCTCGCACGAGAACCTCAACGTGATC
>JBQTHP010000200.1:0-2612 GCA_052389755.1 Gammaproteobacteria bacterium
CTGCTCGCGCAGATCGAAGCGCTTCTGCAGCCGTCCAAGTAAGCAGATCAAACGCGCGTCACGCCGCACTCGCTGTTCGGTGATCATCACGTATATACGGCGGCCAGTCAGGCGCAAACGCGAGCGCCGTCAAAGGGGTTCTCAAGCTGCTGCTGTACGTCTATACAGCCGTGCGGCCCTCCGGCGCGTGCTCCGCGTATCGTTTTAGCTATTCAGCACGATTTTAGCTAATGCTAATATCACTGCTGACCGGTCAAGGAAACTCATGGCGACTACACGCTCTAGTCGAGGTCCTGCGAGATCTCGTAAGTCGGCGGCTTTCGCGAGAAAGCCGCCGACTACAACCATTGCCGGGGCAGCGCCAGGTTCTTCTCCGCGCGCCAAACGTGTCATCTCAACGCCGCTTGCTGAGTCAGGATGGCTGCAGCGCCAGGGAAGAACCGTGAACGCTACACAAGCGAAAAATCGCTTTGGTGTGATCCTTAAAAGGATCGGCACTGAACCCGTATTCATCCAAAAGCACGAGAACGTGCATGCCGTAGTGATCGGTTACGATTCCTACCGTGCGCTCGTAGAGAAGGCCCGCACCCCGCAAGAGGTAGAACTCGACAAACTGCGTTCCGAATTCGAGAGAATGTACGCGGGAATGCAGACTGAGAAATCCCGCCGCGGCGTTGACGCGCTCCTCCGCGCGTCCGCGGACGAACTGAACACCGTCGTGGCGAAGCGCATGAGAGCGCGTGGCTAAACGCCGCGGCCGCGTCCTCGTCGGCGCCGGCACGAATGGAGCGGGCAAAAGCACAATCGTCGGTGAAATTCTCGCCGAGCGCGGCGCGGAGTACTTCAATCCGGACCTCGTTGCCCGAGATCTGATCGCCCAAGGCCTTTCGAAAGAGCAAGCGGATGTACTCGCGTGGCAACTCGGCTACGAGGGTCTGCAGCGCGCGATCGACCGCAACGAGGATTTCTCCTTCGAAACAACGCTTGGCGGAAACAGCATCACCCGTCAGCTTCAGCGGGCAATCGACGCCGGCCTTAGAGTGTGCGTCTGGTACGTGGGGCTCGCCTCAGTTGAGCAACATATCGCTCGAGTCCGGGCACGCGTCGCGCGGGGCGGCCACGACATCCCGGCTGAGAAGATCCGGGAGCGATATCCCAATAGCCTCGCCAATCTCGTCAGACTGATACCCCGCGCGAGCGAAATCCACGTCTTCGATAACAGCGAGGAAATCCCCTCCGGCGTACCCGCCGCAAAGCTCGTATTCCGCATGAAAGCAGGTCGCATCGTGGAACCCGACCTCGGCATCCTTATGGAACGCACACCCGATTGGGCCAAGCCGCTCGTCGCGGCGGCAATCAACTGCGGAGTAAGCGCGCGAAAGCCGCGGCGGAAGAAATAGCCAGGACCGCCTCGCAGCATCGCCCTACCCTTCGAAGTCCCCGCTACGCGGAAACGCGCGCTATTCCTGGCAGCGGTCGTTCATCTGAAGAAGCGCGGACGCAGGCTACATTGCCGCACCCGACTCCGGCGCGCGACGACATACGCATCTGAAGCTCATGGGTCATGGCTGCAGTGTTGCAGCAATCTTCCGGATCTCCTCCGGCGCGCGCTCGCCCGCGAGGGGCGTTCCCGGCATCAAGTACTTGCCCATGTCCAGCCCGCCGATCAAGACCGGCTCGTAGCCGATTTCGCGTATCAAGCGCGAAGCGACTTCGATTGCCTGTTTGTCATCCCCGGCGATCGGCATGCCGATACGGCCCGGTTCTTCGTGCGCCTTGCCCATCCGCGCAGCGCCGACCGCATTGAACGCACGGACGATGCGTGCGCCCGGCAGCAGCTCTGCCGAGATGACTCCTGCACCCTTCTCGCGCGCTCGATTCGCGATCTCACCGTCACGTTGCGGAAAGGGATTGCACGTGTCGATCACAAGTTTGCCCTTGATCGAATCTGCCAGGCCCTTGCCGAGCTCGGGCAGCGCGCCGTAAGGCACCGCGAACACGAGTACCTCCCCGAACGCCGCGGCCTCGCGCGGCGTACCGGCGCGAGCGTTCGTCCCGATCTCGGCGGCCAATTCTTTGTCATTGTCGAGGTTGCGCGACGAGAACATCACCTCGTGTCCAGCCCTGGCCCATACGCGCCCGAGCGCACTTCCGACATTGCCCGAACCGATCATGCCGATCCTCATCTTCTGACTGTCTGCAGCGGCAACACGCTCGGCGAGCGGCAGGGCGCTGAGGGCGGCTGCGGCTCCGGCAGCTTTGAGAAGATCACGACGACGAAGAGCGGGAACGCCACGTACTTTCATGGAAGTCTCCACAACAGGAAGCGGTTGCCGGTCGGGAAGAAGCGCGCATATCGGGGCGAGTTCTTACGACCTGGCCGAGGCGACATATAGGCGACAAGCGCTTTGCAGCGCTCGTAAGCTCGCGAGGCCGCTCAGAATTTCTTCTGAGTCGGTCCAGTCCATCATGGGGGCCACGCTGACGCGGCGGTCTAAGTCATTCATCGCAAGAAGATTCTTCGCAAAATACTTGCAGCCACGCCACAGCTATCCACTGACGTGTAATGTGATACATTACATTGTAATGCTTGCCATTACACGCTAGTGTGA
>JBQTHP010000201.1:0-31616 GCA_052389755.1 Gammaproteobacteria bacterium
GCTCCCCGCCGTCGCGATCAGCGCCTGATCTTCCGCTCCAGCGCTCACGCAAAATGTAGTGCCGACTTTCGGCGCAAGGTATTGATTTACCGATCAGCCACCGTCGATTCTGCGCAAGTTGGGCTAGCAGTAGTTGTCCACAGGACGGTGCATCCGCCGGACCTCGAGCCGGAGCCTGCCGCGCAGCTGTCGAAACGCGCGCGGATCGACGGCGGCTGCATCCAGCAGGGCGTAACGGCGCCATGCGCCATCCCTCCAGACGAGGAGCACCAGCGGTCCGAGCACGGTGCTGCCGTACGAGAGGCGCACGGTGCGCCACTCGCCGCCGCGCTTCTGAATGTGCCAGGCCCCATCGGAGCACCACTCGAAACGCCGGATGCTGTCTGGACTCAGTCCGAAAAGCAGGGCCGTCGGCCGAACGGCAAACGCAAGCGCCGCCGCAGCCGCGAACGCCCGTCCTGCGTCCGTGGCGAGGGCAAAGAACGCGCAGGCGGCCGCAGCGGCGCTCAGCGCAACTGCGACTGCGAGCGTGAGGCGGATCGATCTCGCAACGTCAATCGCGACGCGCGGCGATGAGGCGCGCGAGCTCCGCGGCGTCCGGATGCGGCGGAACGGCATGTCCGAACAGGTACGCCGCGAGCTCGGGATCCGGCAACTCGAGAAGCGAGGCGAACAGGTGCTTTTGCTCCGTTGATGCGGACGGGTATTCCGTGCGCAGGAATCGCTCGAGGAGAACGTCGAGCTCTTTCATCCCGCGCCGGCAGCGCCAGCGTGTTTGGCGTTCGAGCGTGCTCAATACCGTCGCTCGACCAGCAGCTTCTTGATCTCGGCGATCGCCTTGGCCGGATTTAGATCCTTCGGACACACGTCCGTGCAGTTCATGATCGTGTGGCAGCGATACAGGCGGAACGGATCTTCGAGCGCATCGAGCCGCTCGCCCGTGGCCTCGTCGCGGCTGTCCACGATCCAGCGGTGCGCAGCGAGCAGCGCCGCCGGTCCGAGAAAGCGCTCGCTGTTCCACCAGTAGCTCGGACACGCGGTCGAGCAGCAGGCGCACAGGATGCACGCAGCCGGGCGATCGATACGTTCCTGCTCGGACTTGCTCTGTAGTCGCTCGCGGTCGGGCGGCGGCGGCGTGCGTGTTTTGAGCCAGGGTTCAACCGATGCGTACTGCGCGTAGAACGTGGTCAGATCCGGCACGAGGTCCTTCACGACCGGCATGTGCGGCAGCGGGTAGATGCGGATCTCGCCGCCGAGATCTTCCATGGCGGTCGTGCACGCGAGGCGGTTCACGCCGTTGATGTTCATCGCGCACGAGCCGCAGATGCCTTCGCGACAGGAGCGCCGGAACGTGAGCGTCGAGTCGATACGGGATTTTATCTGGATCAACGCGTCGAGAACCATCGGCCCGCATGACGCGGTATCGAGCTCGAAGGTATCGACTCGCGGGTTCTCGCCGGTATCGGGATCGAAGCGGTACACGCGGAACGAGCGCGGATCGCGCACCCCTTCTGCCGCGCGGTGGACCTTGCCGGGTCGGATGCGTGAATTCGGCGGCAGTCGGAAGTCGGCCATCAGTACGTCCTCGCCTTCGGCGGAATCGCCTCGACGTCATCGGTGAGTGTCTGCAGGTGAACCGGCCTGTAGTCGAATCGCGTGCGCCCCGCGACGTCCACCCACACGAGGGTGTGCTTCAGCCAGTTGCGATCGTCGCGTTCCGGGAAATCCTCGCGCGCGTGCGCGCCGCGGCTCTCGGTGCGATGGGCCGCGGAAGCGATCGTCGCGACCGCCTGCACCAGGAGGTTCTCGAGCTCGAGCGTCTCGATGAGATCGGTGTTCCAGATGAGAGAGCGGTCCGACACGTGCACGTCGGCCATCGACGCGAACGTCTGCGCGAGCCGCGCGATGCCCTGCTCGAGCGACGCGCCGGTTCGAAACACGGCCGCGTCGGCCTGCATGATCTTCTGCATCTCGACGCGGATCGCCGCGGTGGGCCGCGAGCCGTTCGCGTGACGCAGCCGATCGAGCCGCGCCACGGCGAGATCACCCGCGTCCTTCGGCAGCGCCCGGTGCGCTGCACCCGGCGTCACGCTCGCCGCGCAGTGACGTGCCGCCTCGCGTCCGAAGACCACCAGATCCAGCAGCGAATTCGAGCCGAGCCGATTCGCGCCGTGAACCGAGACGCACGCGGCTTCGCCCACTGCCATGAGACCGCGGACTACCGCGTCGGGATCGCCGTCCTTCGGGCGCACCACTTCCCCGTGGTAATTGCACGGGATGCCGCCCATGTTGTAGTGAACCGTCGGAAGCACGGGAATGGGATCGCGGGTCACGTCGACGCCCGCGAAGATTCGCGCCGTCTCCGTGATCCCCGGCAGGCGCTCCTCGATGACCTCGCGTCCCAGATGCTCGAGATGCAGGTGGAGGTGGTCGCGCTCCGGCCCGACGCCGCGGCCTTCGCGGATCTCTATCGTCATCGCGCGGCTCACGACGTCGCGCGATGCCAGGTCTTTCGCGTTCGGGGCGTAGCGCTCCATGAAGCGCTCGCCCGGTGCGTTCGTCAGATACCCGCCCTCGCCCCGAACGCCTTCGGTGATGAGGCATCCCGCGGTGTAGATGCCGGTCGGATGGAACTGCACGAACTCCATGTCCTGCAGCGGCAGGCCTGCGCGCGCCACCATGGCATTGCCGTCGCCGGTGCAGGAATGCGCGGACGTGCAGGAGAAGTAGGTACGACCGTAGCCGCCGGTAGCGATGATCGTGGTGTGTGCGCGGAAGCGATGCAGGCGGCCCTCGGTCATGTCGAGGGCCACGACGCCGCGGCACTCCTCGTTCTCCATGATGAGGTCGATCGCGAAGTACTCGACGAAGAAAGCCGCCGAGCGACGGATCGCCTGCTGATAGAGCGTGTGGAGCATCGCGTGCCCGGTACGGTCGGCGGCAGCGCACGTGCGCTGGGCGATGCCCTTGCCGAAGTGCGTGGTCATTCCGCCGAACGGCCTCTGGTAGATGAGGCCTGATTCGGTGCGAGAGAACGGCAGGCCGTAGTGCTCCAGCTCGATGACGGCTGCGGGCCCCTCCTTGCACATGAGCTCGATGGCGTCCTGATCGCCCAGCCAGTCCGAACCCTTGACGGTGTCGTACATGTGCCAGCGCCAGTCGTCCTCTCCCATGTTGCCGAGCGCCGCGCTGATGCCGCCTTGCGCCGCAACCGTGTGGCTGCGCGTCGGGAAGAGCTTGCTCACGCAGGCAGTCGCAAGTCCGGCTTCAGCGAGCCCGAGCGTCGCCCGCAGCCCAGCGCCCCCGGCTCCGACGACGATTACGTCGTAGGTGTGGTCGATGAATTCGTAGCCGCTCACACGGGTGCTCCGAACGCGAGCTTCAGGACGGCAAAGATGCCGCCGGCCGCGAGCAGCACGTGCACGAACGTCACGAGCAGGAGCGCGAACGTCTTCAAGCCTTCCGAATGAACGTAGTCCTCGATCACGACGCGGACGCCGAGCTGCGAATGTTGGGCGGCCGTGAGCACGAGCAGGACCAGCAGGATGGCCGTCCAGCTGTCGGCGATCCAGGCGGTCACCGTCGCGTGGTCGAGTGCCGGCAGCGACAGCAGGGACACGACGAACCAGACCGACAAGGGCAGGAGCGCGACGGAGCTCACCCGCTGGAGCAGCCAATCGCGCGAACCGTGACCTGCCGGACCGTGACCGAGCACGCGCGCGAGCGGGGAGCGCAAGGTCACGGGGATGCTCCGCCGGCGAGGAACACGAAATAGATGAGTATTCCCGAGATCACGAGCGTCGCGGCGCCGATCAGCCAGGCGCTCGCGCGCGCCTGGTCGCGCTCGAGCGCGTACCCCATGTCCCAGATGAGATGCCGGATTCCGGCCAGAAAGTGATACACGAACGCGGTCAGAATCACGGCGAGCAGCACGCGGGCCACCCCGTGCGACAGCGTGCGGTAGGCATCCTCGTAAGCCTGCTCGCTGCTCGCGGCCGCGACGAGCCAGTAGACGAGCAGCAGCAGGCCGCCCGACAACACGATCCCGGTGATGCGATTGGAAATGGACGAGGTGAGCGTGTACCCGAACCGGTATATCGACAGATGAGGCGACAGAGGTCTCTCGCGCATGAATGCTCCTGCGGCGCACGATGTGGCGCGCGCTGCGTTCCGCGGCCTTGAGAAGTCAGAAATCGATGCAGCGGCCGTTCTTTTCCCAGTCGCCGTACCGCGTGGGCTCCGGCCCGGAGCGTCCGCCGATCTCGACCGGGCGTGCGACGGAGCTCTCCCGATGCGGGGGCCCCTCACCCGCCTCCGGCACCCTCTCCCCCGCAAGCGGCGGAGAGGGTACGGGTGAGGGGGCGTCTGCAGCGTTCTGCATGACGTGCGAGTCTGCCAGAATCGTGCCTCGACGACCACCCGAAACCCGAGCAAAAACAAGGCGGAACACCATGCGCAGCGCTGAGGCAGCCATTGCGCTCGACGATTTCGGTGCGCTGCGCATCCGCGGCGCCGATGCCGTTCGGTATTTGCAGGGACAGCTTTCGCAGAACGTCGAGCGCGTGTCGTCGGAGCGTTCACTCCTTGCAGGATTTCACAACGCTCACGGACGCGTGATCGCCGTGCTGCGTCTCGTGTGGGTCGCGGAGAATGATCTGCTTGCGATCCTGCCTCGGGAGCTTGCGTCCGCGGCCGCACCGAGACTCGCGAAATTCATCCTGCGCGCGAAGGTGACGATTGCCGACGAATCGGATCGCTGGGACGTGCATGGCTTTATCAGCACGGCTGCATCGGCACCGGATTGGCCGCGCGGGCGCGACGCGCAACTGACGACCGAGGATCGGCGCATCGTCTGCGTTGGTGAGGCACCTTCGCGCTGGATGCAAATCGTGCCGCACGACGCGGGCGCCGCACGCGTGTTCACGCCGGACGCAGCGGAGATCTGGCGTCGCCACGAGATCGAGGCCGGTGAGCCTCAGGTGTTCGCCTCGACGTCCGAAACGTTCGTCGCGCAGATGCTCAATCTCGATCTGCTCGACGCCATCGCGTTCGACAAAGGGTGCTACACGGGCCAGGAGATCATCGCGCGTGCGCACTATCGCGGTCGGATGAAGCGTCGCATGCAACGCTTCCGCTCGGCCGGCTCTACCGCAATCGAGCCGGGTGCTCACGCAAGACTCACGGATGGCCGCAGCGTCATCGTCGTTCGCACGGCGCAGAGCGGCGGCGCCGTCGATTTCCTGGCCGTGACGTCTCTGCCGGATGCCGAGCGCCCATCGGCCGATGGCGCCTCCGCAGGTATCGTCATCGACGCAATCCAGCAACCGTTGCCGTACGAGGTTGGGTGAGGGGGCGGCGTGCTCGACGTCGCCGCGACCGGCTTTCTGCTTTCGCTTTCGCTATGCCTCGACCTGGGCGTCGTCAACGTGGCGCTCATCCAGACGGCGCTCCAGCGCGGACCGCGGCCGGCGCTCGCGCTCGGCCTCGGATCAGCGGTCGGCGATCTCGTCTATGCGTTCCTGTCGGTCGCGGCGATCACGGTGGTGCTCGAGCACCGCGGCGTACGGCTTGCGCTCTGGCTCGGCGGGACGAGCGCCCTCGCCTGGCTCGCGCTTCGCATGATCCGCGAATCGATCCATGTGCGTTCGATCGCCGCTTCGGCGGAGACGAACCCGATCGGCAGCGATGCGAGGTACTTCGCACGCGGCGTGCTGCTCGCCCTCGCATCGCCGTCCGCGATTCTCTGGTTCGCGGCCGTCGGCGGAAGCGTGATCGCGGCGACCGCCGGCGGAGCGCGCGCGCTCGGGCCTTTCATGATCGGATTCGCGCTCGCCGGCATGCTCTGGGCCGTCGGCCTGGCGGTGATCGTCGGACGGGCGCGTCGCGCCATAGGCCCCGGCGCGGTCCGCGCGATCGCGCTCGTCTCCGCCGCGCTCTTCGTCTACCTCGCGGCGGTCGTCTTCGTTCGCGGCTACCAGGAGTTCGTCGGCTGAGAGCTCACTCCGGCCCTCGGCCTTCAGCCCTCATCTGAGGAAACAGCAGGACGTCGCGGATCGAGGGCGAGTCCGTGAAGAACATGACGAGGCGGTCGATGCCGACGCCGAGCCCCGCGGTGGGAGGCATGCCGTATTCGAGCGCGCGGATGTAATCGGCATCGTAGAACATCGCTTCCTCGTCGCCTTCGGCCTTGCGCGCGGCCTGGGCGCGAAATCGCGCGGCCTGCTCCTCGGGATCGTTCAGCTCCGAGAATCCGTTCGCGAGCTCGCGTCCCGCAACGAAAAACTCGAAGCGGTCCGTGATGAACGGATTTTTGTCGCTGGCCCGCGAGAGCGGCGAGACTTCGGTCGGATAGGCGTAGATGAACGTCGGATCGAGCAGCCGGTCCTCGACCGTCTTCTCGAAGATCTCGATCTGCAGCTTGCCGGGGCCGTCCCCCGGCTTGAACGGGATGCCGAGCTTGCCGCATGCCTTGCGTAGGTAGGTGAGATCCCGAAGCGACAACGGATCGAGGTCGCGGTTGTACTCGAGAATCGACTGCTCCACCGTGACGCGGCGGAACGGCGCGTCGAGATCGTACGCGCGTCCTTGGTATTCCACGCGGCGCGTGCCGCAGATCGCGTCCGCGAGCCCGCGGAAGGCCTTCTCGACCCAATCCATGACGTCCCGGTAGTCGCCGTACGCCCAGTACAGCTCGAGCATCGTGAACTCGGGGTTGTGCTGGGTCGAAAGTCCCTCGTTGCGGAAGTTGCGATTGATCTCGTAGACGCGCTCGTAGCCGCCGACCACGAGGCGCTTGAGATAGAGCTCGGGGGCAACGCGCAGGTACATGTCGAGGTCGAGCGCGTTGTGATGCGTCTTGAACGGCCGCGCTGCGGCGCCGCCGGGAATAGGTTGCATCATCGGCGTTTCGACTTCGAGGAAATCGAGCGCGTCGAGGAAGCCGCGCAGATAACGGACGATCTGTGCGCGCGTCCGGAACACCTCGCGGCTCTTTTCACTGACGATCAGATCGACGTAGCGCTGCCGGTAGCGCGTTTCCGTGTCGGCAAGCCCGTGCCACTTCTCCGGCAACGGCCGCAGCGACTTGACGAGCATGCGCACGCGCTCCGCCCGCACCGTGAGCTCGCCGGTGTTCGTGCGGAACAGCGTTCCTTCGGCACCCACGATGTCGCCCACGTCCCACTTCCTGAACGCGTCGTAGGCTTGTCCGAGGGCTTCGGATTCGAGACGGATCTGGATCTGGCCGGTGCGATCGACAAGCTTGGCGAAGCTCGCCTTGCCCATGACGCGCTTGACGACCATGCGCCCGCCGACGCGTACGCGAACCGGGTTCACCCCGAACCAGCCGGCGTCGCGCTCGCCGTACGTGCGCAGCAGATCGCCCGCGAGCGCATCGCGTCGGAAATCATTGGGAAACGCGGTGCCCTCACCGCGCAATTCGGCGAGCTTGGCGCGGCGCTCCGCGATGAGCTTGTTTTCGTCCGCCTGAGCTTGCCGTGGATCGTCGGTCACGCAGGTGTCTCTTTCGCCTCTAGAGGCCCGCCTTGAGCGAGGCCTCCATGAACTGGTCGAGATCGCCGTCGAGCACAGCGGCCGTGTTGCCGACCTCGACGCCCGTGCGGAGGTCCTTGATGCGCGACTGGTCGAGCACGTACGAGCGGATCTGATTGCCCCAGCTCACGTCGGATTTCGAGTCCTCGAGCACCTGCGCGGCTGCGTTGCGTTTGTTGACCTCGAGCTCGTAAAGCTTCGCCTTCAGCATCTTCATCGCGGTCGAGCGATTCTTGTGCTGGCTGCGCTCGTTCTGGCACGCGACGACGATGCCGGACGGCATGTGCGTGATGCGAACCGCGGATTCCGTCTTGTTGACGTGCTGGCCGCCTGCGCCGGAGGAGCGATACACGTCGACCTTGAGGTCGGCCGGATTCACGTCGATCTCGATGTCGTCGTCGACCTCGGGCGAGACGAACACGGAGGCGAAAGACGTGTGCCGGCGGTTGCCTGCGTCGAACGGCGACTTGCGCACGAGCCGATGCACGCCGGTCTCGGTGCGCAGCCAGCCATAGGCGAAATCGCCGCGAACCTCGATGGATGCGCTCTTGATGCCGGCCACCTCACCGGGACTGGAATCGATGACCTCGCACTGAAAGCCGCGTGCCGCGCCCCAGCGCAGGTACATCCGCAGCAGCATCTGCGCCCAGTCCTGGGCTTCCGTGCCGCCGGCGCCGGCCTGAATGTCGAGAAACGCGTTGTGCGAGTCCATCTCGCCGCGAAACATCCGCTTCAACTCGAGCTTGCGAACTTCCTCGGCAAGCCGCTCCGCCTCGCGCTCGAGGTCGTGAAACGTCGCCTCATCGTTCTCCGACTCGGCGAGCCCGAGAAGCTCGTCGGCGCTCGCGATGGCGCCCGTAGTGCGGTCGATCTGCTCGACCTCGGTCGTCAGACGCGCGCGCTCCTTGCCGAGCTCCTGCGCGCGCTCGGGTACCGACCAGATGCCGGGATCCTCGAGCTCGCGGTTGACTTCCTCCAGGCGTTCCCTCTTCTGATCGTACTCAAAGAAACCCCCGTAGAGAGCTCGTACGCTCTCCGAGGTCTTTGAGCTGGCGCTTCAACTGATTGACTTCCATCGCACGCGTCCTGAACGGGTCATCGGATGCTAGCACGCGTCAGGAAACCGGCACGGTCCCGGGCAGCACGTGGTCGACGAGGAGCTGCAGGCGGCGCTCACCCTGGTACTCGTTGACATCGAGGCGGTATACGAGGTGCACCTGGTCCTCGCGCGGAACCGCGTCCGCGTCCCTTCCGACATGGTTGAAGGCGATCGCATCGAACGCTCGGCCGCTGCCCGGCACTTCGACCCACATCTTCAGATGGCGCTCGCCGACGACACGGGCGTTGCGAAGGATGAAGCGGCCATCGAAGCACGGCTCGGGGAAAGCCTGCCCCCACGGGCCGCCGCCGCGCAGCGCGGTCGCCGTGTCGAGGCAGATCTCCTCGAGCGCAAGCTCCCCATCGGTCTCGATGGTGTCGGCACCGGCGGCGGCCGACATCCAGCGTGCCACCTCGGCGTCGAACGCACGCGCGAACCGGTCGAGCTTGGCGCGCTCGAGCGTAACTCCCGCGGCCATGGCGTGGCCGCCGAACTTCGCGATGAGGTCTGGCTCGCGCGCCGCGATCGCATCCAGCACGTCGCGGATGTGAACGCCCGGGATCGAGCGGGCAGAGCCCCGCAGCATCGCTTCGTCGGCACTTGCGAACGCGACCACAGGCCGCCGCACGCGCTCCTTGACGCGCCCGGCTACGAGGCCGACGACGCCCTGATGCCAGCTCGGCTCGTAGAGGCAGACCCCGTACCGCGCGACCGCGGGATCGAGCGGCTCGCGCAGCGCGCGCACAGCCGCGAGCGCCTCGGCCTGCATGCGAGCCTCTATGCTCCGCCGCTCCTCGTTGAGCTGATCGAGGCGCGCGGCGAGCGCCGTCGCTTCCGGCATCGCGTCGGCGAGCAGGCAGCGGATCCCGATGCTCATGTCGTCGAGGCGGCCCGCCGCGTTCAATCGTGGCGCGACCGCGAATCCCAGATCGCTCGCTCCGAGATCCTCGCGTCGCCGGCCGGCCACTTCGAGGAGCGCGTGAATTCCGGGCACGCAACGCCCCGCGCGTATGCGACGCAGACCCTGCGCGATGAGCACGCGGTTGTTCGCGTCGAGCGGTACGAGGTCTGCCACCGTGCCGAGCGCGACGAGATCCAGAAACTCCGCCGCGCGGAAAGCGTCCGCGGCGACCGCCCCCATCGCATCGAGCCGCCGCTTGAGCGCGGCCATTACGTAGAACGCGACGCCGACGCCGGCCAGCGTGCGCCCGGCGAGCGAGGCTCTCGCCGCGTGCGGATTGACGATCACGTTCGCCGCGGGCAGCTCGGCCGAGGGCAGATGGTGATCGGTAATCAGGACGTCGATCGATCGCGCGCGCGCGGCGGCGACACCAGCCAGGCTCGAGATGCCGTTGTCCACGGTCACGATGAGCGACGGCGTCCGTTCGACGGCTGACGCCACGATCTCGGGCGAGAGCCCGTAGCCGAATACGAAACGGTTCGGAACGAGAAAATCGACCGACGCGAACCCCCACGCGCGCAGCGCGCGCACCATCAGTGCGGTGCTGGTCGCTCCGTCCGCATCGAAGTCTCCGATGACGAGCACCCGGCCGTCCGCGCGATGCGCGAGCAGCAGATCGACCGCGGCCTCCACCCCTTCGAGGGCCGACACTGGCAGCAGGCGTTCGAGCGACAAGTCGAGCTCCGCGGCGCTGCGGACGCCGCGCGCCGCATACACCCGCTGCAGCACGGGATGCAGCCGAAGCTCGAGCTGCGGAGCGGGCGGCCGGCGCGCGATGCACAGTGTCATGCGCGTATCGTAGCGGGTCATGAAGCTCACGCTCGATGCAGATCCGCGCGTCAATCTCATCCACGGATACGGTCCCGGCGAGATCCGCGTCGGCGAGCGCACGCTGACCGCAAATTGCATCGTGACGGCGACCGAGATCGTTGCCGACTGGAGCGCTGTGTCAGCTGAAGCGCTCCAGGGGTCGGACCTCGAGGTGATCTTCGCGCTGCGACCGGAGATCGTGCTGCTGGGCACCGGAGCCGCTCAGCGTTTTCCGCCGATCGGGACCCGCGCGGCGTTCCTCGAGCGGCGGATCGCGCTCGAGCCGATGGATCTCGGCGCGGCGTGCCGCACGTTCAACATTCTGGTCCAGGAGGAGCGGCGCGTCGCCGCGGCGCTGTTCGTCAGGTGATTCGATTTCGAAGGCGACCGGCGAAAGACACAGGGGGAGAAGCTTCAACCAACCAGACAATCATTCGAAGCTGACAGACTCGAACAATTGCGTTCTTGTTTTTGCTCTTGTCGTCGCGCGTTGTTCTTCTTCGTTACGGCAATCCCCCTCCGCCCTGTGTCTTCCGCCCGTCGCCCTCCGCCCTGACGCGTGTAGTGTCTGCGTTACGCGACATGTTAAGTCGCTCGCAGATCACGGCGCAAGCAGCTTGATGGCAAACGAGTTTCTCGAAACGAGCCGTCATTCCGAAACGATCGACGGTAAAGCAGAGAAAAGCGCGCACGCGAGGGGTTGGCGAGAAACTCTGTGGCGTCACTTAATCAATCAATATCATTAGCTTACCTGTCCTATCTGATGTCCGTTCGATCAGCTCGTGCCGCCCAGCAGCGGCACAAACGCGACCGCGCCGAGCGACTGGCGGTCGATCTTCTGCTCGCGACGGGTGAAGCGCAGCAGCTCCTGCTCGCCCTCCGGCCCCACCGGCACGATCAACCGCCCGCCGATCTGCAGCTGCTTCATGAGCGCCTCCGGCACCGTGAGGGGCGCGGCCGCGACGAGGATGCCGTCATACGGTGCATGTGCCTTCCAGCCGAGACTGCCGTCGCCGTGCCGGAAGCGCACGTTACGAATGCCGAGCTCCTTCATGCGCTGCTTGGCGCGCGAGATGAGCGGCTCGATGCGTTCGATCGTGTAGAGCCTCTCGACGAGCAGCGCGAGCACCGCGGTCTGATAACCGCACCCGGTTCCGATCTCGAGCACGTTGTGCAGCGGGCCGCTCTCGAGGAGCGCCTCGGTCATGCGCGCCACGATGTAGGGCTGCGAGATCGTCTGCCCGAAGCCGATCGGCAGCGCTGTGTCCTCGTACGCCCTGCTGCCGAGGGCTTCGTCCACGAAGATGTGGCGCGGCACGTTGCGGATGCGGTCGAGCACCGCGAGGTCCGTGATGCCCTGGTCGCGCAGCCGTTGCACGAGCCTGTCCCGCGTGCGCGCCGAGGTCATGCCGATGCCGGAGAATCGCGGATCAACCATTGAAGCTTTCCAGCCAGCGGCTCATGTCCGGCAGCGCAGCGTGATGCGTCATGTCGATCTGCAGCGGTGTCACCGACACGTACCCGGCGGCAACCGCTTCGAAATCGGTGCCCGGCCCTGCATCCTGCTGCGCTCCCGCCTGGCCGATCCAGTACACCGGCCGTCCGCGCGGGTCGTTCGCGCGCATGACCGGCTCGGAGCGGTGACGGTAGCCCAGGCGAGTCGCGCGAACGCCGCGCAGGGAGTCGAACGGCACGTCCGGCACGTTGACGTTCAGAATGAGCTTGCGCTCCGGCGGGGTCGCGAGCAGATGCTTGATGAGCGCTTCCGCGACACGAGCGCCGGTCTCGAAGTGCCGCCCGCTCTGCGGCTCGGTGCACAGAGACACCGCGATCGTCGGCAGGCCGAGGAATCGTCCTTCGATCGCTGCGGCGACCGTGCCGGAGTACAGAACGTCATCTCCCAGATTCGGTCCGTCGTTCACCCCGGAGACGACCATGTCGAACTCGAAATCGAACAGCCCCGAGATGGCGAGGTGCACGCAGTCGGTCGGAGTGCCGACCACGAAATACACGCGCGGCTCCGCCTCGAAGACGCGCAGCGGCACGTCGAGCGTCAACGAGTTGCTTGCGCCGCTCCTGTTGCGGTCCGGTGCGACGATAGTCACCTCGCCGAGCGATGCGAGCGCTTCGCGCAGCCGGCGGATTCCTTCGGCACGATAGCCGTCATCGTTGCTGATCAGAACCTTCATGCGGGGCGATGCGAAAAGCGCGTCAATATACTGAAAGGGCCGTGACGGAGATAGCATGAAGCGACCGACGGAAGACGAAGCTTCGCTGTTCCGCGAGTCCGTCCGCGACGTCAAGCGCCTGCCGGCGAGCGAGCGCCCGCCGGGCCCTCGCAAGCCTTCGCCGCGGGCGCGCTATCCGCGGACGCCGCACGCGAGCGCATCCCAGGGCGGAAGCCGACCGGCGCGCCCCGACGGGCGAGCGCTCGAGGCCGGCGACGCTTTGCACTATTCCCGACCGCACGCGCCACGCTCGCTGCTTCGAGAGCTGCGTCGCGCCCGGCTGCGCCCGCAGGCCGAGGTTGACCTTCACGGACTCAGCGCAGCGCGTGCGGAGCGCGCGCTGCAGGATTTCCTCCGCGAAGTCATCGAACGAGGCCTGCGCTGCGTCCGCATCGTGCATGGCAAGGGCCGGCATTCAGGCACCGACGGGCCAGTGCTGAAGAATCTCGTCGATGCGACGCTCCGCCGCACCGGCGCGGTGCTCGCGTTCGCGTCGGCACCCCCGGCGGAAGGGGGCACGGGCGCGGTTCACGTGCTGCTCGGACGCTGAGAGAAGAGCTCGCGAAGGCGTCTCTGGGTCTCAGGATCGAACCACGCGTCGTTGGCTTCATCGACGAAACTGGCTGCGGCCGTCGTGAAGAGGGCCACGAGCTCGGCGCGCACGAGAGCACGAGTGCGCGCGTATGCGCCCTGCGGCAATGCGGCGACGTCCCGCGCGTACGCCAGTGCGCGCGGCACCACCTCGGAGGGTTCCACGATTTCGTCCACGAGTCCGACGCCGTGCGCCTCCCCGGGACTCACCAGCGCGCCCCGCGTCAGGAGCTCCGCCGCATGGCGTGTGCCGACCAGCCGTTCGAACGCGCGGTGGATGATGGGGCCGGCGAAGAGCCCGACCTGTACTTCGTTCAGGCCGATGCGGAACGCGCCGCGCGCCATCACGCGGTGATCGCAGTAGAGCGCGAGAACCGTGCCGCCCGCAGGGCAGTGCCCGGTGATGGCCGCGATGACGGGGATCGGCGAGGAAGCGATCCGGCCCTGAACGCCGAAGAACAGCGGCCAGAACTGGCGGAGCTGATCCCGGTCGAGCCGCAAGAGCGCGGGAATATCGAGCCCGGCTGAAAACATGCCAGGCTGGCCCGAGAGGATCAGCGCCGCGACGCGCTCGTCGATCCCTTTCTCGAGCGCCTGCAGGAGCACGCCCAGCAACTGAGGATCGAGCGCATTGACCGGTGGGCGCGCGAATCTCAGCTCCCGGATCGCGCCGTGCTCGATCGTTTCAAGCACCCTCTTCCCCTCCCGAATGGCCGTCCGCGCAATCGAGCAGCTCACGAAGCACGCACGTCGCGAAAGCGCCGCGCGTCAATCGAAAGGCGATCACCGGCTCGTTCTGCAAATCGTACTCGAGATCGCGCACGTTCAGGCGAAGACTCCGGCGCTCCTGTGCCATGCCGGCCGCGCTCGATGCCTCGCATGCTGCGGGGAACCGCGCCGCGGTCGCAACTTCGAGCGCGCGCACGCGCCCCGCCGTCGTGGGCGCTCCGACGCCCCACAGTGGCCCTGTTGGATGAACTTCAAGACGCGATGCGCGCTCCGCGATCGCCGCCTGGACTGCGTCGACGGCGAAGATGCTGCCTCGACCATCGAGGATCGCGATATCCCCGGGCTCCAGCCGTTGCCATGTTCCGTCGCTCACACGCTCCGCGAGAACCGCATTGAAGACGAGGCTGCGGGCGGCGGAAAGCACGAAGCTTCGCTCGTGCCGGCGCAGTTGCGCGACAGCGTTCAACCGGTCGAGGTTTGCAGCGCCCCGACCGAAACGCTGCACGCCGAAATAGTTGGGGACGCCGTGCGTGCGCACGAGCTCGAGCCGTTCACGCAGTGCCCCGCGATCGACCTCGAGCGATCGTACGCGGATCGCGAAGCGATTCGCCGCGAGCGCGCCCCTCGGAAGCTTCCGGCGGTGCGGATGCGCTTCGAGAACGACGAAGCCCTCCCCGCCGAATCCCGGCCATTCGGAGCACGGCCGCCTGCCGGCCGGTATCGAGAACCACTGGGTTGCCACGGCGTGTCGATCCTTGAGGCCGGCGTACCCCACGTCGTGCTCCCGGCAGCGCGCGGCGCGTGCGAGCTCGCGAGCGACCCATGCGGTGTTGGCGCAGCGCTTGCGCACGCGCAGCAGAACGTGGGGACCTTCGCCGTCGGGGCCGAACCCGAGCTCCTCGTCGATGATGAAGTCTTCGGGCTCGGTTCGAATCCGTGCGGTGCCTATCGGTCGCCCAAAGGCCCGCGGCGGATCGATGGCTGCCGCGAGTACGTCCGCCTCAGGCATTCCTCACCATCACCACGGCCTGCGCGGCGATGCCTTCGACCCGACCCAGAAAACCCAGCCGTTCGGTCGTGGTCGCCTTCAGGTTCACCGCATCGATCGGCAGCTGCAGGAGCTCTGCGATCCGCTGCCTGATCTGAGTGCGATGCGCGGAGATTCGCGGTTGCTGCGCGATCACCGTAAGGTCTGCATTGACGAGCGCGAGCCCACGACCGCGCAACATCTGGCAGACCTGCTGAACGAAGCGGGCGCTGTCCGCGCCCCGCCACTGAGGATCGTCGTCGCGAAAATGCTCGCCGATGTCGCCGAGGCCGGCAGCGCCGAGCATCGCATCGCACAGCGCGTGCAGGACGACGTCGCCATCGGAATGCGCCACTACGCCGTGAGTGTGGGGGATCCGCACGCCGCCCAGCATGACGGCATCTCCCGGACCGAAGGCGTGAACGTCGAAGCCGGATCCCACCCGCATGTGTGCGTCCCCCGATTCGCGCGCGAGCCAGTCGGCGGCGAGCTGCAGGTCGTGCGCCGTCGTCACTTTGACGTTCGCGGCCGAGCCGCTGACGACGACGGGCTCCGCGCCCTGCCACTCCATCGCCTGTGCTTCGTCGGTCGGGCTGCGTCCGGAACGCGCCGCGGCATCGAGCGCGGCGCACAGCGCCGCGTAGCGAAACATCTGCGGCGTCAGGGCGCGCCAGAGGCCCGCGCGATCGACGGTCGCCGCGACGCGCCCGTCCGGGCTCGACTGCTTGAGGGTATCCGACAGCGGTGTCGCGAGAAGGCCGCCCACCGGATGATCTGCGAGCTGCTCGAGCAGGCGATCGCGATCCGCGCGGTCGAGGCAAGGCCGCGCCGCATCGTGCACGAGGACCCAGTCGTTCGGCGCCGCTCGCCCTTCGAGCGCGGCGAGGGCGCGGCGGACGGAGTCGCCGCGCGCCGGACCGCCGATCGCGGTGCTCACCTTCGCCGGGAATGTGGACGGTTGCCAGTACGTGTCGTCGGCAGCTACGGCGACGATGATGCCGGCGCACCGCGCGTCATCAATGAAGGGCGCGAGGGCCCATTCGATCATCGTTCGGCCGCGAAGCGGGGCGTACTGCTTGGGAATCTCCACGCCGAGCCTCCGACCGGATCCGGCAGCGGGCATGACGAGCCAGTAGAGCATCGGCTTCCGCCTTCCGGCTTCCGTCTACCGGCCGGAGAAGAGCGCGACGCGCATCAGCGCGCGGCCGTTCGCGTGCCTGACTCGTTTTCAGCGGGCGGTGAAGGCGGAACGACCTGGTAGAAGGTCTCGCCGTCCGCGACCATCCCGAGCTCGCTGCGCGCACGCTCTTCGAGCGCTGCCATACCGCTCTTGAGATCTCGCACTTCGGCGGCGAGCTGGAGGTTGCGGTCAGTCAGACGCTGGTTCTCAGCGCGCTGCGCGGCCACGGCGGCCTTCAGCCGCCCCAGGTCGCGAACACCGTCATCGGAGAGCCACAGCCGGTGCTGCAGCAGGGTGACGACGAGCAGCAGAGCGATGGCGAGCCATTTCATCAGGCCGCGAGACTAGCACGCCCGGAGGAAGACGGCTCAGACGACCCAAACGTTTACGACGGCTCCGGCCGTCAGCCGATCTTCACTGGAAACGCCTCACGCCCCGCGTAGCGCGCCCGCCCCCCGAGCTCCGCCTCGATGCGCAGGAGCTGGTTGTACTTCGCGGTCCGGTCGGACCGCGACAGCGATCCGGTCTTGATCTGGGTCGCCGCGGTCGCGACCGCGAGGTCCGCGATCGTGCTGTCCTCGGTCTCGCCCGAGCGGTGAGAGACGACCGCAGCGTAGCGAGCACGATCCGCCATTGCGATCGCCTCGAGCGTCTCGGTGAGCGTGCCGATCTGGTTCGGCTTGATCAGGATCGCGTTCGCGATCTTCTTTTCGATCCCTTCCTTCAGGATCTTCGTGTTCGTGACGAAGAGGTCGTCGCCGACGAGCTGGACTCTCGCGCCGAGAAGCCGCGTGAGCTCTGCCCAGCCGTCCCAGTCGGACTCGCTCATGCCGTCCTCGATCGTGATGATCGGGTACTTCGATACGAGCTCGCCGAGGTAGCGGGCGAACTCCGGCGCGGAGAAGGACCGCTTCTCCGACTCGAGCACGTAGCGCCCGTCACGGAAGAACTCCGTGCTCGCGACGTCGAGACCGAGATACACGTCGCGGCCCGCCGCGTAGCCCGCCGTCTGCACCGCCTGCAGGATCGTCGCGAGCGCGGCCTCGTTCGATTCGAGGTCGGGCGCGAATCCCCCTTCGTCGCCCACGGCCGTGGAGAGGCCGCGTTCGCTCAGCAGCTTCTTCAGCGCGTGAAACACCTCGGCTCCGCAACGCAACGCCTCGCTGAAGGTCGGCGCGCCGACCGGCAGGATCATGAATTCCTGGATGTCGAGACTGTTGTTCGCATGCGCGCCGCCGTTCACGATGTTCATCATCGGCACAGGCATCACCGGCTCACGGCCGTCGGCCAGGTGCCGGTAGAGCGGAACGCGCGCGTCGCGCGCCGCCGCGTGCGCATTCGCGAGCGACACGGCGAGGATCGCATTCGCACCGAGCCGGCCCTTCGTCTCCGTGCCGTCGAGCTCGATCATGCGCCGGTCTATCGCCGGCTGATCGCGCGGATCCTTGCCGAGCAGTGCTTCGCGCAGCACGCGGTTGACGTTCTCCACGGCCCGCAGCACGCCCTTACCGACGTACCGCTTCGCGTCGCCGTCACGCAGCTCGACGGCCTCGCGCGAGCCGGTCGAGGCGCCCGAGGGCACCGCAGCGCGCCCCATCGCGCCCGAGTCGAGAAGTACGTCGGCTTCGACGGTCGGGTTGCCGCGCGAGTCGATGATCTCGCGTGCGCGAATGTCGACGATGCGGCTCATAGCAGCGATTCCTCGTACGGCTTCGCCTTCACGGCCCTATCGAGCTCCTTGAGCGTCGCGAGCAGCGGTTCCATGCGATCGAGCGGCCACGCGTTCGGTCCGTCGGAGAGCGCCTTTGCCGGATCGGGATGCGTCTCCATGAAAAGGCCCGCCACACCCGCACCGATCGCCGCGCGGGCCAGCACGGGCACGAACTCGCGTTGCCCACCCGATGAGGTGCCTTTACCGCCCGGGAGCTGCACGGAGTGCGTGGCGTCGAACACGACCGGACACCCGGTCTCGCGCATCACCGAGAGCGCGCGCATGTCGGAGACGAGATTGTTGTAGCCGAACGAGAAGCCCCGCTCGCACACCATGATCGCCTCGTTCCCGGTGGAGCGCGCCTTGTCGACCACGTTGCGCATCTCCCAGGGCGAGAGGAACTGGCCCTTTTTGATATTCAAGGGTTTGCCCTGGGCCGCCGCGTTCACGATGAAATTGGTCTGGCGGCACAGGAACGCCGGCGTCTGCAGCACGTCGACGACGGCCGCGACCTCGCCAAGCGGGGTGTCCTCGTGCACGTCGGTCAGCACGGGCACGCCGACACGCCGCCGAACGTCGTCGAGAACCTTCAGGCCGGCCGCGATGCCGGGACCGCGGAAGCTGCCGCGCGACGAGCGGTTCGCCTTGTCGTAGGACGCCTTGAAGACGAACGGGATCGACAGACGCTGCGTCAGCTCCTTCAGCTTCCCCGCGATCTCTTCGGTGAGCGTCGGGCCTTCAATGACGCACGGACCGGCGATCAGAAAGAACGGCCGGTCGGCTCCGATCTCCTGGCCGGCGAGCTTCATGCTCCGGCCGCGGCCGGCAGGTCCGCGGCGCGATGCGCGCGCGCTGCGCGGATGAAGCCGGCGAAGAGCGGATGGCCGTCGCGCGGCGTCGAGGTGAACTCGGGATGGAACTGCGTCGCCATGAACCATGGATGGCCCGGCACCTCGATGACCTCGACCAGACCGTCGCGCGAGAAACCGGAAAACCGCATGCCGGCCTGTGTGTACCGATCGAGGTAGTTGTTGTTGAACTCGTAGCGATGCCGGTGACGCTCGAGAATCGTGTCGCGACCGTAGAGATGGCGGGCTTCGGTACCCGCACCGAGGATCACTTCCTGCGCCCCGAGGCGCATCGTGCCGCCCTTGCCCGAGGACTCGTCCCGCATCTGCGAGCCGCGCGCCTGGTCCTGCCACTCGGTGATCAGTGCGATCACCGGGTGCGGCGTCGCGCGGTTGAACTCCGTGCTGTTTGCCTCCTTCAGGCCGAGCACGTGGCGACCGTACTCCGTGATCGCGAGCTGCATGCCGAGGCAGATGCCGAGATACGGCACGCCGCGCTCGCGCGCGAAGCGAATCGCCTGGATCTTGCCTTCGATACCACGCTCGCCGAACCCGCCCGGAACGAGGATCGCGTCCATCCCCTCGAGCGAGCGCGTGCCGTGCTGCTCGATGTCGGTGGATTCGACGTAGTGGATGTTGACGCGCGTTCGCGTCTTCAATCCCGCGTGCATCAGCGCTTCGTTCAGCGAGATGTACGAGTCGCGGATCTGCACGTACTTGCCGACCATCGCGACGTCCACCTGGCCGTCCGGGTTTGCCTTCGCGCTCACGACCTGCCGCCATTCGGCGAGGTCGGTGGGCGCGACGTCGAGCCGCAGCTTGTCGACGACGATCTCGTCGAGGCCCTGCTCGTGCAGCAGCAGCGGGATGCGGTAGATGTCGTCGGCGTCCACGCCCGAGATGACCGCGCGCTCCTCAACGTTCGTGAACAGGGCGATCTTGCGTCGCTGCTCTTCCGGCAACGGATGCTTGCAGCGGCAGAGCAGCACGTCGGGCTGAATACCGATGCCGCGCAGCTCCTTCACGGAGTGCTGCGTCGGCTTCGTCTTGATCTCGCCCGACCCGCCGACGACCGGCACCAGGGTGAGATGCATGTACACGCAACGACTGCGGCCGAGCTCGACGCCGAGCTGACGGATGGCCTCGAGGAACGGCAGCGACTCGATGTCGCCGACCGTGCCGCCGATCTCCACCATGCACACGTCGGAGTCGTCCGCGCCGAGCTTGATGCTGCGCTTGATCTCGTCGGTGATGTGCGGAATGACCTGCACGGTGGCGCCGAGGTAGTCGCCGCGGCGCTCCTTCGCGATCACGCGCTCATAGATGCGGCCGGTCGTGAAGTTGCTGTGCCGGCCGGTGGTCGTGCGCACGAAGCGCTCGTAGTGCCCGAGATCGAGATCCGTCTCCGTGCCGTCGTGCGTGACGAACACCTCGCCGTGCTGGAACGGGCTCATGGTGCCCGGATCCACGTTGATATATGGATCGAGCTTGACCATCGCGATCTTCAGGCCGCGCGCCTCGAGGATCGCGCCGAGGGAGGCCGACGCGATGCCCTTCCCCAATGAGGACACGACGCCGCCAGTGACGAATACGAATCGGGACATGCGTGGAATTTCCGTCGGGAGCACCGCTGTCAGGTCGGCGGCGGAAGGCCGGTATGGCTCTCCGCACGACGGGCGGGCAGGTTACCAAATGGAACGCAGTCACTCAATTTGACACGCGGTGCCAGACGAGCCTCGATCGATCGGTTGCATCGTCAAGTGCCTGGATCGACACGTCGACCCAGCGGTCGCCCGCGGCGAGCACCCGTTCGCCGTCGACGATCAGAGGCAGCCGCTCGCGTTCGAGCGGAGCGAGCTTTGCCGTGTGCAACAGTGACTTGAGCGAGCGGCGCGGGCCGCCCTGCTTCGGTCTCAGGTACTCCCCGCCTGCGCGCCAGCGAACGGTCACTCTGTCGGGAACCCGACCGAGATCGATCGGCCCGCGCGGATCCCGGGCGAGCGTAAGCGTGCCCAGGTCGTCCGGCAGCGCAAGCGCCTGATCGACTTTCCACTGCCACACCTGTACCGGGCGGGTGGCAGCGGCTTGCCTGCGCTCCAGAGAGATGCGATCGCCGTGGCGCCGGATCGCCGCATCGCCCCAGGACACGACAGGATTCGCATCGGCGCGCGCGGCGAGCAGCGGCCCCGCGATTTCACGCAGACGTCGTGCGTCGGGAAGCGTCATCCCACCACGACCGATCCAGTAGCGCAGCGCGTTGCACCGGCGCTCGATATCGAGCGCTCGAAGCGCACTTGCCGACAGCGCCGCACCGTCCGCGGCCCGTTCGACGTCCGCGCGTGCCACGGCGTCGAGCATTCGTTGCGCGTCGGCCGCGTGTCGAGCGGCTCGGGACACGGCTTCGGCCGCGCCCGGCCAGCGCTCGCGGAGGACGGGTACGACCCGCTGGCGCAAGAAGCTCCGGTCGAATCTGTCATCACTGTTGGTCGGATCCTCGACCCACTCGATGCGCGCGTCGCGAGCCCACGCCGCGATCGCCGCGCGGGAAAAAGCAAGCAGCGGCCGCACGATGAGGCCGGGACCGAACGGCGCGATTTCGGGCATCGCCGCGAGCCCTCTCACCCCCGCGCCGCGCAGGAGCTGGAGCAGCACCGTCTCGAGCTGATCGTCTGCGTGGTGAGCGGTGACGAGGATCTCGCCCTCGCGCAGCGCCGCACGCAGCAGGGCGTAACGCGCTTCGCGTGCGTCGGCTTCGAGCGATCGGCCGGCGGCCCGCGGTACGCGTGCGTCGAGTACCACGAGCGGCACTCGCGCGTGGCGCGCAAGCGCGCGGCAGTGTCGGCTCCATTGCACCGATTCAGGATGCAGATGGTGATCGACGTGCACTGCGCGGACGCGCGGACGCGCGCGCGCCGGGCGGGCGTCGCGGGCGGATGCAAGCGCCGCAAGGAGCGCAGCTGAATCGACGCCGCCGCTCAGAGCCAGGCAGAGATCGACATCGGGATAAAGCGGCATGCGAGCGACGAGCCATGCATCGACCGCTGCCGGACCGAAGGAGCCTCTTTCGATGCGCCGCGAGGCCACGGCTGGTCTCCGTCACTCGACGGTTTCGGAGAACACGCCGAAGCTCGCGATGCGCGCGGCGCGCGCCTCGCGCACCTGCTCGATCGGCATGGCCTCGAGCTCATCGAGATGGCGGATGAGCGCCGCCTTGAGCGTCTCGCACGTCGCGGCGTGGTCGCGATGCGCGCCGCCGAGCGGTTCCTCGAGCACCTCGTCGATGAAGCCGAGTTGGTCGAGCCGGTCGGCAGTGAGCCCCATCGCCTCCGCCGCCGCCTCCTTCTTGTCCGCGCTCTTCCAGAGGATCGATGCGCAGCCTTCGGGGGAGATCACCGAGTACGTCGCGTAACGGAGCATGAGCAGGCGATCGCACACGCCGATCGCGAGCGCGCCGCCGGAGCCGCCTTCGCCGATCACCACGCTCACGATGGGAATGCGCAGCAGCGACATCTCGAAGAGGTTGCGCGCGATCGCCTCGCTCTGCCCCCTCTCCTCCGATCCCACGCCGGGATAGGCGCCGGGCGTGTCGATCAGCGTGACGAGGGGCAGACTGAATCGCTCGGCCATGCGCATCAGCCGCAGGGCCTTCCGATACCCTTCCGGCTTTGGCATGCCGTAGTTGCGTCGCACGCGCTCTTTCGTATCGCGTCCCTTCTGATGGCCGATCAGCATGATCGGCCGGCCCTCGAGCCGGGCGAGCCCGCCGACGATCGACAGATCGTCGCCGAACATGCGATCGCCGTGCAGTTCCTGGAAATCTCCGAAGATCGCGTTCGCGTAATCGAGAGTGTAGGGCCGCTGCGGATGGCGTGCGAGCTGCGTGATCTGCCAGGGAGTGAGACTCGCGAAGATGCTCGTCGTCAGCTGCCGGCTCTTCGCCTGCAGCCGCGCGATCTCGTCCTGGATGTTCACCTCGGAATCGGAGCCGACGTGACGAAGCTCCTCGATTTTCGCCTCGAGCTCGGCGATCGGTTGTTCGAAATCGAGGAAAGCTACGGCCATGACCGAACGTTACGGACGGCTGCCGCGATCCGCAAGGCGCTCGGAATCGGGCGAAAGGCCGTACATCACCCGCACTCTCGCGCCCGTGAAGCTCTCGAGATGCTCGATCAGCTCGCGCGTCGCGCGCACCCGCCACTCGGGTCCGAGCGTGAGCGCGCCGAGCGCATCGCGGCCGCTATAGCGCACGGCCACTTCGCAGGGTCCCGGTCGCCAGGGGTCGAGAAGGTCCGCGAGGCGGGTGATAAGCGATGCCGCCGCATCCGCAGCCGGCCAGGTGATCAGGAGGCGTCGCGCCTGTTGCTCGCGCAGCCTGTCGAGCTCGCTGATGCGGCGCGCCGACAGACGCCACGCGTCGATGAATTCGTCGAAGCGCAGCGTACCCTCGATCAGCACCAGGGCATCCTTCGCGATGAGATCGCGATACTGCTGGTAGATCTCGTCGAACAGGCTCACCTCGATGCGCCCCGAACGATCGTCGAGCACGAGGCTGGTGCGCGCGCCGCGCTTGCGGATCTCGTGGACGAGCCCCGCGATGACCACAGGCCTGCCCGGACCGAAGCTGCGCCCGCTCTCGCCGCCCGGCAGCGGCCGCTCGCTCACGAGGTCGGCGATGCGGCTCGAGACGAACCTCGGCAGATCGGCCTCGAAACGATCGATCGGATGGCCGGTGAGATAGAGGCCGAGGGTTTCGCGCTCGCCGGCGAGACGAATCGCTTCGCTCCACTCCGGCTGCACGGGTCCGCTCGCCGCGCTCGGCTCGACGCTGCGCTCCGCCGCCGCAAGGCCGAACATGTCGTTCTGGCCCGCTTCGCTCGCGCGCGAGTTCTGCTCCCCGAGCTGCAGGGCGCCCGGCAGGCGATGCATGAGGGTCGCGCGGCCCACGCCGAGACCGTCGAGACTTCCCGAGCGGATCAACGCCTCGAACACGCGGCGATTGAGCTTCTGCAGATCGAGGCGGCGGCACAGGTCCTCGAGGCTGCGATATGCACCGCGCGCTTCACGCTCGGCGATCAGCGCCTCGACGGCGCCCTGCCCCACGCCTCGGATGGCGCCCAGGCCGTAGCGGATCGTGCGCGCGTCGGCGGGCGCGAACTCGTACCGGGACGCGTTCACGTCCGGCGGCTCGACCTTGAGGTCGAGAATCTTGCACTCCTCGATGAGCGTGACGACCTTGTCGGTGTGATCCATGTCGGCGGAAAGCACGGCCGCCATGAACGGCGCGGGGTAATGCGCCTTCAGATATGCCGTCTGATAGGAAAGCAGCGCATACGCCGCCGAGTGCGACTTGTTGAAGCCGTAGCCGGCGAACTTCTCCATGAGATCGAAGATGTGCGCGGCCTGCCGCGGCTCGACGCCGCGGCGCACCGCACCGTCGACGAACACCGAACGCTGCTGCGCCATCTCCTCGGGCTTCTTCTTGCCCATCGCGCGGCGCAGGAGATCGGCGCCGCCGAGCGTATAGCCCGCGAGCACCTGCGCGATCTGCATCACCTGCTCCTGGTACAGGATGACGCCGTACGTCGAGGCGAGCATCGGTTTCAGGCTCGGATGGAGGTAGTCGATGGTCGCGTCCGCCGGACTGTGCTTCCTGCTGATGAAATCATCGACCATGCCCGACTGCAGCGGACCCGGCCGGAACAGCGCGACGAGCGCGACGATGTCCTCGAAGCAATCGGGCTGCAGGCGACGGATGAGGTCCTTCATTCCCCGCGACTCGAGCTGGAACACCGCCGTCGTGCGGCACGACTTCAGCAGCGCGTACGTGGGCGCGTCGTCCATCGGCAGCCGCTGCATGTCCAATGGCGCTTCGCCGCGAGCTTCGCGGATCCGATTGATGACGGCGATCGCGCGGTCGATGATCGTCAGCGTACGCAGGCCGAGGAAGTCGAACTTGACGAGGCCGACCGCCTCGACGTCGTCCTTGTCGAACTGGGTGACGACGCTCTGCCCGCCTGCCTCGCAGTAGAGCGGCGCGAAATCGGTGAGCACCGACGGCGCGATCACGACGCCGCCCGCGTGCGTGCCGGCGTTGCGCGTCAGACCCTCGAGCGAGCGCGCGAGATCGATGAGATTGCGGACTTCGTCCTCGGCCTTGTAGAGGCGTGCGAGCTCGGGCTCTTTCTCGAGCGCGGCATCGAGCGTAATGCCGAGCTCGAAGGGAATGAGCTTCGCGATCCGGTCGACGTAGCCGTAGCTCATCCCGAGCACGCGGCCGACGTCGCGCACGACGGCCTTCGCGGCGAGCGTGCCGTACGTGATGATCTGCGACACGCGCTCCCGCCCGTATTTGTGCGCGACGTACTCGATCACCCGATCGCGGCCTTCCATGCAGAAGTCCACGTCGAAGTCGGGCATCGACACGCGCTCGGGATTCAGGAAACGCTCGAAGAGAAGATCATGTGCGATCGGATCGAGGTCGGTAATGCCGAGCGCCCAGGCAACGAGAGATCCGGCGCCCGAGCCTCGCCCCGGTCCGACCGGCACCCCGTGCTCGCGTGCCCAGCGGATGAAATCCGCGACGATGAGGAAGTAGCCGGCGAATCCCATCTGACAGATGACGTCGAGCTCGGTTGCGAGCCGGCGCTGGTACTCGAGCGCCTCCGTGCGGCCGTTCAGTCGGCCGGCGAGGCCGCGGGCCGCCTCGCTGCGCAGAAAGTCCGTCGCGCTCGTGCCGTGCGGCACGGGGTACGCCGGAAGCCGTACCTCGCCGAGCTTCAGCGGCAGACTGCACCGCCGCGCGATCTCGACCGTGTTCGCGAGCGCCTCCGGTACGTCGGCGAACAGCGCGGCCATCTCTTCGGGGCTGCGCAGATACTGCTGGCGCGTGAAGCGCCGCGGCCGACCGGAATCCGTGAGCAGCGTCCCGTCGTGGATGCATACGCGCGCCTCGTGCGACTCGAAATGCTCTTCCGCGATGAAGCGCACGTCGTTGGTGGCCACGACCGGGAGCCCGTGACGCGAGGCGAGCGCGACGGCCGACGCGATGTAGGTTTCCTCGTCCGCACGTCCGACGCGCTGCAGCTCGACGCAGAATCGCTCGCCGAAGCGCTCGACCCAGAACGCGAGCGCACCTTCCGCGTCGCGCTCACGACCGTTCGCGAGCGCGCGCCCGACGTCGCCTTCGGTGGCGCAGGAGAGCGCGACGAGTCCTTCCACGGCATCGCGCGTGAGCCAGGACCTGTCCGCGAGCGGGCGACCGCGCTGCTGGCCCTCGATGTAGGCGCGGCTCACGAGGCGCGTCATGTTGCGATAACCGGTTTCGGATTGGCACAGCAGAGCGATGCGCGTCGGGGCAACCCGCTCGCCCGGCTCGCTCAGGAGCAGATCGACTCCGACGATCGGCTTCACGCCGCGCTTGATCGCCGCGCCGTAGAACTTCACGAGCGCGAACAGGTTGCACTCGTCGGTGAGCGCCACCGCCGGCATGTCGCTCGCCGCGACGGCATCGATGAGCTCGGGCACGCGCACGACGCTGTCCACCAGCGAGTACTCGGTGTGCACGCGCAGGTGTGCGAAGCCCGTCTTCATCTTCTTCTCTTCCACGCCGCCCTCACGGGCGCGAAAGACCACCGATGGATCGGCGACGGGACGTGCGTGCGCAGCGCCATGAGGTGCTCGGGCGTCGCATAGCCCTTGTGGGCCGCGAACGCGAAGCCGGGATAGCAGTCGTCGAGCTGGCGCATGAGCGCATCCCGCCAGGTCTTCGCGAGGATAGAGGCCGCGCTGATCGCCGGCACCGACGCGTCGCCGCCGATCACCGTTTCGATCGGACAGTCGAAGCCGAGCCGTCCGGCGAGGGGCGGACGATCGCCGTCCACGCGCACGCGCGTCGGCGCGATCGGCAGCCGCAGGAGCGCGCGCCGCATCGCGAGGTGCGTGGCGCCCAGGATGTTGAGCGCGTCGATCTCTTCGCAGTCCGCCCACGCCACCGACCAGGCGATCGCGCGTGCGCAGATCCGCGGCCTGAGCTCCTCGCGCTGCTCGGGCGTCAACTGCTTGGAATCCGCCAGCCCGGTGATCGGCCGGCGCGCATCGAGAATCACGGCCGCGGCGAACACCGGCCCGGCGAGCGGACCACGCCCGGCCTCGTCGACACCGGCGACTCGCTGCGCGAACTTCACGATGTGATCACTCCCGGCAGCGCGAGAATGGCGTCGGCGGCACCCTTCGCCCCGCCGCGCCGCAGCGTTTCGTGCACACGGTGGAACTCGCGCTGCAGCTCGTCAAGATACGCCGGATCGCCCACGAGGCCGAGAAGGGATGCGGCGAGCGCCTCGCCGCGGACCTCATCCTGGAAGAACTCGGGCACCAGGCGCCGGCCGACGAGAAGATTCGGCTGCGAGAAGTACGGTACTTTCACGAGGCGCCTCACCGCGAAGGCCGTGAGTGCCGCCATCCGGTAGGCCACGGCCATCGGACGTTTACTGAGCAGGGTCTCGAGCGTGGCCGTCCCCGAAGCGACGAGCACGGCATCCGATGCCGCGAGCACCCGGTGAGCGTCGCCGTCGACGATTCGTACGCGATCGGCAACGGCGGACCGTCGCGCGAAGCTCTCGAAGACACGCCGCGCCGCAGGCGATGCCATCGGCGCGATGAATCGCGCGTGCGGCCGTCGAGCCGCGACGGCGGCCGCTGCATCGAGAAACGCGCCGGCCAGGCGCTCGACTTCGCCCACGCGGCTGCCGGGCAGGAGCGCAAACAGCTCGACGTCGGCCCCGATTCCAAGGGCCGCGCGTGCGGCGGCGCGATCCGGCGCGAGGGGAATCTGATCGGCGAGCGGATGCCCGACGAAACGCGCGCGCACGCCGTGCCGGGCGTAGAAATCCGCTTCGAACGGCAGGAGACAGAGCACCAGATCGACCGCGTTGCCCATCGTGCGCACGCGTCCCTCTCGCCACGCCCACACCTGCGGGCTCACGTACTGAACCGTCGGAATTCCCGTGCGCTTCAGCCGTCGCGCGAGCCCGAGATTGAATTCCGGTGCATCGATGCCGACGAACACGTGCGGTCGCGCGGCGAGAAAACGCGCGACGAGCCGCGCGCGCAGCCGCAGCAGTCGGGGCAGATGGCGGAGCACCTCCGCGAGACCCATGACGGCGAGCTGGTCGGCCTTTTCCCATGCTGCGCAGCCCTGTGCGAGCATCTTCGGTCCGGCGACACCGAAACACTGCACGTCGGGCATGCGGGCCCGCAGCGCCGCGATCAGCGCCGCCCCCAGCTGGTCGCCCGACGCCTCACCCGCCACCAGACCGACGCGGAGCGGCTGCCTCATGAGCGTAGTCGGACAGGCTAGCGAACGAGGCTGCGGGTCGAAGCGCCGATGAACTCGACGAAGCTTCGCAGCTCCGCCTGTTCGGCCGCGAGCGCCTGGAGCCGTTCGACGGCGACGTTGAGCGGCAGATCGGATCGATACAGGATGCGATAGGCGTTCTTGATGTTGCGGATGTGCTCGGGCGTGAAGCCGCGACGCTTGAGCCCCTCCGCGTTTACCGAATGCGGCTCGGCCGGCTGACCCACCGCCATCACGTACGGCGGCACGTCGCGCGTGACCGCCGTGTTGTTCGCGATGAACACATGCGCACCCACCTTGCAGAACTGGTGGACGCCGGAGAACCCGCCCATGATCACCCAGTCGCCTAGCTGCACGTGGCCACCGAGCGTCGCGCAGTTCGCCATCACGACGTGGTCGCCGATCGAGCAGTCGTGGGCGACGTGCGAGTACGACATGAAGAGATTGTCGTTGCCGATGCGCGTGACTCCCTGGTCGCGCGTCGTGCCGCGATTCATGGTGCAGAATTCGCGGAACACGTTCCGGTCGCCGATCTCGAGCCGCGTTGGCTCGCCGTTGTACTTCTGGTCCTGGGGCGCATCGCCGATCGAGGCGAACTGGAAGATGCGGTTGCCCGCCCCGATGCGCGTCGGGCCGTTGACGACCGCGTGCGGCCCGATGATCGTTCCCGCCCCGATCACGACGTCCGCGCCGATCACCGAGAACGCCCCGACGCTCACGTCGGCGGCAAGCTCGGCTCTGGGAGAGACGATCGCCCGCGAATCGATCACAGCACCTTCCCGGCCGAGGGCCGTGCGGTCTCCGGCGCCACCATCATCTCCGCGTGCGCGACCTCCTCGGAGCCGACGCGCGCGAGCGTCGAAAACTTCCAGATGCCCTTGAAACTGCGCTCGAGCTGCGCCGTCAGCACGAGCTGATCACCCGGCTCGACCGGCTTCCTGAAGCGTGCCTTGTCGATGCCGACGAAATAGAAACGCGTGTCCTCGTCGGGGACCGTACCCGCAGTGCGAAACGCGAGTATGCCGGCGGTCTGCGCCAGGGCCTCGATGATCATGACGCCCGGCATGACCGGACGATACGGAAAGTGGCCGGTGAAATAGGGCTCGTTGTACGTCACGTTCTTGATCGCGCGAATGCTCTTGCCCGGCTCGCACTCGAGCACGCGATCGACGAGCAGAAACGGATAGCGATGCGGCAGCTGCCTCAGGATCGCGTTGATGTCCATGTCGATCGACGCATCACTCATCGTCTTCACTCCGTGGCGCGGCGTCGCGCGCAGCGAGCGTGTCCAGTCTCTTGAATCGCCCGACGAGACGCCGCCACGTTCGCGCGTCCTCAACCGGAATGCCGCCGGAGTATACGCTGCCGCCGGCGAGCGACTTGCTCACGAGGGAGAAGCCGGTGACGACCACGTCGTCGCCGATCGTGAGATGGCCGGCGACGCCGACGGCGCCGCCGAGCATGCAGCGCTTGCCGATCACGACACTGCCCGAGATGCCGACGCACGCGGCCATGGCAGTGTGCGCGCCGACGTGCACGTTGTGACCGATCTGGATCTGGTTGTCGAGCTTCACGCCGTCTTCGATGATCGTGTCGTCGATCGCCCCGCGATCGATCGTCGTGTTCGCGCCGATCTCCACGTCACTGCCGATGCGCACGCTGCCCAGCTGCGGCACCTTCACCCACATTCCGTGCTCGGGTGCCATGCCGAAACCGTCGGCGCCGACGACCACGCCGGGATGCAGCACGCAGCGCTCGCCGAGCGTGACGCCGTCGCACAGCGTGATGCGCGCCACGAGGCGGCAATCGGCGCCCACGACCACGCGTTCACCGAGGATGCAGTGCGGCCCGATGAACGCTCTCGCTTCGATGCGCGTGCCCGGGCCTATCGTTGCGAACGCGCCGACGTGCGCTTCAGGATGAATTTCCGCGCCGGCTGACACCGCGGCCGAGGCGTGAACGCCCGCCGGGGCGCGCGGCGCCGGGTGCAGGAGCGCGGCGATCCGTGCGTACGTCGCGTGGGGATTCGCGGTGATCAACGTCGGTACCGGAGAGTCTGGCGCGCATTCCGCATTCAGCACGACCGCGCCGGCGCGGGTTGCCGCGAGCTCATGCCGATGGCGAGGATTCGCAAGAAACGCGAGCTCGCCCGGACCGGCGCCCGCGAGCGTGGCTACCCGTTCGATGCGCCGGTCAGGATCGCCGCGAAGCTCGCAGCCGAAGCGCACCGCGATCTCGCCGAGCGTTGCGCCCACCGACCCGCCCCCTGGCAGCCTGTCCGACCGCGTGCGTCAGCGGCCCGGCGGTTTGGGTTGCGCCGGTGCGGCCGCCGCGGCCGCAGGCTTGCCGGAGCGCGACTGAAGCACCGCGAGCACCGCGGGCGTGATGTCGATCGCCGAGTTCGCGTAAATCACGCCGTCGGCGATCACGAGATCGAAGTTCTGGCCCTTCGCGTAGGTGCGCACTTCCTCGATCAGCGTGCGCTGCAGCCGCGACATCTCCTCGTTGCGGCGCGCGTTGAAATCGTCCTGCACCTCGCTCTGCTTGCGCGCGAGCTCGCGAGCGCTGTCGCGCAGCTCTTTCTCCGCGCGCGAGCGCTGATCCTGCGACATCGCAGCGCTGTCCTTGACGAGCTTGTCCTCTTTCCCCTTCAGCGTCTGCTGCTGCGTCTGCAGCTCGCGCTGCCGTGGGGTGAACTCCGTGCGGATGGCATCGAGCGCGGCTTTCGCCTGCGGCGACTCTTCCATGAGACGGCCGTAGTCCACCACGCCAACCTTGAGTTCCGCCCATGCCGGCGCGGCGGCGAGCAACGCACCCGCCAGCAGGACATTGAACGTCGACTTGAAAACACCCTTCACGATCGATCTACCTCAGAACGCCTGGCCGATGGAAAACTGGAACCGCTCGAGCTCGTCCTCGAAGCGGATGCCATCGCTCTTCTCCGCGTTCAGCGGGAATGCATAGCTGAAGCGGAAGATTCCCAGCGGCGCGAGCCACTGCACGGCGATGCCCGTCGATTGCTTCAAATCATCATAGCTGAAGTCGTAATCGATCGGCGTGCCGGAGCTCGGCACGCCGGGAATGGCGTCGCGGCCGAAGAAATTCACGTGGCCGGTCGAGAACACGTTGCCGACGTCGAAGAACGCGCTGAAACGGGACATCGACTGCCACTTCTCAGGCATCGGCAGGATGAGCTCGGTGCGTCCGACCACCTTCAGATTGCCGCCGTACGGATTGGCGTTGCTGTCCTTGGGACCGAGGCGGCTTTCGCGGTAACCGCGGACGGAGTCGGGTCCCCCGCCGAAGAACTGCCGGAACGGCGGCATCGCGGTCGTATCGCCGATGTCCTCTCCATAGCCAAGCTCGGCATTGAACGAGAGCGCGAACCGGCTTCCGAGCGGCACGTATTGCAGAAACTCGTAGTTCGCCACCCAGTACTCGACTTCGCCGCCGGGCACGGCGTACGCGAGCGACAGCGAGTGGCGGGTGCCGCGCGTCGCGAACAGCGCGCGGTTGCGCGTATCGAAGC
>JBQTHP010000202.1:0-19350 GCA_052389755.1 Gammaproteobacteria bacterium
TGCGCCAGCCGGGCTACGGCACGAGCTACGTCACCGGCAAGTACCTGCTCGAAGAGCTGATGAAGGAGCGCTCCGGACAGCTCGGAGACGATTTCAGAATGCGACGCTTCTTCGAGGAACTGAACGCTGCCGGTGTCATTCCCGTCTCGCTGATCCGTTGGCAGCTGACCGGCAAGGACGACGAGATAAAGGCGTTGATGCGGACGAACTGACGGGCGCAGCCCACACGATCTCTTCGGTGGCAAACAGTCCGCGCCCACCGTTCATGAACTCACGCAACGCGCGCAGCTCCTCGTCGCTCAGCCTGGGGATCGTGATCTCGAAGCGCACATGGGATCCCGGCATCGTACGACGTCGTTCATCCCGTTCTCCCGCACAGGCGCATTCAGTTCTGTAACGGGCCGGCGATCTATCGCAGGCTACCGGTGACAGCTTAGGATTCAATGACCACGGGGGGGCCTGATGGGCAGCAATGATGTGATCGGCGCGCCGAATCGAATCGCACATCCTTCGACCGGCATTCTGGACAAAGAGCGCACGATCGCCGCGGCGGGCTTCAGTCGCTGGCTGGTGCCGCCTGCGGCGCTCGCCATTCACCTCTCCATCGGAATGGCTTACGGTTTCAGCGTGTTCTGGCTGCCGCTCGCGCGCGCGATCGGCATCGAGCGATCCGTAACGTGCAGCGACGCGGGTTTTTTCACCCTGCTCGTGTCCACGAGCTGCGACTGGCCCGTGTCGATGCTCGGGTGGATGTACACGCTGTTCTTCGTCTTTCTCGGATCTTCGGCCGCGGTGTTTGGTCACTGGCTCGAGACCGCAGGCCCGAGAAAGGCCGGCGTCGTCGCGGCATTGTGCTGGAGCGGCGGCTTTCTGATCTCGGCGCTAGGCGTCTACACGCACCAGATCTGGCTGATGTGGCTGGGCTCGGGCGTCATCGGCGGCATCGGACTCGGGCTGGGCTACATCTCACCGGTATCCACACTCGTGAAGTGGTTTCCGGATCGCCGGGGCATGGCAACGGGCCTTGCGATCATGGGTTTCGGCGGCGGTGCCATGATCGGCGCTCCGCTTGCCGACCGCCTGATGAACGTCTTCGCGAGCGAGACTTCCGTCGGTGTATGGCAAACGTTCATCGTCATGGGAGGGCTGTACTTCGTCGCGATGATGCTCGGTGCATTCGGCTATCGGGTTCCGCCGCTCGGCTGGCGTCCGGCAGGCTGGCAGCCTCCACAGCAGAACCAGCGCCTCGTCACTTCCCGCCACGTGCACGTGAACGTAGCGCCGCGTACGCCGCAATTCTGGCTACTTTGGGGCGTGCTGTGCCTCAACGTCAGCGCCGGCATCGGCGTGATCGGCATGGCCTCCCCCATGCTGCAGGAAGTGTTCGGCGGCCAGCTGATCCACGTGCCGCTGCGGCTGGCGCAGCTCGCGGAAGAGCAGCGAGTGCAGGTAGCGACGATCGGGGCAGCGTTCGCGGGACTGCTCTCGCTCTTCAACATCGCGGGTCGGATCTTCTGGGCCTCATTCTCCGATTTCATCGGGCGCAAGCTCACGTACGTGATCTTCTTCCTGCTCGGCATCGTCCTCTATGTCTCAGCTCCGCTCGCAGGCGAAGCCGAGCGCATCGCCGTGTTCGTCGCGATCTTCTGCGTGATCCTCACGATGTACGGCGGCGGTTTCGCCACGATCCCGGCATATCTCGCCGATCTCTTCGGCACCCAGCACGTAGGCGCGATTCACGGCCGCCTGCTGACGGCCTGGTCGATGGCCGGCATTCTCGGACCGGTCGTCGTGAACTACATCCGGGAGTTTCAGCTCGCGCAGGGCGTGCCCGTGCATCAGGCCTACAACATCACCATGTACGTGCTGGCGGCCATGCTCCTCGGCGGCCTGATCTGCAATCTTCTGGTACGACCCGTCAGCGAGAAGCACTACATGAGCGAGGAGCAGCTCGCGGCCGAACGAGCGAAGGCGCACGAGCGTGCGGCGGCTCCGCAGCCCGCGGGGTCTCCCGCTGGCGCGACGGCGGCCAGCAGCCGCCTGCTGCTGGCCGCCGCGTGGGTCGCGCTCGCGATTCCGCTCGGGTGGGGCGTCTGGATTACGCGGAGCAAGTCCCTCGCACTGTTTCGTTGACGCGCTCCGAGAGGCTCATTTGCCCCGCGCGGCCTTGAATTTTTCAGCCTCCTCGGAGCCCTTGGTCGCGTTGCCCGCGCTGTAGGAATGCGCGCCGGCCCCGGCCAGCTTCCCGGCATCCACGATCAGATACTCCGTGCGGATCGGGCGTTTCTCGAACCAGCACTCCAGGATCTCGCGCGTGCCTGCCGCATAGCGCGCCTGCGCCGAGAGCGACGAGCCGGACGTATGCGGGGTCATGCCTTCCCACGGCATCGTCCGCCAGGGGTGATCGCGCGGCGCCGGCTGCGGGAACCACACGTCGCCCGCGTAGCCGGCGAGCTGCCCGCTCTTGAGCGCACGCACGATCGCGTCGCGATCGCAGATCTTGCCGCGCGCCGTGTTCACGAGATAGGCGCCACGTTTCATCCTCGCGATCAACTTGTCGTTGAAGAGTCCCTCGGTCTCGGGATGCAGCGGCGCGTTGATCGTGATCACGTCGCAGACCTTCACGAGCGACTCCACGTTCGGATGGAACGTGACACCCAGCTCCTTCTCGACCGCGTCCGGCAGTCTGTGCCGATCCGTGTAGTGCAGTTTCACGTCGAACGGTTTGAGGCGACGGAGCACGGCAGTGCCGATGCGGCCCGCGGCAACCGTTCCGACGTTCATGCCTTCGAGGTCGTAGGAACGCTGCACGCAGTCGGCGATGTTCCAGCCACCCTCGACGACCCACTGGTGGGACGGCAGATAATTTCGAACGAGCGAGAGGATCATCATCACGACGTGCTCGGACACGCTGATGCTGTTGCAGTACGTCACCTCGGCGACGGTGATGCCTGCGTCCATCGCCGCCTGCAGGTCGACGTGGTCCGATCCGATGCCTGCGGTGATCGCAAGCTTCAGCTTCTTCGCCTTGCGGATCCGCTCCGCCGTGAGGTACGCCGGCCAGAACGGTTGCGAGATGACGATCTCCGCGTCCGGAAGCTCCTTTTCCAGCACGCTGTTCGGTCCGTCCTTGTCGGCGGTTACGACGAAGGTGTGACCCTTCGACTCGAGAAACTTCCGCAGGCCGAGCTCGCCCGACACGCTGCCGAGCAATTGCCCGGGCTTGAAGTCGATCGCCTTCGGAGTCGGCGTCGTCTGCCCCCCCGGGTATCGCTCGATTTTCGGAACGTCATCCCGCGGATAGGTCCTGGGATAACCGGACACCGGATCATCATAGAGGACACAAACGATCTTGCTCATGGCTGTTCCCGATTTCACTACGCTTTCAAAACGCCTTTCGCCTTTGCGGTGTGCGTCGCGATGGCATCCATCAAAGGCGGCGACAGGCAGTCATACGGCTCGAGCTTCAGCTCTTTAAGGCGTGCGCGTATCGCGCCCATCTGGTCGGGCTTCGTTCCGGACTCGATTATCGAGGAGACGAACGCCGCGAACTCGGGGGCGGCCCAGCCGCGCTCTTTGGAGAGCTCGACGTGGACGAAATCGAATCCGTAGAACGGATGGTTCTTGTTCTCGATGCGCCCGTACAGGTGCACGCCGCAACCCGTGCAGGCCTGCCGCTGGATGGCGGCGTTCGCGTCCACCACCTTCAGCTTCTGCGCGTTGGAGGTGACGTTGAGCTTATCGCGCCCGACCACTGCGACCAGTGAGAACAACGCGCCTTCCGGCTTCCAGCATTTGGTGCAGCCGCAGACGTGATTGAAGGCGACGTTGGCCCCGAGACTGACCGTCACGGGCGACTGGGAACACTTGCACGTGAGCGTCCCGCCCTTGAAGTCGGGGGTTCCGGGCTTTACGCCGTTGTCCACGGCGGGATGAATCTTTATCGCACTCATTGTTGCCTCTCCGTCTGACTGTCGTTTGAAAAACCGTTCAGAACACCGCGACGCTGCGGATCGACTCGCCCTTGTGCATGAGATCGAACGCATCGTTGATCTTCTCGAGCGGCATCTTGTGTGTGATCAGATCATCGATGTTGATCTTCTTCTCCATGTACCAGTCCACGATCCGGGGAACGTCCCTGCGGCCGCGTGCGCCGCCAAATGCAGTGCCCTTCCACACCCGTCCCGTGACGAGCTGGAAGGGACGCGTCTTGATCTCCTGGCCCGCCCCCGCGACGCCGATGATCACGGACACGCCCCATCCGCGATGACAGCATTCGAGCGCCTGGCGCATGAGATCGACGCTGCCGACGCACTCGAAGCTGTAGTCCGCCCCGCCGTCGGTGAGACCGACGAGGTGCTGGACCAGATCACCCTCTACCTCGCGCGGATTCACGAAGTGGGTCATGCCGAATTTCTCGGCGAGCGGCTTGCGCCGCTGATTGATGTCCACGCCGATGATCCTGTTCGCCCCGACCAGCCGCGCGCCCTGGATCACGTTGAGACCGATCCCGCCGAGGCCGAAGACGACCACGTTCGCGCCCGGCTCCACCTTGGCCGTGTTGATCACTGCACCGATGCCGGTCGTAACGCCGCACCCGATGTAGCAGACCTTCTCGAACGGTGCGTCCTCGCGGATCTTCGCGACGGCGATTTCCGGCAGCACGGTGAAGTTCGAGAACGTCGAGCAACCCATGTAGTGATGGATCTTCTCGCCGCCGATCGAGAAGCGGCTCGTGCCGTCGGGCATCACGCCCTTGCCTTGAGTCGCGCGGATCGCGGTGCAGAGATTGGTCTTGCCCGAAAGGCACGATTTGCACTGGCGACACTCCGGCGTATACAGCGGAATGACGTGATCGCCCTTGCGCACGGAGGTCACGCCGGGGCCGACATCCACGACGATGCCGGCGCCCTCGTGGCCGAATATGACGGGGAAAAGACCTTCCGGGTCGGCACCCGAGCGTGTGAATTCGTCGGTGTGGCAGATGCCCGTGGCCTTGATCTCGACCAGCACCTCGCCCGCGCGCGGCCCGTCGAGCTCCACCGTGGTCACCTCGAGCGGCTTGCCCGCCGCGTACCCGACTGCAGCTTTCGTCTTCATGCCTGCTTTACCTCCCGGTTCCTACTCCGGCTCGAGCTTCAGCGGAATGCGCTTGGGCACGCTGCCCGCGCGCACGGCTTCGTCCGACCGGAAATCCGCGGTCACCTTGCCGCTGGCATCGACCAGCGGAACGCGGAAGCTCGTGAGGATTTTGTCGATCCTCTCCTGATGGCTCGCGATCCAGCCGTCGAGAGTCTCTTTCCATTCCTTCTCCCCGAAGCGCACGCCCATCGAGATCTGGTAGTCGAACTTGATCTGCGGATCTGGTTTGAAAGGCACCGCGCGCCAGGCTGGAAACGCGGCATGCTGGCGAACGAGGAGGCCGGCGATGGGGCCCCACACGATCGCAAGATCGATCTTCCCCGCAGTGAAGTCGCGCCCGATGGTGAGCGCAGGGTTTTCCGCCGGATCACCGCTCTGCTGTGCGTACACGGCCGCTTGGTCGAGGAGGCCATTGCGCAGCAGCCAGTCCGTGCCGGGTGACTGGGAGAACACTCCGATCCGAAGCGCCTGCAGCCTCTCTCGCGGCAGCTTCAGCAGATCTTCCGCGCTCTCGAGATTCTCGAATTCCGGGCGTGAAGGAAACACCAGCGCGTACGTGGAGTGCATGTACGGCCGCGTCGTGGCGGTGAGCTCGTACCCCGTGGGCACCCCGATGATCACGTCGCACTTGAACTGCCGGGTGGTCGGATCCCGCTGCCGCAACGTGTTGCGCACGAACCCCATGCGCTGCGGGAAGAACGTGTACTCGACGCGTCGATCGAGATGGCGTGCCAGCTCCTCGGCGATCCTGTTCTCGTAGCCCTCGCCACGTTCGTTCGACAAGGGCATGTTGTTCGGGTCCGCGCACACGCGCAGAGCCGTTTCTGTTTGGGTCTCCGCAAGAGCTGCAACCGCAGCGAGCGCTCCCACGCACACACCGGGCAGCAGCGAGCAGGGATGACGGCGCGGGCGCATCTACCCCTACTCGATTGCCGACAGGCGGCCCGGTTGAATCCGGCCATCCGAGCGACCCTTCAGATATGCGTACAGCCCTTCCCAGTTCTGCATCACCATCGTACTGGCACTGAACGGTGGCATGCCCTTCTCGGGGCGGCCGGTGATCATCACCGTATGGAATTCTTCCTTGCTCAGCTTCTTCATCGATTCGACGAGCGGAGGTCCGACCAGTCCTTCCTGTTGAGCGCCATGACAGCGCTCGCACGCGAGTGCACGCCAGGTCTTCCAGCCCTGCAGCGTCCGCGCATCGACTTTGTTGCCGTCTTGTACGGTGTAAAGCGGCGCATTCGCGCGTGACGGCGTCGCTGTCGTAGTCGGGACCGGAGCCGGAGCGTTGTCGGTTACATCGGTCGACGCGGCGAGCAGAACCACCATTGCAAGCAGTCGCATTCAGATCGCTCCGGCACAAGGCGGTATGCCCGTCCCCGAGGGACGGGCATACCGCGGCTCTTCACGACACCAGAACTGCTTCAGTTCGAAGCGGTCCTGGAGGCACTGTCAGGCAGTGCGAACACGAACAGCGATCCGCCGAGTGTCGTGTACTTGGCCAGGTCCTTGTATCCGCCGACAGCGCCGAGGCCCTCTGTCGGCTCGGTGAGCCCTGCGGCCATACCGATTCCCGCCCAGCCGCCGATGCCGGAATACGTACCGACGTACTGCTTGCCGCCGTACTCGTACGTAAAGACGTTGCCGATGATTCCGGATGGCGTCTTGAACTTCCAGAGCTCCTTGCCGTCCTTGGTGCTCACGGCCTTGATGTAACCCTCGAGCGTGCCGTAGAAGGCGATGTCGCCCGCGGTGGTGAGCGCGCCGGACCACACGGAGAAGCGCTCGGGCTTCGACCAGACGATCTTGCCGACCGCCGGATCCCACGCGATGAAGTTGCCCATGCCGCCGTGGCTGTTCATCGCCGGGAACATCGTGAGCGTGGCACCCACGTACGGCTGGCCTGCCGTGTACTCGACGTTGAACGGTTCATACGTCATGCACACGTGGTTCGTCGGTACGAGGATGAGGCCCGACTTGCGATCGTAGCTTGCCGGCTGCTGGTCCTTCGAGCCGAGGGCTGCCGGGCAGATGTCCTTCACGTTCACGTCGGGACCCGTCGTCGCGGGCGAGTACCTCTTGTCGACCAGCGGGCGTCCGCTCTTCATGTCGACCTTGGTCGCCCAGTTCACCTTCGGGTCGTACTTCTCGGCCACGAGCAGCGCGCCGGTCTCGCGGTTCAGCGTGTAGCCGAAACCGTTGCGATCGAAGTGCACCACCGCCGGAGTCTTCTTGCCCTTGTGATCGACGTCGATCAGCAGATTCTCGTTGACGCCGTCGAAATCCCACTCATCGTGCGGGGTCATCTGGTACGCCCAGCGGGCCACGCCGGTGTCCAGATCACGCGCGAAGAGGGTCATCGACCACTTGTTGTCGCCCGGGCGCTGCGAGGGATTCCACGTGCCCGGATTACCCGTGCCGTAGTACACCAGGTTCAGCTTCGGATCGTACGCGTACCAACCCCAGGTCGTGCCGCCGCCGAGCTTCCACTGCTCGCCCTTCCACGTCTTCAGGGACGAGTCCTTGCCGACCGGCTTGAGCGCGCCGTCCGTCCAGGCCATCGTCTTCGCCGGATCGATCAGCATCTCTTTGTCCGGCCCGGTGCTGTAGGCCGTCCAGGCCTTCTTGCCGGTCTTCAGGTCATAGGCGATCAAGCGGCCGCGCACGCCGAACTCACCGCCGGAGATACCCGTGATCACCTTGTCCTTGAAGACATGCGGCGCGTTGGTGTTCGTCTCACCAATCTTCGGATCACCGTTCTTCGCGGTCCAGACGACCTTGCCGGTGTTCGCGTCCAGCGCAACCAGCGTGGTATCGGCCTGCTGCAGCAGGATCTTGCCGTCACCGTAGGCGAGGCCGCGATTCACCGTGTCGCAGCACATCACCGGTACCACATCCGCGTTCTGCTTGGGCTCGTACTTCCACTTGAAGGACTGGTCCTTCAGGTTGACGGCAAACACGTTGTTCGGAAACGGTGTATGCACGTACATGGTGTCGCCGATGACGAGCGGCGATCCCTCGTGGCCCCGCAGCACGCCCGTGGACATCGTCCACGCCACCTGCAGGTCTCCGACGTTGCCCGCGTTGATCTGTTTCAGGTCGCTGTAGCGATGGTTGGCATAGTCGCCGGCCTGCGCGGCCCAGTTCGACGACTTGCTCATCGCCTGTTCGGTATCGGTTGCCGCGGAGACGCCGCCACATGCCGTGGTAACGGTCGCCGCAACAGCGATTAAGATGGAACGATGCTTAGGATTCACGTGTGTTCCCCCTGTCCTCTATGAAAGATGCTCATACAGTCCCCTCCCACGGGGATGAGGTTTGAAATGACATTGCAACGCTCATGCCACGCGCGCATCGGTCTGTCGCTCGCCTGCATGGCCTGCCTCTTGTCGTCGGCCGGGCCGGTCCGGAGCGATCCGGTCGCTCATGACTACCCGACGTACGCGCGAGTCGAATATGTGAACGACTGCATCGTGAAGGGCGGAAAGCTCTCGAACCTGTACCAGTGTTCGTGCGCAATCGATCGGATTGCGAGGCGCCTGGGCTACGACGACTTCGTCGAAGCCTCGACGTTCGCGAGATACGCAACGCTGCCCGGGGAGGACGGAGCGATCTTCCGCGACTCGGAGCGGGCGCGAAGCATGGCCAAGCTCTACCGCGACCTGGAGTCCGAGTCCTGGCAGGCCTGCGGGCTCGGGGAGCCCCCGTCGTGATGCGGTCGGCTTCGCCGGTTTGTCCTCGGGCGGCACAGGGCCGACGACCACGCCCCACGGCGAGCGTCCGACGGAGATCTGCTTGACGACGCGCAAAGTCGACATGTCGATGAGGCTCACGTCGTTGGACGGACCGTTGGCGGTGTAGAGCCAACGGCCGTCTGCCGACAAGGCGATACCCCACGGTCGCGTGCCGACCGGAATCTCCGCGATCAGCTTCGGGCCCTTGAGATCGACGACCGCGACGGTGCCGCCGCGGCCGGTGCTGATATAGAGACGGCTACGGCGCGCATCGAGCAGCACGGCCATCGGACGAGCCTCTTTACGCAGCTCGAGGACCCGTTCGACCGGGTCGCCGCCGGGTACGCTGATGCGGTACAGCGAGGCATCGAATTCGCCGGAAACGTATGCCGTCTTGCCGTCCGGCGTGAACGCCACGTCGCGCGGGCGCTTGCCGACCTGCACGGACTTCACGACCTTCAGCGTGCGCGTGTCGATGAACGAGACGGAGTTGTCGGACTCGTTCGTCACCAGCACCCAGCGGCCATTCGGCGTCGTGGCGACGCCCTCGGGTTCGCGACCGACCGGGATGCGGGCGACCACGTCGCCGCTCTCGATATCGAGCACCGTGGTCGTCGCGATGTCCTCGTTCGCAACGAACAGCCGCCGGCCGTCCGCGCTCATGTCGAACTGCTCGGGATCCGAGCCCGCCTGCAGCACTCCGATGACCTTGTGGGACCTGGTATCGACGATCGCGATGCCATCGGCGGTGAGATCCCGTTTGAGCTTCGCGCACTCCTCGTCGGGCACGCTCGGTGGACACTTCGGCAGTCCGCTCACCGCCACGAAGAGCCGCGAGCCGTCGCTACTGAGCTTGAGGCCGCGCGGGCGCTTGCCCACCGCGATCGTGGAGATGACTTCCGCACGTGCCGTGTCGAGCACCGTGACGGTGTGCCCATCCTCGTTCGAAACGTAGGCACGGCCCGCGTGCGCGGTCGGCGCCCATGCACCGATCGCGCACGCGAGAAGACCGAATGCGATGCGCGGCGTCATCGACAGATATGCCCGATTCTGGATGCCATTGTGCGCCTGTGCCTTGGCATCCGCGACCTTGGGTTGTGAGTCGCGACCGAGCGAAGGCTATGCCATTCGGCTGTCGCGTCCGCACGACTTCCGCCGGTTGGATCGCACCGGGAGGTGTGCCACGACGCGACACTGTTACGGGACAGCTGGCACAGTGGTACAGTCGTCGTGACACTTTCAGCAGCCGCAGAGCTGTGGGGACTGGGGCACACAAGCCCCAGGAGCGGCAGATGGTAGTGGATCCGACTGCAACGCAACATGCTGCGAACGTCCTGAGCTTCGTGCGCGACAAGGGCGCAGAAGCCGCAGGACGCAGAGGAGTAGCGCTGAGCTCCGCCATCGCCGGCTCGTGGCGGCGTTGCGTGCTCGACTACTCGCTCGATCCGGCGCGTCACTATGCCCCGACGGTCGTCGACGTGCGCGCGCTCAAGGATCGCCAGGCCGAGCACGCGGATCTCCTGCGAATTGCCTCGGCCGAGATCGACTGGCTCTACGAATACATTGCCGAGTCTGGCTACGCGCTGATTCTGACGGATGCCAGCGGCATCGTGCTGTACGAGCAGACAGACGCCACACTTCAGGCAACGTTTCGCTCCGCCGGACTCGTGGTCGGCGCCGACTGGAGCGAGCGGCGCGAGGGCACGAACGGCATCGGCACGTGCATCGCCGAAAATCTGCCGGTAACCGTGCATCGCGACGAACACTTTCGAGCGTGCCACATCGGGCTTTCCTGCTCCGGCTCTCCGATTCGCGACCCGGCGGGCTCTCTCGTCGCCGTGCTGGACGCGTCCACGCTCAACGCTCACGGCAGGCGCTCGAGCCTCGTGCATACCATGGCGCTGGTGAACCTCTCGGCGCGGTTGATCGAGAAATGCCTGTTTCTGCGACACTTCGAGCACGGTCTCGTATTCCGCTTTCACGCGCGGCCGGAGTTCGTCAACCTGCAACACGACGGCGCGCTCGCCCTCGCGAGCGATGCCACGGTCATTGCGGTCGACGAGACCGCGGTACGCCTGCTCGGCGCGACGAATCGCACCGAGCTGATCGGCCGCAGGATCGACGAGATCTTCGACGTGCGCGCCGAGGAGCTGATCGATCCGGCGCGCGGAGCCCGGTCAGTGTTGTGGCCGGTGCGTGACGTCCTTCTGGGGCGGCGGTTTTTCGCGAGCCTCGTCCACGGTACGGCGGGCGCGCGGCTTTCGAGCATTACGCTACCGTCATACGATTCCCGGCGCGTCATGCAATTCGCGCCGGCAACCGCCCACAGGTGGCCGCTGACGCTCGAGGAACTTGCCGGAGAAGACCCGCAGATGCAGCGCAACGTGCGCAGTGCCCGCCGCGTCGCCACCTCGCGCGTGCCCGTGCTGATCCAGGGCCCGACGGGTGCGGGCAAGGAGATCTTCGCGCGCGCCCTGCACGTTGCAAGCGGGCGAGCCACGCGTCAGTTCGTGGCGCTGAATTGCGCGGCCATCCCCGAATCGCTGATCGAGAGCGAGCTCTTCGGCTACGGATCGGGTGCATTCACCGGCGCGCGCAAGGAAGGCATGAAGGGCAAGATCCTGCAATCGTCGGGAGGGACGCTGTTCCTCGACGAGATCGGCGACATGCCTCTGACCCTGCAGTCGCGCCTGCTGCGGGTGCTCGAAGAGCAGGAAGTCGTGCCGCTCGGGACGGAAACACCCGTCAAGGTGGACCTGCGCGTCGTGTGCGCTTCGCACCAGAACCTGCGGGAAATGATCAGGCGCGGCGAGTTCCGCGAGGATCTCTACTATCGACTCAACGGCATTACGCTCGAGCTTCCGCCGCTCGCGCAGCGCACCGACAAGGAACGGCTCATTCGCGAGTTCCTCGCCTCGGAGACGAACGACGGACGGCCCGCGGCGATCGAGATGGATGCCTTCGAGTGCCTGCTCGCGTACGGCTGGCCCGGCAACATCCGCGAGCTGCGCAACGTGATCCGAACGGCTCTCGCCATCTGTGACGGCGGAGTCATGCGCTTGCGCGACCTGCCGAGCGAAGTGCGCGAGGGCGCAGCGACTGCTGCACAGCGTGCGCAGGACGTGACCGCGGCCAAACCATACGACGGCGCCGAACGCGAGGATGTGCTGCGAGCGATCCTCGACAGCGACGGCAACATGTCGCGCGCCGCGAAGCTCCTCGGTCTGAGCCGCAATACGCTTTACCGACGCTGCCGACGCCTAGAGATTCCCCTGCACAGAGCGTGACCTTCCATGGCACGCAACCTGCTTGTCGCCGGGCAGGCCAGGCATAACCGTGGACGCTTACACTCGCACGTGCGTCGGGATGGGTCATGTCGAAAGAGCGCGGCCGTCGGCAAAACCCGAGCAGCAGAAACAAGGTGCAGGCTCCGAAGCCGCAACCAGCCCGAGTGCACCTCGCGTCGGGCGTGCGGCTCGATAAGGGAGAGGAGCGGCCGGAAGCGCTCGTGCTCGTGTCCCCGGACGGTAAGGTCCAGCTCAACGAGGCCGCGGTGGCCATTCTCCGCCTGTGCGACGGCTCGCGGACCCGCGACGATATCGTCGCTGAGGTCACGCACCCGCCCCGCGGGAGTACGCTCGCCGCCGACATCGCCGAGTTTCTGGACGTTGCCCGGTCACGTGGATGGATAATCGAGGCATGAACGCCGACAGCCTGACACTCCCGGCCTGCATCGCGCTGCTCGCAGCAGCCGGCGACCTGGCTCACGCAGTCGAGCCCGCGGATACGGTCGTCGTCACGGCGACGCGCATGGAGCAGCCGATCTTCGGCATTCCGGCGTCCATCGACGCCGTGGACGGCGACGCCCTGCGCGAGCACAAGCTTCGCGTCAACGTTTCGGAAGCGCTCGGGCGCGTTCCCGGCCTCAACGTCCAGAATCGCTACAACTACGCGCAGGACCTGCAGGTTTCGTCACGGGGATTCGGTGCGCGCGCTTCGTTCGGAGTGCGCGGCGTGCGGCTGATTCAGGATGGCATCCCGCTGACGATGCCGGACGGGCAGGGCCAGACCGGGCTCTTCGATCTGGATGCGGCGGAGAAGATCGAAGTGCTGCGCGGTCCGTTTGCCGCGCTCTACGGCAACTCCTCGGGCGGTGTCATTCAATTGATCACTGCTTCCGGCCCGCGAAAGCCGACGATCGAGCTCACCACTACGGCCGCCGAGGACGGCATCAGACGCTACGGAGCGCAGCTCGCGACGCGAGCGGGCTCCTTAGACGTCTACGGCAATCTGTCGCGGTTCGAGACCGACGGCTTCCGTGCTCACAGCGCCGCGCGGCGCGACGTGGCGAACGTGAAACTCGGCTTTGCCCGCGACGACGGATCTTCCCTCACGGTGATCGCGAATGTTCTCGATCAGCCCGACACTCATGATCCCATCGGTCTCACCCGGGGTGAGCTCGACGCGGATCCCGAGCAGGTCGCCCAAATCGCGATTGATCTCAATACGCGCAAGAGCATTCGTCATGCGCAGGGTGGACTTGCCTACGAGGAAAAGTTTTCCGACCAGAACCGGCTCCGCGCCGTCGGTTACTTCGGCGATCGCGACCTCACGCAGTTTCTCTCGAACCCGAGCGCGGCGCTGACGGGATCCGGAGGCGTCGTGGACCTCGCTCGCAAGTTCGGCGGCGCCGGTCTGCAGTGGGGTCATTCGGGTGACGTTCGAGGCGCGCCCTACGAGCTCGCGGTCGGCGTCGAATATGACCGCATGAAGGAGCGCCGCCGCGGATTCGTCAACGTCGCGGGCACGCGCGGTGAGCTGCGGCGCGACGAGGACGACACGGTTTACAGCCTGAATCAGTACATCATCGCCGAATGGCAGCTCTCGGAGCGGTGGAAGGCCGCGGCCGGCGTGCGCCACAGTGACGTGCGGTTCCGCGTAGCGGATGACTTCATCGTGGGACCGAATCCCGATGACAGCGGCAGCCTTGACTTCGACAGCACGCAACCGGTCGTCGGCATACGGTTCAGCGTGACGCCGGCTGTCAACCTCTTCGTGTCGGGCGGACGCGCATTCGAGACGCCTACATTCGCCGAGCTCGCCTATCGGCCCGATGGGTCGCCGGGTCTGAATTTCGATCTCGAGGCTGCGGACAGCAAGAATTTCGAGGGCGGCGCGAAACTGCTGTCCGGCGAGCGCACGCGCATGACCGCCACGCTGTTTCGCTCCGACACCGAACAGGACATCGTGACCGGACCCCCTCCGTTTCCGGGCCGCAACACGTTCGTGAATGCCGCACGGACGCGCCGCGAAGGCGCCGAGCTCGCCGTGGAGACGGCGATAGCGGACGGGCTCGAGCTTTACGTTGCCTACACGTACACGCGGGCACTGTTCGATGAGTTCGTCAACTTCGCGGGCGTCGATCTCAGCGGCAGACGGCTTCCAGGCGTGCCCGCACAGTCCGCGTATGCGGAGCTCAACTGGCGACACGAACCGAGCGGCCTCGTCACCGGGCTCGAGGCACGGTGGATCGACAAGCTCCATGCGGACGATGCGAACTCGGCTTCCGCAAAGGACTATGCCCTGCTCAACGTGCACGCCGGGCTGCGACAAGACCTCGGCGGATGGGAGCTCAGGGAGTTTCTGCGCATCGACAACGTGGCCGACGAGCGCTACGTCGGATCCGTCATCGTGAACGCCGCGAACGCGAGGTACTTCGAGCCGGCTCCGGGGCGCACGTTCTTCCTCGGTGTCATCGCGAACTATTCGCGCTGATCGGTCAGGTGGTCTGATCGAAGCTCGGCGCCTCATCGAGACGCGAACTCATGTCTCCTTAAAGGCGCAAGCTACGTGCCTGGTTGATCGAATACGGCTGCGTCGCGGCCTTCGCTGCTCTCGAGCCCGCGCACCGTGGCGAGCCCCCTGGCGTTCCTGAAGATCGCGTTCTGAATCTCCGCGCCGGCAAGCGTCGCTCGGTCGAGTTTCGCGGCGGTCAGGTCGGCGCCGGTGAGCCTCGCGCCCGTGAGGTCAGCGTCGCTCAGGTCGGCCTCGCGCAGATCCGCGTAGCTCAGATCGGCGCGGAAGAGCTCCGCTTCATTCAGCGTCGCACCCTTGAGACGCGCATGAGCGAGCACGAGGCGTATGAGCCCCATCGGTTGATTGCGCATGTCGGAGGAACCTTTGACACCCGCGAGATTCGCCCCTTCGAGGATCGCACGCTCCATGTTGCCCATCAGCCGCGCGCCGCGCAGGTCCGCGCCGCTGAGGTTCGCGTCGGCGAGAACGCTCGAAAAGAGGCTCGCCCCTCGCAGGTCGGCCTTCACCAGGACGGCATCGCGCAGGATCGCGACATCGAGGTTGCAACGCTCGAGCTTGGCATTGGAGAGGTCGGCGCCCTTGAGATTGGCGCCGAACAGATTCACGCCTGAGAAATCGAGGCCCGAGAGATTCACGCCAGGGGCCTCGAGATTTGAGAGATCGGTCACACCAGAGGCGAGCCGCCCGGCGATCACCTCCCGCGACAGAGGCGCCGCGGCGAGGCTCGTGGAGAGCGTCGCCGATATAACCAGACATAAAGAGACTAGGAGCGAACGGAACATGTGATGCGCATCCTCGAATGGAACGAATGCCTGTGACGCTGATCCTTCGATGTATCGAGCCCCTGCGGTATTGGTTTGGGCATGACGAATGCTGCTATGTGTTCCAGACGTGCACAACACAAGGATGTAATGGACCTGTCCCTGCACCGGGCGGTGCTGCTCACGCTCGTATCCGTCTTTATCGCCTGCGGCATCTCGGCAGGAACACCAGCGTTCGCGACCGACACGAACCGTCTCCTCGTTCACGTCGAGGGGCACGGCGCGACCACCGTCATTCTCGTGGGCGGCCTCGGTGACACGCTCGACGTGTGGAAAAGCGTTCAGCCGGCGATCGCCTCGCATTGTGCCCGCACCTTCGCCTACAACCGCGCGGGCTACGACGGAAGCGCTCCGGCGAGCGGCCCTCGCGATGCCGAGACGATCGTGTCAGAGCTGCGATCGGAGCTCCGGCGCAGAGGAATTCGTCCGCCCTACGTGCTGGTCGGGCACTCGCTCGGCGGGCTGTACATGCAGTATTTCGCGCGAACGTACGCCGACGAAGTGACGGGGCTCGTGCTCGTCGATTCGACGCACTGGAATCAAGGCCTGCGGATGGATCCGGAATCGACGGGGCCGTACATGGGCCGGCGCACCGTGGTCCTCTACATGGCGTTGATCACGCGCCGGGAGTTCGCCGACAGTGCGCGCGCAGGCGAACAGGTACATGAGAGCCCGCGCGCGGGCGACGTACCGACGATCGTGCTCTCGAGCACGCGCGCGGCACGCGGCGAAACGCCGGCATCTCGCGCGCTCGCTGCCCGTCTGCAGGAAGAGATCGTCGCGGATTTTCCGGCCGCTCGTCACGAGCGCGTCGGTGAAAGCGGCCACTACATCCACCGCGACCGTCCGGACGTGGTGATCAACGCTGCGCGCGAGCTGGCGGGTTGCGGACCGACGCAACTGTCCACGCGTGTCGCGCAGCCGCCGGCCTGACGGCCATGTCAGCGAATCGTGAACCGCTCGAGCGTTGATCCGAACTGATCGGAGCGCAGAGGGTCCGAATCGAAGCCTTCGTAGACGAGTACGCCGCGTGCCTCGTAAGTGCCGGCCGGCACCCGCACGCCGTTGTCGTCAAGCTGATCCCAGATCACCCTGACGGTTTTGGTTTCGCCGGCTGCGAAGTCGAGTTCGGTCACCACCTGCGCGAACGCCCTATCGGCGGACCACTTCCACACAACGTCCGCGGAATTCTCTCGCACGACGACGAAGTCGGATGTGCGCGCCGACGGAAACTGCACGGTCGCGGTGCTGTTCAGGCGATTGCGAACGGTGAGCGTGAGCTCGATCTCATCTCCCTGGTCGAACGTATCGCTGATCGAGCCTGCGGAGGTGCGCAGCGTCGGGTCGGCGACGAAGGAGGGCGAGCCGCGGTCACCGTTGCTCGAGCCTCCGAAGTCGCAGGAGCTGGATGACGCACCGAGACAAATGCCCATCACGCCGAGCACGGTAAGCAGACGCGGCAGAGGAATTCGTATCGCCATCGCTGCGATCGTGGCCTCAGTTCTTGACCTCCCACTGAGGATTCCAGCCGACTTCCCAAAGGTGCCCGTCCGGATCTGGAGGTACCCCGTATATCCACCCCAGACACGGTCGGTGGCCGGGACCGTGATTTTCGCGCCCGCGTACTCTGCCTGCCGCATCACTTCATCCGCTTCGCGTTTGAATTTCACATTGTGCCCGATGGAGAACGCGCCCGGGCTCCCCGGATTGAGCGGAGCTCGGGACTCCTTCGCGAGCGACTTCTCCAGATGGTCGACGCCCAGCGTAATGACTCTGATCCTCGGCTTCATGGTTTGCCTCTCCGGACGACACGGCCCAGAACTTGTCGAGCGCTTGGCCCGACCGCACAAGAAGCGTACAACGAGAGCACACGTCGCAGCGCGAGACTGCCATGCCGACGTCAGATGTGATTTCGATGTTCCCTACGTTCGTGTGGCGGATCGAGATCGAGGCGCAGGCCCGCCGAACGATCGAGGCAAAGGTTCTCGCAGCCCTTTCGCGCTTGAGAGGTAACCTGCCGCCGCTAGCGCCGGGCCAAGGCTGGCAATCGGCCCAGACACTTCACGCGCTCGAAGACTTCCGGGACCTGATGTCCTGGGTACGCGACACAGTTACAGGGATTCTGCGGTTCCTGAGAATCGGCTACGACGCGTTCGAAGTTACGGCCGGCTGGGCCACCGTCCTGGCGAGAGGCGCTGCACACAAAGTGCACCACCACCCAAACAACTTTCTGAGCGGCGTGTATTACGTCCGAACCCACCCCGGCGCAAATACCATTAACTTTCACGACCCGCGGCCTCAGACCGGGATCATCCGTGCGCCGGTCGTCGAGCTCACCCGTGAGAATACCGATCAGGTCGTCGTCGAAGTGAAGGATGGCACGCTGCTCCTGTTTCCGGCTTGGCTGCAGCATTCCGTTGACGCGAACGCGAGCGAGGAAGAAAGGGTCAGCATCAGCTTCAACATCATGTTCTCGTCGTACACCGAGAATCTCACAAAACCGCTGTGGTGATGGCCGTTGATCAGGTCGCTTGCAGGAGCTTTGCGGCGCGATTGTAGTCGCGCGCTGCGACCCAGAAGATCATCCCGAATCGACCCTCGCCGGCAGAGATGGCATCGGCCGCGATCACGTTGATGTTCGCCGCTCCCATCTGTGCGAGCGGCGCCAACGCGGCGCCGACCTCGTCGGTTCCCTGCACGAGAAAGGCACGCTTGATCCGGCTCAACTTCCATTTCTTGCGCTTGGCGACCGCCTTGAGCGCATCGATGTCATCGGTCACGAGGTCGATCTGCGCTTTGCTCCGACCCTGCGGAAATCCGGAGAACGCCAGCAGATTGACGTTTGCATCGCGCAACGTTTCGAGGATACGTGCCGCCTCGCCTGGCTTGCTCGCTGCGGTGACGTACGTGTAGTTCGCCCTGCGAATCATGTTTGGCATCGGAACTCCCTTGCGAAAGATGAAGAGGGCGCTCGAGGCGCCCTCTTGATGCGGGCAGAGAAGGTGTTATTTCGGCTGCGGCAGTATGCGCAGATACGGCTTCAATGTTTTCCAACCCATCGGAAACTTCTGTTTGGCCTGCTCGTCGGAGACCGACGGCGGGATGATGACGTCTTCCCCGGGCTTCCAGTTCACGGGCGTCGCCACATTGTGCTTGGACGTGAGTTGCACGGAGTCGAGCAAGCGGAGCACTTCGTCAAAATTCCGGCCGGTACTCATGGGATACGTGATCATCGCCTTGATCTTCTTGTCGGGGCCGATTACGAAGACTGACCGCACAGTGGCGTTGTCCGCCGGCGTGCGTTCCTTCGCCGTACCGCTCGCATTGGGATGAATCATATCGAAGAGTTTTGCGACGACGAGGTCCGAGTCGCCGATCAGCGGATAATTGATCGCGTGCCCTTGCGTCTCCTCGATATCCTTTGCCCAGGTCTTATGGTCTCCTACCGAGTCGACGCTCAAGCCGATGATCTTGCAATTGCGCCTGTCGAATTGCGGTTTCAGGCCCGCCATATACCCAAGCTCGGTCGTACAGACCGGCGTGAAGTCCTTTGGGTGCGAGAACAGGATCACCCACCTGTCCCCGATCCATTCGTGAAACCGGATCCTCCCCTCCGTCGTTTCCGCGGTGAAATCAGGTACTTCCTCACCTAAACGTAGTGGCATTGTCGTCTCCTTCATTTAAAGCTAAAGCCGGTCCCCAGCGGCCGGTTGTCGGTTTCCCCCGCTCGCTGCGTTGCGTCATCCTGCGAACGCCTCAGCGCCCGATTCTAACGCTCGGCGGGACTACCGGCTGAGTCGGGCCGGCGCATTGTCCGCGACGATCCGCGCCAG
>JBQTHP010000203.1:0-7321 GCA_052389755.1 Gammaproteobacteria bacterium
CGAAGTGAGCAGGAACAGAAAGGCGGCCTGTCCGTTCGGCGTCGCGACGCTCGGGATGTTCGTGCCGGTGTTGATGGCGATGGCCATCAGCTCGAGCTGCTCGCGGCTGACGAGGCCGCCGGCGAACGCGCGCTTGGCTTCGGTGATGTAGATCGTCGCAACGAACACGTTGTCGCTCACCGCCGATAGGAATCCGTTCGCGAGGTACAGCCACGCCGTCTGCGTCGGACCGTCCATCGCCAGTACCCAGGCCATCACCGGACCGAAGAGATCCTGCGCATGGATGACCGCGACGATCGCGAAGAACACGACCAGGAGCGCCGTGAACGGCATGACGCCCTTGAACCCTTCAGCGAGCGCGTGCTCTTCGCTGACGCCGATGAACGCGGCCAGCACCACGATGACCAGGAGCCCGATGAGGCCGACTTCGGCGACGTGAAACGCAAGAGCGATCACGAGTACCACAGCCGCTGCGCCCTGAACCCACAGACGCCACCGGTCGCGCGCGGTACGGTGGGCGGCCTCCTCCCGCTCGAAAGCGATGAGCAGCTCCCGTACGGGCTCGGGAATCGGCGCGCCGAAACCGAACAGGCGCAGGCGATCGACGACGGCGCACGTCGCGAGACCGGCGGCGAGCACCGGAAGCGATACGGGCGCGCAGCGCACGAAGAACTCGCGGAAATCCCAGCCCATCTCGTGGCCGATGAGAAGGTTCTGCGGCTCGCCGACGAGCGTGGTCACGCCGCCGAGCGCCGTGCCGACGGCCGCGTGCATCATCAGGCCGCGGAGCGCCGCCCGGAACTGGTGGAGCTCGCCGTGGCGCGCCACCGGCAGATGCGCATCGTCAGAGAGATGTTGCGGATCGAGCTCTCCGGAGCCGGACGCGACCTTGAAATAGAGCTTATAGAATCCCAGCGCGACGGTGATGATCACCGCGAGCACCGTCAGCGCATCGAGAAACGCGGACAAGACGGCGGCGACGAGACAGAAGAGCAATGCCAGCACCGTCTGCGAATGCACCGCGGTGAGCACGCGCGAGAACATGTACAACAGCAGCTCGCGCATGAAGTAGATCGCCGTCACCATGAAGATGAGCAGCAGGATCACGGGAAAGCCGTTCACGGTCTCGGCATAGACCTGCGCCGGCGTGGCAAGCCCGAGCAGAACCGCCTGGATCGCGATGAGGCCGCCTGGCGCGAGCGGATAGCACTTGAGCGCCATCGCGAGCGTGAAGATGAACTCGAGCACGATCGCCCACGCCGTAATCACGGCACCCGCGGTCAGCCACAGCACGACGTTCAGCGCGAGCAGCGCCAGCAGCGCGCCCGAGTACCAGCGCGGCGCGTGGCCGAGAAAGGCCGCAGCTGCGGTCGTAAACACCTGGAGCCTGCCTGTTCGTCCTTCGTGGGCTTCGATAGAGTCACGCTCGATGAACGAGAGCGACTTTCAAGCCGTACTGTCGCTTGGCGAGCTACCCGAGGGCAAGATGCGCGCGTGCGAAATCGGCGGCCGACGGATCGTCGTCTGCCGCACTCGCGAAGGCGTGTTCGCTCTCGACGATGTGTGCACGCACGCTTACTCGCGCATGAGCGAAGGCCGGCTGCGAGGCACACGGCTCATCTGTCCGCTGCATGGTGCCTCCTTCGACGTGCGGGACGGGCGGGTGCTCGGTGCGCCGGCCACAAGAGCGCTCCCGGTACATCGCGCCCGCATCAATGGAGAGCAGATCGAAGTGGCGATCGATCCTTCCGCGCCCCCGCAGATCATCGTCTGACGCGTCAGCTCGGGCCCGAACGCGGATCGATCGCGAGGCCCCGTCGATATTCCCGCGCCCTCGCGCGATAGTGCTCGCCCGCGCGTTCGATCATTGCCACATCGCGCCGGGTGACTTCGCGCACGATCCTTCCCGGCGCGCCCATGACGACGGAGCCGTCCGGAATGCTCTTCCCGGGAGCCACGAGCGCGCCTGCCGCGATCACGCACCGCTCGCCGATGCGCGCCCCGTCGAGCACCCGCGCGCCGTTGGCGATCAGCGAACCATCGCCGACCGTGCAGCCGTGAAGGAACGCAACGTGCCCGACTGTCACGTTGCGACCGATCACCGTGGGCTCGCCCTCATCGGTATGAATGACGGTGCCGTCCTGGATGTTGGTGCCGTCGCCGATCACGATCCAGTCGCTGTCCCCGCGCAGCACGCAGTTGAACCAGACGCTCGCCTCGCGGCCCAGGCGCACCGAGCCGATCACCTGGGCTCCGGGCGCGACGTACCAGTCGTCGCCGGCCGTTTCGATGCGTCGTTCGCCCAGGCTGAAGATCACCCCGATCTCCTAGCGGTGCCTGCGCGCTCGCGAGTTCTTGCGATGAGCACGCGAACGCTTCTTCTTGGCTGGCTTCTTTTTGACTGGCCGCAGCCTCTGCTTGATTCGCGATTTCTTCGACGGGCGTTTGGTCTTGCGGCGAGGCGCTGACGTCGTGCGCGAGCGCGCCGGCTTGCCCGCGAACTGCGCGATACCCGCGAGCGACTTCGGCACGCCGGTCTGCACGCTCGCGATCACTGCGCCCGTGCGCAATTCGATCTTCGCGAGCTCGCCGCTGAAGAAATTTCCCGCGTACGCATGGCGTCCGTCCGCCGAAAGCTCCAGGGTGGCCCACCCGAAGCCCTCCAGCGGGTAGGTGCGCGCGGTCGAGCCATCCTCCGCGACCACGTCGATGCGCGTGCCGCGGAGCACGTAGAGCCTGCCGTCGGCGCCGTGCTTCATCGCGAAGAACATCTCGCGCTGGCCTTCGGGGAACGATTGCAGATCGGGAAGCTGCCGATCGTTCCTGAGGTCGTAGCGCATCAACCGCGGCCCGGTTTCCGAGCAGTACACGAGCGTCGACTCGTCGGGCGTCAGCGTCGACATCGTCACGCCGAGAAATCCGCCGATGCCGCCGTGGGTGTGAGTGGCGTACTCCTTGATGAGCGTGCCATCGGGTCGGAACTGCCAGACATGTCCGTCGCCCATGCGATCGGTGCCCGGCATGAGCGGAATGCGAGTGCCCATGCGCGCGGCGATCTCCGGCTTGATGAGACTGCCCGTCACGTGCTCGCCCAGAAACACACTGCCGTCGCGCGCGAAGTTGACGTGCGAAAAAGGCCTCTTGCCGAAATCCCGGCGCTCCACGCGTCCGTCGCGAGCCACGGTGAGCACGACGAAACCCTGCGAATCGAAGGCCCAGAGCCGGCCCTCGCCATCGAACGTCAGGCCGCCGACCAGGTGCGTCGTCTGGTCGATCCACAGCGCTCCCTTCGGCGCGAGGCTGGCGTCGTACTGGAGGATCCGCCCGCGGCCGGCGTGATCGTCGTCAGGGTCGCGAAGGACCGTCGAGCCGACGAACACGTCGCCCTTCGCCCACGGCCTGAAGCCGGACGTCTCCTGCATGATGAAAGACCCCTTCCTGACCGTGGCATTATGCCTTGCATGCCCGGATCGTCGCTCGCGCTCCTCTCGCCGCGCTACTGGCCGACGTGGCTCGGCCTCGCGCTGCTGCGTGTGCTCGCTCCGCTTCCCTATCGTGGGCAGCTCGCGATCGGTCGGGTGCTCGGCCGCATCTTCCGGCGAGTGCCGATCGGGTCGGTGCGCATCGTGCGTCGAAATCTCGAGCTGTGCATGCCCGAGCTCGCCGCCCGCGAGCGCGAGTCGCTCGTCGCGCGTCACTTCGAGAGCCTGGGCATCGGTGTCGTAGAAACCGCCCTCGCATGGTGGGCATCGGATGAGCGCATCCTCGAGCTCGCGCGGATCGAGGGCCTCGAGCATCTCGAGGCGGCGCTCGCCCGCGGCCGAGGGGCGATTCTCCTGTCCGCTCACTTCACCACGCTCGAAATCGGCGCGCGTGCGATCACCGCAACGCGCCCGGTGAACGTCATGTACCGACCGTCGAAGGACGCTGTGCTCACCGAATTCCTCAGCCGTAACCGCGCGCGCCGCGCCCGTCGCGCGATTCCGCGCGCCGACGTCCGCACGCTGATCGCAGCTCTCAAGGCGAACGAACCGGTGTGGTATGCGCCCGATCAGAGCTATCGCAAGAAGGGCGCGGAGATGGTGCGACTGTTCGGCATCCCCGCCGCGACGAACACCGCGACCTCGCGGCTCGCGCGCCTGACGGGCGCGCCGGTCCTGCCCTACTTTCCCGAGCGGCTGCCTGATGCGCGCGGCTATCGCATCCTGATTCTGCCGGCGCTCGAGGATTTTCCGAGCGACTCGCCGGTCGCCGACGCGGAGCGCTTCAATCGGCTGATCGAGGCGCAGGTGCGGCGCGTGCCGGAGCAATACCTCTGGATTCACCGCCGCTTCAAGGGCCTGACGCCGGATTATCCGGACTATTACGCGCGCTCTGCGCGCAGGCTGAAGGCTGAAGGCTGAAGGCTGAAGGCTGAAGGCTGGGACCGAAACAGCACGCTGAGTCGAGCGTCAGTCTTCCGCCGTCAGCCGCTTCAGAAGCCTTGCAGCACCGGTCTCGATCTGATCCATCATCGCGCGAAATCCATCGGCCGCGCCGAAGTATGGATCGGGCACCTCAGCGTCGCCGAGGAAGAGCTCGATCCTTGCCCGACTGGCGGCGGGCCGCCGGGTTTCGAGCTGCGCGAGATTCTCCCGGTCCATCGCCAGGATGAGATCGTTCCGTGCGAAGTCCGCGGCGGTGATCTGTCGACAGCGAAACGCGGCAAGATCGTAGCCGCGCTCGGCGCACGCTTCGATCGTGCGCGGATCGGCGGTGTCTCCGACGTGCTTGTCCTTCAGGCCGGCCGATCCGACCTCGAGCTGCGGGGCTTTGGGTGCGCGCCCGATCAACGCCCGTGCGACGACTTCCGCGGCGGGCGAGCGGCAATAGTTGCCCGCGTCGACGAACAGCACGCGCATGAGCGCGCGTCTCACCGGCGCCCCGCTCACGCGGCGAGCTTGCGGCCGTCCGCGAGGAACGGAACGGCGTTCTGCCGCGGCCGGCCGTCCTCGTAAAGGATCGGATGCGGTGAGTATTGTGCGATCCACGCGCGCCGCGGAGTGGTCGTCGTATTCGGGCCGCTGCGATGCAGGAGCGTGCTCGAGAACACGATGACGCTGCCGGCCGGTACCGGGACCACGATGCCGGGATCGTTCCCGTTGTAGCCGATCATGTCGTTCGTGCCCGGCTCGCGCCAGTGCTCGATGCGGTGACGCGTGCCCGCGCGCGCGTACGGCAGCACCGCGATCGCCCCGTTCGCCTCGCTGACATCGTCGAGGGCGCACCAGCACGTGACGTATGGCTTGTGCGTCAGAGGCAGGTACCCCGAGTCCTGATGCCAGCCGAACTTCATGCCCTGCTCGGCCGCCTTCACGACGAACTGCTCGAGAAACAGGAACGCGGTGTCGCCGATGGTCGCGCGGCAGATGTCGGCGAACAACTCGCCGAGCACCACGCCTCGCAACGCGTCGCTCTCGCGGTGCATGTTGCTCACGAAGTAGCGCGTGTTGCGATGACTGATGTCGATGGTGTCGGTACCGGCGGCGTCCATGCGCGCGTGGATTCGGTCGATGCCGCGCGCGCAGTCCTCGCGCAGCACCTGCAGCTCGTCCCGCGGCAGCGCGCGCTCCATGACGAAGAAGCCCGCCTCGTTGAACTGTTCGCGCTGGATCGTGCTCACGGACGGCATGGCGCTCGCCTTTGGATTTTAGTGCCCATATCATATGTCTTATATAAGTCATTAGAAAGCTGCACGTGGCGCTGAAAACTCGCTGGCTCATTCTCGCGCTGGTCTTCGCCGCCGCGATCATCAACTACCTCGACCGCCAGATCATCGCGATCCTGAAGCCGGTGCTGTCCGGGGAGTTCGGCTGGAGCGATCGCGACTACGCGCACATCGTTTCCGCCTTCCAGTTCTCCGCGGCGGCGGCGTATCTCGCGGTCGGCTGGTTCGTCGATCGCGCCGGCCTGAGGTGGGGCTATTCGATCGCGGTCGGTGTCTGGAGCGCCGCAGCCGCGGCGCACGCGTTCGCCGTGACCGTGCTGCAGTTCACCGTCGCGCGCGTCGTCCTCGGGGTCGCGGAGGCCGTGCACACGCCCGCCGCCGTGAAGGCCGTGGCGGTGTGGTTTCCGGAAGCCGATGAGCGCTCCAAGGCGATCGGCATCATGGGTTCCGCGGCGAACCTCGGCGCAATCGCAACACCCATCCTGATTCCGATCCTTGCCCTTGCCTTCGGCTGGCAGGCCGCTTTCCTCATCACCGGCGCAGTCGGATTTCTGTGGGTGCTCGCCTGGGTGATGGTTCGGATGCCGGCCGAGGTGGTCGCCCGGGAGACAGCCCCCGACTCCTCCTCCGCGCACGGGCCCGTGCCCTGGGCACAGCTGCTCAGAACGCGCGCCACGTGGGCGATCGCGGGTGCGAAGTTCCTGATCGATCAGGTGTGGTGGTTCATCCTGTTCTGGGCGCCGGACTTCTTTCATCGCGTGTTTCAGCTCGACATGCGGCAATCGGGTCCGCCCCTCGCGTTCATTTACGCCGCAGCGGCGCTCGGCTCGATCGTCGCGGGCGGGTATCTACCGGCGCGCCTGATGGCGCGTGGCGCGAGTCTCGACGCGGCGCGCAAGCGCACGATGCTGATCTGCGCGCTCATCGTCGTGCCGATCCCCCTCGTGCTGCAGGTCGAGAGCTACTGGGCCGCCGCGCTCATCATCGGCATCGCGCTCTTCGCGCATCAGGGATTCTCGATGAACGTGTTCGCCGTGGCGACGGACGTGTTTCCGCCGCAGGTGGTCGGTTCCGTCGTGAGCATCGGGGCGCTGCTCGGAAACATCGGCGGCCTCCTCATCCTCGAGTTCACAGGCTGGATGCTCGATTCGGGCGGAGGATATCTGCCGATGTTCCTGTTCGCCTCGTGCGCGTACGTGCTCGCGCTCACCTGGATGCACCTACTTGTGCCGAAGCTCATACCGGCGCCGGTTCCGGCCTGAGGCGGCCCGCGTTACCGGCCGCCGAAGTTGATCCGCAGATTGACCCCGAAGTAGCGATCGGCGTCGCGCGGGATGAGGTAGCGGAACGAGCCGCCGGGTCCGCCCGGCGTGATGAGCGAGGCGTAGCTCTCGTCGAACGCGTTGTTCACCATGAAGTTCAGGCGGTAACGCTCGTCGTCGTCCACCAGCGCGACGTTGAAATCGACGACGGTGTAGCTGTCGATAGTCAGCGCGGGGCGTTGCACCGGATTGTTGTTGAGGTCGGAGACCTGTTCGCTCGTGTAGGCCGCGGTGGAGCCAAGCTCGAGGTCGAAGGACGTCGGGAGCGGGATCTTCCAGTTCGCTGCGAGGG
>JBQTHP010000204.1:0-3109 GCA_052389755.1 Gammaproteobacteria bacterium
CGCGGGGCCGCTCGGCGAATCAGCGGGCAGCGCAGTGACGCGATCCACGCGCGAGTCAGGAAAAACCTTTGCATAGAAACGCGCTGCCTCCTCGGCCTCCCTCGCGTACCAGAGAGACGGCACGATCCTCTGAGTGGACTTGGCCATGTGTCATTACCTCCTGTTGCTGAAGACGAACCAACCAGCCCTGATCCGACACCTGGCGTTCGTCAGACTGCTTATGGGCCAGCCGGAGCCCCCGCCGCATACCAGCGAGCGAGCGTCGAGCGCTCCTCTTCCGTCATCTGCGTGAGGTTGGCAAGCGGCATCGTGCGCGTGACGACGGCGCGCTCGTGGATGCGTTGCGCCCAGGCTCGCAGCAGTTGCGGTGAATCCAGCATGACGCCCGCCGCGGCGACCGGCGCGGTCGGATGCGTGGTCTTCGCTGCATGACAGGCCACGCAGCGGTCCTCGATGATGCGGCGCACGTCGGCGAACTCGACCGCCGCCGCAGCGACTGGCGGCTGCTCGGCGCGCCGCGGATGCAGGACCACCACGAGCACGATCAACAGCACCGCTGCCGCCGCGGGGAGCACCGGGGCTCGGCGCCCGACGTTGCGCAGATTGAACCAGTGCCGCACCAGCGCGCCGCCCACGAAGATCACGAACAGCAGCAACCAGTTGTACGGGTGCGCGTACGTGAAGGGGAAATGCGGGCTCACCATCGCGAACACGACCGGCAGCGTGAGGTAATTGTTGTGCACCGAGCGCTGCTTGGCGCGCAGGCCGGGCCGCGGATCCGGAGCGTGTCCCGCGAGCTTCGCCGCGACCAACTCCCGCTGCGCCGGGATGATCACGAAGAAGACATTCGCGGCCATGATCGTGCCGAGCATCACGCCCACCTGCATGTACGCGCCGCGGCCCGAGAAAAGCTGCGCGACGCCCCAGCACAGCGCGAGCAGCAGCGCGCTACCGATCGCAACGAACGCGGCGTCGGGCAGCTTTGAGCGGTTCAGCAAGTCGTAGATGAACCAACCACCGATGACGAGAGCCACGCTCACGAGCACCGCCGTGCCGGGCGCGAGCCGCCCGCTTCCGGGATCGGCGAGCAGCGTGCCCGCATTGAAGTAGTACACGACGATGAACAGCACGAACCCGGTCATCCACGTGAAGTACGCCTCCCACTTGAACCAGTGCAGCGGCTCGGGCAGCTGAGCGGGAGCGACCTTGTACTTCTGCGAGTGATAAAAGCCGCCGCCATGCACGGCCCAGAGATCGCCGGCGACGTCCGGGTCTTCCGGATCGCGCGGCGGGACGTTGAGGCGCGCATCGAGCCAGATGAAATAGAACGACGAGCCGATCCACGCGATGCCCGTGATCACGTGGGCCCAGCGCAGAACGAGATTGGCCCAGTCGAGGTAGTACGCGTCGAACATGCCGTCGCCGAACAAGTTGTCCGTGTCGGTTGGGCCTGGCTAGCGGAGCCGCGGCTCGATGTGCGCCAGTACGGTTTGCGCCTGCTCGAGAAGCCCGCGGTAGTCGCGCCCCACATCCCGCTCGATGGCCTGCCGTAACAGGAGGAACTCCTGGAACCTCGGATCGGCGAGCAGGGCGGCGTACTCGTCCGGGCGCGCGGGCACGGCTTTCTCGGCCTCGACGAAGCGCAGGCGTCCGACGAACTCATGGGTGAATGCGAAATAATGCGCATCCGAAAAGCGCTCGGCGTAGTCGCCGCGCTCCTGCGCGGCAAATTCGGCGAGCGCGCCGCGAAGCACCTCATCCCGGATCAGCACGAGCCCGCCTGAGTTGACCAATGCTTCGTAGGCGCCCATTACCGGCTCGTACCGAGCGGAATTGAACACTTCGCTCATCAGCTCGCGGATCGAAGCAGGAGAGCCATCCTCCTCTCCCCGCGCCACTGCGAGCAGGCGCCGGCAACTTGTGGATACGCGGTCCTGGCGTTCGATCATGGCCTTCAGCCGCTCGGCATTCTGGCGAAAGTCCGAGGCGAGCGCGCGCAGATGGAACTGTTCCTGCCGGGTCGACGCGCGGCCGTCCCACCAGGCTTCGAGAGCGAATGCGAGCAGGATTCCGACGGTGACGACGGCGATGTCGCCGAGCATGCGGCTGACAGATCGCGGGTCGAACCTCGGACGGAATCTCACTGCCTAGACCGTCTGACGTACCGGGCGGCCCGAAGCCTGGCGCTCGCGCAACTCTTCGATCGACCGCAGGATCCGTTCGGGCGTGGCAGGTGCATCGAGCTTGGGTGTACCGCCGCCCGCGGCGGCCGCGATCGCATCGCGGATGGCGTGGAACACCGAGATGGCCAGCATGAGGGGCGGCTCGCCGACCGCCTTTGAGCGGTAGATGCTGTCCTCGCGGTTCGTGCTCCAGGGCGCGAGGTTCACGTTGAACACGCGTGGCCAGTCATAGCCCGTCGGGATCTTGTAAGTCGACGGCGCGTGCGTCGCGAGACGGCCCTGGTCGTCCCACCACAGCTCCTCGCTCGTCAACCAGCCCACGCCCTGCAGGAACCCGCCCTCCACCTGGCCCAGATCGATCGCGGGATTCAGCGAGCGTCCCACGTCGTGGAGGATGTCCACGCGCAGCAGGCGGGATTCCCCGGTGAGGCAATCGATCACCACTTCTGAAACGGCTGCGCCGTAGCAGAAATAAAAGAACGGGCGCCCGGTGAGGGTCTTCTGGTCGTAACCGATCTTCGGTGTCGCGTAGAAACCGGTCGCCGATAGCGGCACGCGTGCCTGATAGGCGTCCCACACGAGCTCGCGGAACGTGAGCGTGCGCTCGCTGCCAACATGGATGCGGCCATCGACGAACACCACCTCTGCCGGCGCAACCCCGTACTTGCGGGCCGCGAACTCGACCAACCGCTGCTTGATGGTGCGCGCAGCCTCCTGCGCCGCCTTGCCGTTGAGATCGCTGCTCGACGAGGCGGCGGTGGCGGACGTGTTGGGGACCTTGCTCGTGTCGGTCGCGCTGCATCGAATGCTCGCCAGCTCGACCTGCAGTTCCTCGGCGACGACCTGCGCGACTTTCGTGTGCAGCCCCTGCCCCATCTCCGTGCCTGCGTGGTTCAAGAGGAGCGTGCCGTCCGTGTACACGTGCA
>JBQTHP010000205.1:0-13198 GCA_052389755.1 Gammaproteobacteria bacterium
AGCTGAAGAAGCTCGAGGACTACCTCGGCGTGCAGCTCATCGAGCGGCAGCCGAAGCGCATCTGCCTGACCGAAGCGGGCGGAGAGATCGTGGCGCGCGCCCGGCGCATCCTCGAGGCGAGCGACGAAGTCGTGCAGCTCGCGCGCAGCCATCGCGATCCGCTCGCCGGAAAGCTGCGCGTCGCGCTGCTGCCTACGATCGGTCCGTACCTGCTGCCGCAGCTCGCGCCGCAGGCACGCAGGCGTCTGCCGCGGCTCGAGCTCATGCTGTACGAGTATCAGACCGCGGCGATGCTGCAGAAGCTGCAAGCCGGCGAGATCGATCTCGGGATCCTCGCTTTGCCGGTACCGCTCGACGGGCTCGACGCCCGGGACCTCTACGAAGAGCCGTTCGTGGTCGCGCTGCCCGAGAACCACAGGCTCGCGAAGCGAACGAGCGTGCGGGTCGAGGATCTCCGCGAGGAGACGCTGCTCCTGCTCGAGGATGGCCACTGTCTGCGCGACCAGGCGCTCGAAGTGTGCAGCCGCGTGGGCGTGCACGAGAAACAGGACTTTCGCGGGACGAGCCTCGAGACGCTGCGGCAGATGGTCGCTACCGGCGGCGGCATCACGCTCCTGCCGGAGCTTGCGAGCCGCGGCGCCTATGGCGCCGCGCGCGGGGTCGTCGTGCGGCCGTTCGCGAGGCCTGCGCCGGTACGGCGCGTCGGGGCCGTGTGGCGCAAGTCGACAGCGCGGCGAGGCGCGATCGACGCACTGTGCAAGCTCATTGCCGAGCGGGCGAAGTGATCGCGATGAACGCGCCTATGGATAGATCTCGACGGGAGTGCCGACCGCGATGCTGCGGTACAGCTCCTTCATTTCCTCGTTGGTCACCGCGATGCAGCCGTTCGTCCAGTCCCGCTCGAGATGTCGCCGGCCCATCCAGCCGAATTCCGGCGCGAGGCCGTGGATCTCGATGCTGCCGCCGGGCTCACAACCCGCATTGCGCGCAAGCATCGTGTCCGCGGGGCTCGGGTACGAGAGGTGGAGCGCGAGAAAGTAGCGGCTCTCGGGCACGCGGCGAGTAACGTAGTACTCCCCTTCCGGCGTGCGATTATCACCGCGACAGCGCTTCGTGCCCAGCGGCGACTGACCGAGCGCCACGCGGTACGTCTTCACGACGCGACCGTCCTTGACCGCGATGAGCTTTCGCTCGGACTTGAAAACGACCACGCGATCCACCGTCGACGGCAGATACGCATGGCCGCTGCCCGACAGCAGCAGCACGCCGATGACGAAAAAAGCGAGCCTCCTCACGGGTGAAGAGGCTAGCCGTCGCAGAATGCGACGGCCTGTTCCGGAAGACCCAGATGCGACGCGCATCACGCTGCTGCCGCACTCGTGGACACTGGCATAATCCGGCGGTGCCCGTCACGAGCCGACCGCACGCCGAGCACGATCACGTCACGCCGTACGACCGGCTCGCGTGGAGCGACCTCGAAGTGGAGGAGCTCCTCGCAAGCGGCGAGCGTCGCGACGAGCTCGTTGCCTATTTCGGAGCCGACGAATACCGCGAGCTCGCGCGTCTGACGCGCGCCGCCCGCCGCGCGCCGCTCGATCGCGGTCTGCGCGTGTTCGTCATCCCCGGTGTCATGGGCTCCCAACTGGGTCTGCGCCGCCGCGGAGTGCTGCCGAACGACGTCCTGTGGATCGATCCGATCGACATCACGATCGGGCGCCTCACCGCGCTGCGCCTGCCATCGAAAGCGCGCATCGTGCCGCTCGGCGCGGTGCTCTTCACCTATCTGAAGCTCAGGCTGCACCTGCGCTCGGCCGGGTTCGACGCCGTTCTGTATCCGTACGACTGGCGTCTCGACATCGGGGATCTCGGCCGGCAACTGGCAGCGCGCCTCCGCGAGGAGGCTGCCCCGCGCATCGCGATTGTTGCGCACAGCATGGGCGGGCTGGTCGGCCGGGCAGCGCTCGCCACTCGCGGTGCGCCCGACGTCGAGCGCTTCGTCATGCTCGGCACGCCGAATTTCGGTTCGTTCGCACCGGTGCAGGCACTACGCGGCACGTACGCCGTCGTGCGCAAGATCGCGCGGCTCGATCTGCGGCACAGCGCGGAGGATCTCGCGCAATACGTGTTCAGCACCTTTCCAAGCCTGTATCAGCTGCTGCCCGCGCGCGGCCGGCTGCCCGGACCGGATCTGTTCGACCCGCAAGCCTGGCCGACGAAGGGGCCCTCGCCGCGCCCGGAGCTGCTCGCGGCCGCGCGCAATCTCGAGCAGGGACTCGCGGCGGCGGACGAACGTTTTCACGTCGTCGTCGGCGTGGATCAGGAGACGGTAACGAGCATCGCCCGCGAACGCGACGACTTCGTCTATACCATCACGCGGTTCGGGGACGGCACCGTGCCCGCTGCGTGCGCGGTGTTGCCCGGCGCGAGCCACTACTACGCGCCTGTCGCGCACAGCGAGCTCACGCGTAACGCGAGCATCGCGGCAGCGGTCGCCGACCTGCTGCGCGAGGGCAGCACGCGGTGGCTCGCGACGCGGGCGACGCCCACTCGCAGCGGAAGCGCACGCATCTCCGACGCGGAGCTGCGCCGAAGACAGGCCGGGAAGATCGACTGGACCGGCCTCGAACCCGAGAAGCGGCGTGCTTTCCTCGCAACGCTGAACGAGCCGCCCAAACTGCGGCTGCGGCCGGACGTGGAAGCCCCCGCGAGGCGGGCGGCGACGCGTGCGCGAGCCGCGCGCGAAGCCGCCAGACTCGAGTTCCGCATCGTCGAGGGAGACATCGCCGAGGCGCGCGCGGACGCGCTCGTCGCGGGCGTATTTCAGAACGTGCGGCCCGCCGGCGCGCTCGCGGCGATCGACCGGCATCTCGACGGCGTCATCGAAGAGTTCGCGGCGCGTCGCATGCTGCCTCGGGAAGTCGGGGGCCTGCTGCCCGTCCCGGTGCACGGGCGACTGGCGCATGCGGATCACGTGCTGCTCGTCGGGATCGGACGCTTCGACCAGCTTTCGGAGCGCACGATCGAGCTCGCCGCCGAGAACGTCGCCCGGTTCTGCGCTCGCACGCACATCGGACGCATCGCTACGGTACTTTGGGGATCCGGCGCGGGTCTGCCTGCGCCGAGCTCGCTGACCGCCCAGATGCGCGGCTACCTCCGCGGCGTCGGCGAAGCCGATCGCGACGGAACCATTCGCAGCATTACGTTCTGCGTGCGCAGGCCTGCCAGCATCGGCCGGCTCTCGAAGGCGGCGCGGGCGCTTCTCGCCGGCGTGCGGCTGCCCGAGCGGCGCGTGACTCTGCACGTCGAAGACGCGCGCGCGCGTCGCGGAGGCGCTGCTCCGGCGGCCCCGCCGTCGCCCGTGCCGAGCACGGCCTACCTGCTCGTCAACGAGGAGCGTGCAACCGGCGATGGCGTCGGCATGCGCGCCGCGTTGCTCACCGCGGGGCGGCACGCGGCGGTGATCACCGAAGTACAGCCGTTCGCACTGGCCGCGCTCGCCGAGCATCTCCGCAAGCTCGACGCGCAGGATGTGACGTTCGCCCGACTCGCGGCGTTCGGTGGACGACTGGCCGATCTCACGCTGCATCCGACGATCCATGAAGCGCTCGAGTCGAGCAGGCGGGATGCGCTCGTCGTGGTGCACGATGCGCCGACGAGTCGCGTGCCGTGGGAGACGCTCTGCTTCGACGGCCGGTTTCCGGCCACCGAAGGCGGCGTGAGTCGCCGTTACGCAGCCGAGCAGCTCGTCGCGGCGAAATTCAGCGAGGGGCGCCGCGAGCGGCGCGAGCTCTCGGTTCTGCTCGTTGCGGATCCGACGAACGATCTGCCCGGCGCGCGGCTCGAGCGCGACCGCATCCTTGCGCTGCTTGGTGAGCAGCGGGACACCCGCGTCGTCGTGGTCGAGGGCCGGGCGGCCACTCGCGCACGACTGCGTGCCGAGTTCGTTTCAGGCGCGTACGACCTGCTGCACTACGCGGGCCACGCCTTCTTCGATGCGGCCGACCCGGCGGCGAGCGGTATACGCTGCAGCGATCGGGTGTTGAGCGGCGCGGACCTGCACGCGCTCGAGCAGCTGCCCGCACTGGTAGTGTTCAACGCCTGCGAGTCGGGACGCATTCGGCGCGCACGCACGACCCCTCACCCGCCTTCGGCACCCTCTCCCCGCAGAGCGGGGAGAGGGAAGGGTGAGGGGCGACGGCGCGAAAGCGCCGGGCTCGCGGAGGTGTTCCTGCGCGGCGGGGTCGCCAACTATGTCGGCACCTGGTGGCCGGTCGCGGACGCATCGGCACTCGCCTTCGCGGAATCGCTGTACGCAGGCCTGCTGCGCGGCGCCAGCATCGGCGATGCCGTCGTCGCCGGACGTGTTGCGGTGCGCGCGCTTCGGTCGATCGACTGGGCGGACTACATGCATTACGGTGACCCGGACTTCCGTCTCAAAAAGCGAGCTCCGCAGTAGAGTCGCGTGTCAACGGAGGTAAGTTTCGTCCGTTGAGGCATTGTTTCCGAGGGAGCTTCCGGCATGAGACCGACTTTGAGTTCGCTCGCGCTCATCGCCGCATTTGCCGGTCCGGCAGCAGGGCATGCCGACACGGAGCTCGATCTTGCGATCGCCTTGTTTGCGGATGCCGAGGGCGGCACCAGCCTCGATGTCGACGCGAGCCTCGCGCCGACCGGCTGGTTGACGCTGAGCGCCGGCGCAGGCACGAGCGACGCATCGAGCGGTGGAGCGGAGCTCGGCGGCACTGCGATGCGCGGGTCGATCGACTTGCACTCGCAGCGCTTCGGCGTGCAGACGTATCTGCGAAGCTGGTCCGATGACGACGAGTTCGACTCGCAGACGCTCGGCGCGCGTGCCTACTTCAGGAGCGGCGGCTTCACGGCTGCCTTCATCGGCGAAGGCCAGGATCTGGACGTCGGTTTCACGGTTCTCGTGCTCGGGCGTCCGGTCGAGCGCAGCGCGAGCTTCGAGAGCACCGGCGTCGGCGCGGGCGTCTCCTACTACGGTCGCACCTGGGGCGGTTACCTCGAGGGCGTCGCCTATGACTACGACGAGCAGTTCGATGCGGCGATTGCGGCCTCGCGATCGCCCGGCATCGCGCGGTTCCCGCGCGTGCAGGCTCTCGTGGGCTCGGTCCTCACGCTCACTCAGGGCGCGCTCGACCACGAGCTCACCGCGGGAGTCGAACGGATGTTTTCGCGCTCCTCGCTGCGCCTCGACTGGGTCACCGTGGAAGACGCGATCGACGGATTGAGGGCGGACAGCGTGAGCGGCGCGTGGCGCTACTCGTTCACACGCGCAATCGATCTGGAGCTCACGCTCGGCGTGAGCGACAGCGAAACACTCGATTCGCTCGCCTTCGGCGGCGTGACTTTCATGCTGCATCGCTGATGCGCGTCGCGCCTTCCGCTCGACTGATCCTTGGCCTCACGCTCGCCATCGGAAGCACGGTGCATGCCGACGCGGCGGAGCGCGACCGGCGCTCCGGCGCGAGGCTGCGCGCCACGGCGGTGATCGAATCGCTCGCGCTCGCCGCACCGACGATGAGCGGCGTGGCGACGGTGCGAATCACGTACCCGACTGCTCGCGAACGCTATCCCATCGTGGTGCTCTCGCAGGGTGCACGATCCGCGCCCGCGATGTACGCGCGTCTCGCGGAATACTGGGCGGCGCGCGGACACGTCGTGATACAGCCGGTACCGCCGGAGCTGAGCCCGATCGGCACGGACGTGCGCACAGGGGCCGCACGACATCTTCCAGGCACCGTCGAGGCCCGCATCGCCGACATCCGCTTCATCCTGAGCGCGCTCGATCAGATCGAATCGCGTGCGCGCGTGCTGCGCGGGCGGCTCGACCGCGAGCGTATCGCCGTCGCTGGCCATTCGACCGGCGCGCTCGCGACATTGCTCGTGGCAGGACCGAGGCTCACGTACGTGGCCGACGGCTCGGCGCCGCCGCCCGGCGAGGCAAGCATCGATGCGGTCGTGCTCGTGGGCGATCCGAGTCGCACGGGAATCGTGCCGGACGATGCGTGGCGCGCGCTCGCGAAACCTTCGCTGCTCGCGACCGGCACGAACGACGAGGGCGAGGCGCCCGCGAGCGGTCAGCGCCCGGCGGTGATGTTCAACGTCGCCGGGCCCGCGACGCCCGCGCCGCGTTACGAGCTCTTCGTGCGCGGGCTCGACGTGTGCCTCGGTGGACTTTTCTGCCGCGCGCAGCCGGGCACGACGCCCGATCTTGCGGCGCTGTCCGCCATAGCCGAAGCCACCGCGGCGTTTTTCGACGCCTATCTTCGAAACGACGCTGCGGCAGCGGAATGGCTGCACCGCGACAGTCCGGCGGATTTCGCGAACGGCCGGGCGAAGCTGACCAGGCACTAGCGCGCGCCCCCTGAGACGCCAAGGAGCACGCTGGCGTTTGTGCGACCGGCAGCGTTCTATTTCGCCTCTCAGGTGGTGCGCGCTAGAGCCACCGCGTGTGCGGAGCGGGCGGCCGCTTCGGCTCCTTCAGCTCCGCGGCCACGGCCGCAAGATGATCGACGATGCGCTGGTTGTAGTCGCCGCCCGCAAGCTGCGCGCGCCGGAGCCACGAGTAGCCTTCGGCCGCGCGGTTCGCGCGATACAGCGCCCAGCCGCGCGCGTCGAGCAGGTTCGCGTCGTTCGGCGCTTTTGCAAGCCCGCGCTCGATCACGCTCTTGCCTTCCTCGAGCCCACCCGGTTTCTCGATGAGCAGGAAGCCCAGCGCCCAGAGTCCGTACGTGTTGTCCGGATCGAGCGCGAGCCCGTCGCGCAGGTGCTTTTCCGCCTGCTTGTAGTCGGCGAGCTCGTAGAAAAACAGGCCGATGTTGACCTGCACGGCCGCGTCCGATATCCGGCCCTCCTGTCTCGCCTGTTTGACGTACTCCTCGAGGGAGTTGCGCCCCGCAACGGCGTCGCCCGCTGCGTACTGCGCGAGGGCCAACCGGTAGAGCGTCGAGCGCCAGGTCGTCGCTTCGCCGCGGCCCGCGAGCGCGGCCGCGATCGCCTCGCGCGGATCGCCGCCGCTCCGCAGGAGCGCCTTGGAGTGCAGATGATGAATCCAGGAGCCCTCCCACCGCGCTTCGGGTCCGGCAAGGGCGAGCGCCTGATCGACGTACTCGACGGCCTGAGCGTACTGCTCGACCTCGGAATGGGCGCGCGCCAGCTCGTAGCGCAGCCAGCGGTCTTCAGGCTGGCGCTCGGCGAGCGCGTTGAGAAAGCGGATCTCCTCCTGCGGCTTGCCGGCGAGGTTCGCCGCGAGCACCCGAAGCCGCAGCTGCTCGACGTCGTCAAGCTTGTCGCGCACCGCCGCGACGCGCTTCATCTCCCCGCCGGCCGCAGCCTTCTCACCCGCCTTTACGAGCGCGGCGATCCGCAGCAGGCGCGCGCCCTGCGCGTCGGGCGCGCGCCGGAGTACCTCCTCGAGCTGGCGTGCGATGTCCGCGTACTCGAACCGATTCACGGGATTCGCGTAACGCACCTTCGCGGCCGCATACGCTTCGAGCGCCGGTGCGGGCATCGCCTCGGCCAAGGTGACACATGGGTTCAGAAGGGCGCCCGCGATGACGGGCAACAGAAAGTGTCGCATCTAGAGCCCATTCACGGCGGCGATGATCTGCGCACGCTGCTTCGCATCCGGCAGGCGGCCGCGCCCTGCCTCCAGGTTGTCGCGCACGTTCTTCGCCTTGCCGGTCGCCGGAATGACGCACGTCACGGCCGGATGCGCGATCACGTATTTGAGAAAGAGCTGCGCCCAACTCGCGCTGTCGAAGTCGGGAGCCCATGCCGGCACCGGTTTGCCCCGCGTGCCTTCGAAGAGCCGGCCATCCTCGAACGGCCGATTGACGATCACGGCGACGCCCTTGTCGCGCGCGAGCGGCAGCAGGCGCGCTTCCGCGTCCCGCGTCGCCGCCGAATAGTTGAGCTGCACGAAGTCGAGCTTCTCGCGCTCGATGACGCGCGCAAGGTCCGCATGCGCTCCGACCGTGTAGTGCGTGATCCCGATGTAGCGCACGCTGCCCTCGTCCTTCCAGCGCCGCAGGGTTTTCAGGTGTGTCTCGAGATCGAGGAGATTGTGAACCTGGATGAGATCGAGCCGCTTGCTCTTCGTGAGCTCGCCCGAACGCGTCATCTGCTCGACGCCGGCGCGCTCGCCGCGCGTCCACACCTTCGTCGCCATGAACGTGCGCTCGTGCATGGCCGGGCTCAGCAGGTCGCCGAGCACTGTTTCCGCCGTAGAGTACATGGGCGAAGTGTCGATCAGGCGGCCGCCGCCTTCGAAGAACGCCTCGAGCACCTGCGCGATCGGGGCACGCTCGGCAGGCGCCGTGCCCACTTCGAATGGTCCGGACGTGCCGAGTCCGACCACCGGCACGGCTTCGCCGGTCGAAGGTATCTTGCGCGTGATCATCGAGTCGTCCGACGCGGCGGCCGGGGCGCCGCCCGCCACGGTCGCTGCGAAAGCGAGCCCGATTCCGCCGGCCAATACATCACGTCTGTCCATGGGGACTGCCTTTTCGTGACGCCGCGATCCACTGCTCGATCGCGGCGAGCGCGGTGGCGCTGGGCCGATCCGCGCTCGAGCTCGCCGGCGTCGTGATCTCGAGCATGGTGCCGTCCGGGTCGGAAAAGTAGATCGAGCGCTGCTCGCCGTGGTCGTGCGTGTCCAGCCGCCTCTTCCACGCGGAATACTCCGCCTCGGACGCGGCGGAGAACGCGAAATGGCGGATGTCGGCGGGCAGCTCGTCGCGGGTCCGCACCTTCGCTCCGCGCAGCGCACAGAGCGCAACCTGACGATCGTCCGCCGCGCGAAAGATCATCATCAGCCACGGCTTGCCGCCCCAGTCGTCGCCGCTGATCGCATCGACCAGCGTCAATCCAAGAACATCGGAGTAGAAGCGCAACGCGGCTCCCGCATCCGATACGGGAATCGCGAAATGGTCGAAGCTCAGCTTCGGATCGCGCATGGCAGTGGCCTCGCCGCAGCCGTCACAGGCACGGCAAGTGTGCAGCGCTTCCACGCCACTCGACAAGGCTCGCGGCAACGCCCTATCGTGGCAATCGTGCTGCTCGACGTGCGATTTCGCGTGCTTCTCGCGGCGACGCTGCTGCTGCCCCTGTGCGTCACCGCCGGTCCTTCCGATCCCGCGGCGCATCGAGGCGCCATCGAGGAGTGGCGCGCCACGCGTATCGCCAGCCTGACGAGCGAGACGGGCTGGCTCACGCTCGTCGCGCTTCACCCGTTGCAGACCGGAACGACCACCTTCGGTCGTGCGCGCGGAAATGACTTCAGGCTCGATCACGCCTCGCTCCCGTCGCGCGCCGGAGCGTTCGAGGTGAGCGATGGCACGGTGCGGTTCGTCGCGCGCCGAGGCAGCGGTATCACGCACGATGGCGCAGAGATCACGTCGCTCGCCCTCGAGCCCGATACGAGCGGCTCGCCGACGGTGCTCGCCGCGGGCCCGCTGCGTTTCTTCGTGATCGACCGCGACGGCAAGCGCTACGTTCGCGTGCGCGACGTCGAGCACCCGCTGCGCCGGCAGTTCGCGGGCCTCGATTATTTCCCCATCAGCTCCGGGTGGATACTCGATGCGCGGTTCGAGCCTTACGATCCGCCGCGGCGCATCACCATCATCGACATCCTGGGCGAGGAGCGGGCGATGTCGGCGCCAGGCGCACTCGTGTTCGAGAAGGACGGGCGCGAGTGGCGCCTCGATGCGATTGCCGAAGAGCCCGACGCCGAGCAGCTCTTCATCATGTTCGCGGACGCCACGAGCGCGCGTGAAACCTACGGCGCCGGCCGATTCCTGTATGTGCCGGCGCCCAAAGACGGGCACGTGCAAGTGGACTTCAACAAGGCGTACAGCCCGCCGTGCGCCTTCAACGAATTCGCGACCTGCCCGCTGCCGCCGCCGCAGAACCGCCTCACGCTGCGCGTCGAGGCGGGCGAGCTCACGTACTCGCCGTCGGCTTCACGTTCGCATTGAGCCGGAACAGGTTCTTCGGGTCGTACTTGTTCTTCAGGCGCACGAGCCGGGCGTAGTTCGGGCCATAGTTTTCGTCCACCTTCGCGTAGTCGTCCTCCGCCATGCTGTTGACGTAGAAGCCGACGACATGCGGTTCGACCACTTTTCCGAATACCGCCCGGGCTCTCGCCATGCGCTCGTTCCCCTTGTCGGCGGGGTCGCGCCAGAACGAGTTCACCATGAGCCAGTACTTGCCCTTACGGTTCGGAAACGCCGTCGCGTCGGGGGCGACGCGTCCGACCGCACCGCCGCTCTGCTGAATGAACATGCCGAGCGTTCCGGGCGGCGCGCTGCGAAGCTCTCCGATCATCCCGTCGATGATCGAGTCGGTGAGCTCGACGAGAAACCCGGCCTTGATATAGGCCCGCGTGCCGTGGTCGAAAGTCTTGTCCAGGCTCCCTTGCAGCTTGAGGTAGGGTATCGCCGCGATTTCATCGACGACGGGCTTGCCGAACTGCCGCAGAGGCCGCAGCACTTCCTCACCTTTCGCGAGATCGCCGGACCAGCAGCACTCGATTGCGATGACGTGTTGCCCGTCGGGCAGGTGAACCGCGAAGACGTCGGTGTTGAGCGCGTCGGGCGCCGTGGCGGTGTAGTCCGCGTAGTAGCGCATCAGATCGCCTGCCTGCTCGAACGGCCAGATGATCTTGCCGCCCAGGATCGTCGGATCGAGGGGATGCAGCCGATACACGAGTGACGTCGCGACCCCGAAGTTGCCGCCGCCCCCGCGCAGCCCCCAGAGCAGGTCGCGGTTGTCCTTCTCGCTCACCTGGATCAGGCGACCGTCCGCCGTGACGATGTCCGCGCCGATCAGATTGTCGCAGGCCAGCCCGAAACGCCGTCCGAGCCGTCCGAATCCGCCGCCGAGCGTGAGCCCCGCCGCGCCGGTGTGCGAAACGGTGCCGGCCGTCGTCGCGAGACGAAATGCCCGCGTTTCGCGATCGAGATGCGCAAGGAGCGCTCCGCCTTCGACTCGCGCCGTGCGCGCGACGGGGTCGACCCGCACGGCCTGCATCGGCGAGCAGTCGATGACGATGCCGCCGTCGTTGACCGACTTGCCGGTCTGGCTGTGGCCGCCGCAGCGAACGGACGTGAGCAGATCGTGCTCGCGCGCGAAGTTCACGGCCTGGATTACGTCCGACGGGCTCGCGCACCGCGCAATCAGCGCGGGCCGGCGATCGAACATCCCGTTCCACACTCTGCGTGCGTCGTCGTAGCCGGTGTTGCCGGGCACGAGAACGGTGCCACGCAAGGTAGCCGCCAAGGCGTCCACGTCGCTCGTACGCAGCGCGATCTCGGCACCGGCAAGAGTTCGCGCTGCGAGGTCACCGGTCGCCTGGCCGAGCGCGATGAGTTGGCGAGCAAGGACATTGCCGCACGGCAGCGCCGCCGCCGCACCCAGTGAAGCGGAAATGAACTCGCGCCTGAGCATCGATGACCCCCGTTCGTTGCTGTTTATAGAAGCGCGGCGTCCGTTTCGACGATGCTCGCGGCGCCGCTCTTCACGATTCTCGCAAGCGCGTGTGCCTGCGGCAGGATGTTCTCGGCATAGAAACGCGCGGTGCGCACCTTGCCTTCGAGAAATTCCCGATCACCGCCCGCGCCCAGCTTCGCTGATGCGACGGCGCCGGACCTGGCCATCAACCAGCCGCCAAGCACGATGCCGCTCAGTTTGAGGAAGGGCACCGATACGGCGAAGGCGCGCGCCGGATCCGTGGCGAGCGACTGCAGCAGCGAGCCGGTCGCATCGCGCAGCAGTGCGAGCCCCTCACGCGCCGCGCCCGCATCGGCCGTCCCGAGCTCGCTCGACGCCTCGGCAATGAGCGCGGCCATCGCCGCGCCGCGATCCCGGCCGATCTTGCGTCCGATGAGATCGTTCGACTGGATGCCGGTGGTGCCTTCGTAGATCGTCGTGATGCGCACGTCGCGGTAGTACTGCGCCGCGCCAGTCTCCTCGACGTATCCCATTCCGCCGTGCACCTGCACACCTAGCGACGCGATCTCGATGCCGGTCTCGGTGGACCATCCCTTGACGACAGGTATGAGCAGGTCGGCGCGCGCCTGCGCTGCGGCGCGCGCCTTCTCGTCCGGTGCATGCGCCGCGAGATCGAGCTGAAACGCGGCGTACAGTGCGAGAGCACGCATCGCTTCCGTCAGCGACTTCATCGTGAGCAACATGCGCTTCACGTCCGGGTGATGCGCGATCGCCAGCGGCTTGCCGCTGTCGTTCGCCACCGGCGGCTTGCCCTGAACCCGATCGCGCGCCCAGGCGAGTGCCTGCTGGAACGCCCGCTCGGACACTGCGTAGCCTTCGAGCCCGACCGACAGGCGCGCGGCGTTCATCATGACGAACATGTACTCGAGGCCGCGATTCGCCTCACCGACGAGATAGCCGACCGCGCCGTCTTTCTCCCCGTACTGCATGACGCAGGTCGGGCTCGCGTGGATGCCGAGCTTCTCCTCGATCTTCAGGCACTTCACTTCGTTGCGGGCGCCGAGCGAGCCGTCGGCCTTCACGTTGACCTTCGGCACGATGAAGAGCGAGACGCCCTTCACGCCGGCCGGAGCGCCCTCGATACGCGCGAGCACCATGTGCACGATGTTCTCGGTGTAATCGTGGTCGCCCCAGGTGATGAAGATCTTCTGTCCGAAGATGCGAAAGTGATCGCCTGACGGCACCGCGCGCGTGCGTATCTGCCCGAGATCCGAACCCGCCTGCGGTTCGGTCAGGCACATCGTGCCGGTCCACTCCCCGCGTACCATCTTCGGCAGGAACCGGCGCTTCTGCTCGGGCGTGCCGCTGAGCTCCAGCGCCTCGATGGCGCCCTGCGTCAGCATCGGACAGAGCTTGAAGGCCAGGTTCGAGGCTCCCCACAGCTCCTGAACGGCGGTCGCGAGGACGCGCGGGACGCCCTGCCCGCCGAATTCCGGGTCGGCCGCGAGCTGCGGCCAACCGCCGTCGACGAACTGCCGATACGCGGCCTTGAACCCCTTGGGTGTCACGACGCCGTCGGGCGTCCATTTCGATCCCTCCTCGTCCCCCGCGCGGTTGAGCGGTGCGAGGACGCCTTCCGCGAACTTGGCCGCTTCGTTCAGGATCGATTCGGCGAGCTCTGTCGAGTAATCCTCGAAGCCGGCGAGACCGGCGAGCCGCTCGT
>JBQTHP010000206.1:0-2319 GCA_052389755.1 Gammaproteobacteria bacterium
CCGCTGGATTTCGCGAGCCGGAGCATTTTGGCGTTGTGGGCAAACACTTGAGCGCGAAGTCCGCGAAAGCCGAGCGCGCGCGCCTTAGCTATGAGCAGGGTTTGGAGCTCGCGCCCGAGACCGCCTCCCTGCCATTCGGGGTCGACGAGATAGCCCACCTCGGCGAGCCGGGTCGTCGCCTCACCGACGAAGCATGCGCTCGCGACGAGGCGCTCGGACTCCCGCTCCCCCACGACGGCGACGAACACGGCATCGAGACCCTGGCTGGCCGTGCACAGTCGCACCGCCTCCTCAACGGATAGCGAGCGTAGGTACCGGAAGAAGCGAAGATAGATGTCCTCCTTGGAGCAGTGGTGGAAGAGTCGTTGCAGCGAGGGCACGTCCGAGAGCCTCGCGGGACGCAGCGTCACCGGCGCGCCACCCTTCGATCGGACCCGACGCTCGTCTTCCACCCCATACGCATCGCGGTTGAGCTTGCTGTAGCCGGCCGCAATCAGTCCCTGTGTCCGGGCCTCGTCGAGGAGCCAGGGCCGGTGATCGGGGTGGGCGACCTCGATCAGGGCGAGTGCGCGTTCCTCGATCGATTTTCCATGAAGATAGGCGATGCCGAACTCGGTCACCACGAAGTGCACGTCCGAGCGCGGGATCGCCACCGCCTCACCGGCGCCGAGGGCCGGGCGCACATTCGACGTCCCCGAGTTATCGGTCGTGTAGAGGCAAAGGATGGGCTTCCCTGCTGGCGCCCGCGCGGCGGACCGCATGTACTCCGGTTGGCTCCCAAGCCCGCCGAACAGTGTCTCGCCGATCCGTTCGCAGCAGGCCTGGCCGGTCAGATCGATCGCCAGCGCCTGCGTGATCGACACCATGCGCGGACGGGCGCGAAGGCGCGCCTCGTCCGTCACGACCTCGATGGGCCAGAAGGTATATCGCGGGTTTCGATTCAGGCGCCCAAAGAGCTGCGCCGTTCCGGTGCAGAAGCTCGCCATCACGTCGGGATCCGCGCCAGGCGAGGGCGCGCCGCCCGGGTCGGTGCGCACGGCCCCGGACTCGACTAGAGCGGAGAGCTCTTCGGACAGGAGGTCGGTGAGGATCCGCAGATCGCGCCGATCGGTCAGGAATCGCAGCGCGCCGTTGGGAACACGGCCGGGACCGACTTGGAGGGTGGCCCCGTCCTCAATCAGCCGCGACACGTATCGGCCGATGCGTCCCGAGCGTGCATCGTCGCGCTCGTGCCGGAACTCGGGCAGGGCGCGATCGCAGACGACGACGGCGGAGAAGGCATCGGCCGGCCACAAGCTGTCGCCAGCGGTGACCGGCATTGCCGGCACCCACTCGGCGATCGCGAGCGGCACGCGCCGCAGCACCGCCGGGGTCATGCCGACGGCGGTGCCGAGGCTAACCCGTCCTTGTGCATCCGGCAAGCTCGTTGCCACCATCGCCGCATCGAACGCGAGCCGTCCGCTTGCGACGAGCGCGCACGCCTCCGGGAGTGACAGCGGCACGTAGCTCACAGAATCACCGACTGCCTGGCGCGCGAGCGGCTCGCCGACGTAGAGCGGACGATGCTTGATCTGCGGGGCCCGTGTGACGAGCTCGGAGGCGCTGATTCCGTCAAGCAGAAAGTAGAAAAGCTCGACGTCCGGCGTGCCCCGGCGAGCCAGCGCATCGAGCAACGCCACGGGCGTCCCGCCCTTGGCGGCGACGTACACGCGCGATCCGGGCGCGATGCGCTCAACAGCTGCCGCGGCGCTAATCGGCGTCGCTAGGCGTTCCTGCGGCATATGCTAAAAAGATCTCTATTTCTGCTTAACGACAACCAACGTCAGGTCGTCGTAGATGGTTTGCACGTAATGAAATCGCGCACGTCAAGCACGACTGCATCTATGATGGCCATAGAGACCTTACCGAGTTATCATGCCGTCGGCGTGGTCGAGGGGAGCAGCCATAACCAATTGATTTCTATTGTGGCTATGGACGCCGCAATGGATCACGGCGCGCCCGTGGACAACTTTGCCACGGTCGAGCGGCTAGGCCCCCTGGAACCGGACGGCGCACGCAACCTGGCGAGCGAGCCCATGGCCCGCATCGGCTTACGGCATGAGGACCCGGCCAACCCGCAGCGCATCGCAGAGCGCACGGTCGGGTATCCGAGCCTGATTCAGCTCTTGTGTGACCAACTCCTGAACGAGCCGAAGAAAGACAGCGCTGGTGCTGACCGTGGCGCACCTCACCGGGGCCAAGCAACGCCAGGCGCTGCGCGACCATCTCGGAGGCTTCTTCCGCTTCAACACCGGACCCACCGAGCCAATGCAGGTACGT
>JBQTHP010000207.1:0-4049 GCA_052389755.1 Gammaproteobacteria bacterium
CAGCGCCGCGCCTTCGAATTAATCGATCAGATCAGCGTGTAGACAGAAACTACTCGCCCCAACCGGGGCTATCCTCCGGAAGCTGAAGGGAAACTTCGCTCCGCGATCAAAGAACTTCAGACTAGCCCTCCGCCCGCAGCACGACCTGCTCCGGCACGTTCACGAAGTAGCCCTGCAGATGGTGCACGCCGATCTGCCACAGCACCGCCATCGTGTTCGCGTCTTCGACGCGCTCCGCGATGGTCTCGATCTTGCGCCTCGTCGCGACCTGAACCAGCGACCGCACTCGCTCGCGCACCTCCTCGTCCGAGGCCAGACTCTGCACGAGCGCGCCGTCGATCTTGACGAAGTTGAGCGGCAGAGAGGCGAGCAGCGCGAGTGGATCGCGCCCCGAGCCGAAGCCCTCGAGCGCGAACCGGAAGCCGCGCCCCTGGAAGGCCTTCGCGAGCGCCTGGACCTGCGGGATGTGGCTCGCCGCGATGACCTCAGGTACCTGGAAACACAGTCGTTGCGGCTCGGCGCGGCTCGCGTGCATGTGCGTGTCGAGCCATTCCAGGAACGAGCCGTCCTTCACCGTGTCCTTCGACAGGCGCACGAACAGACAGCCGGGTTTGCGTTGTGCAGCGAAGGAGAGCGACGCGCCGACGACCCACCTGTCGATGTTCTTCAGCAGGTCGTTGCGCTCGGCTGCGGCCATGAACTCCGCCGGCAGCACTTCCTTGCCCTGATGGTCGAGCATGCGCACCAGCACGTCGAACATCGCGCGATCCTCGCCCTGCAGGCTCGCCACCGGCTGCTGCACCAGCCGGAAACGATTCTCCATGAGGGCCGCCTTGATGTGCTTCACCCAGATCTTGTCGTAGGCCTGCACGCGCGTATCGGTGTCTGCGTGGTCGAGCGCGACGACCTGATTGCCGCCTCGCTGACGACCCTTGCGTGTGGCCTCGATCGCATCCGACACGGCCGCATCGAATTCCGCGGCGCCTCCGGGAGGCACGACCGCAAGACCGACGGTGCAGGTGACCGACAGGCTCTTGTCGCGGACCTGCATGACGTTCTTCGCGAGCAGCCGTACGAGCTGCTCGCTCCACGCCTCGACGTCGTGCTCGTTGCCGCGCTCGAGCAGCGCGAGGAAGCTCACGCCGCCGAAGCGGCCCGCGATGTCTCGCGTGCTCAACTGCTCGGTGAGTAGCCGCGCGATCTCCACCAGGCACTCTTCGCTTGCGAGGATGCCGACGTCGCGCTCGATGGTCGCGAACCTGTCGGGCTTGACCAGCGCGAGGTAGCGCACGCCGCCCGGGGCCGGCTTTCCGAGGCGTGCGCCGATCGCTTCAAGCAGTGGACGGCGATACAGCAGCCCGGTCGCCGGATCGCGCTGGACGACGTCCGACAGCTCGCTCGCGAGCTGCCGCTCGTCGCGCTGCTTCGCCGGAACGATGAGCCGCACGCTCGGCTCACCGTCGTATTCGCCGAGCGCGAGCGCAAGCTCGAGCGTGAGAGCAGAGCCATCCACGGTGAGCGCGCTGGCCCTCAGCGTGTGCTCGGTCCACCGTCCCTGCAGGCACGCCGTGAGCGCGCCTTTCAGTGCCGCGTGCGTCGCGTCGTCGAACAGATCCATCACGGGCTGGCCCATGAGCGCGTCGCGGCCCTCAAAGCCGAAGAGCTCGACCCACGAGTCGTTCGCATCGACGACGATGCCTTCCTGCACCTGCGCGATTGCGTCGTTCGAGCGCTGGAGCACCGCCTCGAGCTGGCGCCGCGCATCGCGCGCCGACTTCAACGTGTTCTCGAGCGCGCGCTCGAGGCGGAATGCGCGCAGCTCGCGCCGGACGACGGCCTCGAAGCGCACCGGATTTCCGAGCGCGACGAGATCGCGCGCGCCCTTCGTCATGGCCGTCGCGACCAACGCCTCCGTGACCTCGACGGCCACGACGATCAGCGGCACCGACGGCGCGCTCTCGTCGCGAACCGCCGCCGCCGCGGCAGCCGTCGCCGCGGCGCTTTCGATGCACAGGAGCAGCTCGGGATTGATCTGCACGAGCGCATCCGCGAGATCGCCGAGCGACGGGATCCACGTGCAATGAACGGGGTGTCCGGCTCGTCGAAGGATGCTGTTGATCGATTCGACGGGATCGCGCGCGGGCGCAAGTACGATGAGCGGAACGGGGTCCTGCTCAGTCAACGGCCTCTCCCTCGAAAAACACGCCGGAATGAAGAATTGAGGGAGTGTAGCACCCGTGAAGAGGCCTACATTCCGGGCAGCAGCGGCGCGACGCCGACTTTCGCGGGCGCTCCGGGAATCTCGCGGACGAGTCGTGGCACGAGGTATCCCGAGAGTCGCCGCGCGAGCTCGCCCACGATGCGACGGGCTTCGTCCTCCGGCACATCGAAATGCGCGGCGCCGCGAACCTTGTCGAGCAGATGCAGGTAGTAGGGGAGCACACCGGCATCGATGAGCCTGGCCGACAGTTGCGCGAGGGCATCGGCCGAGTCGTTCACCCCGCGCAGGAGTACGGATTGGTTGAGCAGCACCGCACCCGCGCCGCGCAGGCGCGCGCAAGCGTCGCGGACCTCTGCGTCGATTTCGTTCGGATGATTCGCGTGCAGCACGATCGTCGTCGGCCACGGCAGTCGCGTGAGCCACGCGATGAGACCCGGATCCACGCGGGAGGGCAGCACGACCGGCTGACGCGTGTGCACTCGCAGGCGGAGCACGTGTGGAATGCGCGTGAGCGACTGCGTCAGCATCGCGAGGCGCGCATTCCCGAGCGAGAGCGGGTCGCCGCCGCTCAGGATCACCTCTTCGATCGAGGTGTCGGCCGCGATCGCTGCGAGCGCCGAGCGCCAGCGCGGCTCATCCGCCGTCGAATCCGCGTACGGGAACTCGCGCCGGAAACAGTAACGGCAATGCACCGCACACGCCGCCGTCGTCACGAGCAGCGCGCGCCCGTGGTACTTGTGCAGCAGTCCCGGGGCGCGGAGAGCGGCGCGCTCTTCGAGCGGATCGCCGACGAAACCGACTGCATCATCGAGCTCGGCCGTAACCGGGAGCACCTGCGCAAGCAACGGATCGCGTCGATCGCCGCGCCGCATGCGGGCGACGTAGCTCCACGGCACGCGGAGCGGAAACGTCGCGCTCGCCGCATCATGCGCGCCGAGCTCCGCGAGATCGAGATCGAGCGCGGCGGCGAGATCCTCGATGCGCGTGACGGCGCCGGCCATCTGCTGCTGCCACGAGAGATCCGTCGAATTCTGGCGGGTGTGGGGGGATGCCGTTATCATACGCGGCCCTTTTTCGGGCCCGACATTTGATCGGGTCGAGCGGCGGGAAGCAATGGCGAGCTACAGCACGAACGAATTCAAGGCCGGACTCAAGGTGCTCCTCGATGGCGACCCGCACGTGATCGTGGAGAACGAGTTCGTGAAGCCTGGCAAGGGCCAGGCCTTCAACCGCGTGCGAATCCGCAACCTGCGCACGGGCCGCACGATCGAGCGCTCGTTCCGCTCCGGTGAATCGATCGAAGCCGCCGACGTCGTCGACACGGACATGCAGTACCTCTATCAGGACGGGGATTTCTGGCACTTCATGGTGCCCGACAGCTTCGAGCAGTACACCGCGGGCAAGTCCGCCGTCGGCGACAACAGCCAGTGGCTCAAGGACGGCGTGATCTGCGTCGTGACGCTGTGGAACAACGTGCCGCTCGTAATTACCCCGCCCGCGCACATCGAGCTCAAGATCGTCGAGACCGATCCGGGCTTGCGCGGCGACACCGCCACCGGCGGACAGAAGCCTGCCAGGCTCGAGACGGGCGCGGTCGTACGCGTGCCGCTCTTCATCAGCGAGGGCGAAATGATTCGCGTCGACACGCGCAGCGGGCAGTACATTTCGCGCGCGAAGCAGTGAGGCACGCCGAGAAAGAGAGCACGGGTCGGCCCGGAGTGGGGGGTGGCGGTTTAGTTAGCACCACGAAATAATCGCGAATGAAAAAGCAAAGATCGCGACCAAACCCACCCCCCGCACATAGCACGCCCCCCCCCCCCGCCCGCCC
>JBQTHP010000208.1:0-2799 GCA_052389755.1 Gammaproteobacteria bacterium
CGTTGTGTACGCACACAATAATATTCACATTCTGCTGGTGCGCAGTCACTTTCTTTGAGTTGCGAACGGGGAGGGGTTTTCGCTTTACAAAAGTAGGAGTGGCAACGCCAGAGCGGGAACCTGTGTCGCGTCCCAACAGAATGCGGATTCTGACTCGAACGCCCTGCCACCCTTCTCGCTGAAATATCCGGATGGTTTTACGAAAGGCTGCCCCTAAGCTACCGGGATGACCAATGGCGAGCCGCAATGATCTCCGGAGCAATTTAACACGCAAGAGCTGTGTTCCGCTCCACCTCAAAGGAGCGGTAAAACGCCAAATGGTGGAATCATGAAGTGCAGCGATCTTCTCATTGCGGTCGGCCACGGCCTGCTTGAGATTGGCGATTCCAGTCGTCAGTTTCGGCAGCCATGTTCAAAGTCGTGTTTAACCGCTTCGTAGGTATGCAAGGCATCTATCATGCAATAAGTCAATTTGAAGCGTCCGCAAGATAGGCTACCGCGTCGTCTTCAAGAAGTCGAATTCTCTGGTTTCAAGATGTTTCAAACACGCGATCCCGTTGATCCAAATACAAAGACCATCTATCCGACAGTTGTCGTTGCCGTCGTGCTACGATACTATGAGGACAGATTCGCCATAAGTGGCTACGTAGGTTCTTCGAGGAAGACCATCCGATCGGATTCACCGCTGCAGAGGTAACCAGCACGTTCCGCCGCTTGAAACATGAACTGAATAATTTGCGCCCGGCTTTGGGCTGTATAACCCGCTTGGAAGAGAAAATTGCCGGCGTCAAGCGAGCGCTGGCCGATCGCGATGGGCAGATCGCCAGTTTGAACCATACGGTAGCCGAACGCGATGAGTGGATCGCCGCGCTGCGTCAGTACGTAGCTCAGCGCGAAAGCGAAGGGGGCGCACTCGCGCGACAGCTCGGCCAACTGCGGCGACAGGTGGGCCAACTGGGGCGACAGGTGGGCCAACTGCGGCGACAGCTGGATCGGGTCTATGCATCATCGTCGTGGCGCATCACCGGTCCCCTGCGCGCGAGCGTGCGTCTGCTGTCGGGCTGGTTCGCGGGGAGCCGTAGGACTGCGCACGCGCCGACGATCGACATGCCGGTGGTCGTTGCGCCGCCGGTCGGCCACCTCGGCGCCGCGAGTGGCGTCGATCCTCATCTGCACTACCTCAACCACGGTCGGGAGGAAGGCCGGCTGGGTCTAGCGCCCCAACTGATCGCCAACGCCGGTCCGCAGACTCTAGCCCCCGATCGTCCGACTGTACTTGTGGTCAGCCACGAAGCCTCACGCACCGGTGCGCCGATCCTCGCGTGGAACATCTGCCGCGAGCTGCAGCATCGCTGCAACGTCATTGCGCTGCTCTTGGGCGGCGGCGGAATCGCCAGCTACTTCCCCGAGGCCTGCGACGTCGTCGTGGGCCCCTTCGAGCGGCCGATCCGTGATCCGATGGTCGTTGGTCCCATCGTCCACGATATATGCGATCGCTACAACGTCGACTTTGCGCTGGTCAACAGCATCGAATCCCGTGCGGTGATTTGGCCTCTTGCGGAGCGATTTGTACCGTCTGTCCTGCTGATTCATGAGTTTTTTGCATACACCCGGCCTCGTGAGGACTTCGTTACGGCGATGCGTCTAGCCGCGGCCGTTGTCTTCTCAGCCCAGCTCGTTCAACGCAACGCACTGACTGATCGGACCCGTCCGGCGGTGGAAGCCTCACACGTGCTCGTGCAGGGCAAGTCTGTGATCCCGGCCAGCCCGCTGGCTGGACTCCGGGCGGCCGGCGAACTGGCCCGTATTGAGCCATTCGTGCGACGTGGGAACCGCAAACGCTTCTTCGTGCTCGGCGCCGGCTCGGTCCAATATCGCAAGGGCGTCGATCTCTTCGTGGCCACCGCGGCCGAGGTCCAGCGACTGGCCCCCGGTTCCGACGTGGTGATGCTGTGGATCGGCCACGGTTTCGATCCGGAAAAGGACCTGAGCTACTCGGCCTACGTGCAAGAGCAGATCGTGGCTGCTCGCCTCGATAACGTCGCGCTGATCGACGAAATCGAGAACCTCGAATCGGTCTATACGCTTGCCGATGCGCTCCTCCTTTCTTCGCGTCTCGATCCGATGCCGAATGTTGCGATCGATGCGATGTCGCTCGGCAAGCCGGTGATATGCTTTGAAAACGCGACTGGCATCGCCGAGATACTCGCGCATGACCCACGTACCGCCGAATGTATCGTACCGTTCGCGAATATTGGCGAAGCCGCACGCTTGATCCTGCGCCTGCAGTCGTCGCCGGCCTTCGCCGACGCCGTGTCGGCCGGTGCGCGGACGCTCGCGACCGAGCACTTCGACATGCCGGCCTATGTCGCCCGCTTGTTCGACCTCGCGGCCGCAGCGCTAGCACGCAGCCGGCAGGAGCGCAGCGACGCCGCGACGCTGCGGGAGACCGCGGATTTCGATGCTGACTTCGTTTCGCCACCGGTTGGGCCCGCGGCGACGCGCGAGCAGGCGATAGTGAGTTTCCTACGCTCGTCCGCGACCGGCGTCGACGCGCGGCGTGCGGCGCCCGGTTTCGATGGCGCCACCTATGCGCGGCACCACGACATCGACGGGTGGAATTCTTTTGCCCACTGGTTGCGTGCCGGGCGACCGGACGGTCCGTGGCGTGTCGAGGTCATCGATCCGTCGCGTCGAATGGAGACCAGCGTCGCGACCACCCTTCGGCGCGCCCTCCACATCCACGCCTTCCCTCCCGACCTGCTCGACGACATCGTTGCGCGCTTAGGATCGGAAGGC
>JBQTHP010000209.1:0-12372 GCA_052389755.1 Gammaproteobacteria bacterium
TTCGGCGAAGGCAACTTCCGCGCGCTGTTCGAATCGATCGAGCTGGATCAGATGCGACGCGGAGTCATCTGACGTTGATCACCCTTTATACGTACTGGCGAAGCTCTGCGTCCTACCGGGTTCGCATTGCGCTCAATCTGAAAGGAGTCGAATACGAACCGCGATTCGTTCACCTGATGCGCGACGGCGGCGAGCAGTTCGCCCCCGAGTATCGCGCGCTGAATCCGCAGAGCCGCGTGCCGACGCTCGTCCACGACGCTATCGTCGTCACCCAATCGCTCGCGATCATCGAGTACCTCGACGAGCGATTTCCGAAACCGCCGCTCTTGCCGGCGGATCCTGCGGGTCGCGCGCGGGTGCGCAGCCTCGCGCAGCTCGTGACGAGCGACATCCAGCCGCTGCAGAACGCGAGCGTGACGCGTTACCTTCGCAGCTCGTTGGCCATGACGGATGAGCAGATCGCGGCGTGGATGCGCGAGTGGATCGGGCGCGGCTTCGCTGCGCTCGAACAGCGCCTTGCGCGAGAGCCCGAAACCGCGGCGTTCTGTCACGGCGAGCACCCGACGCTCGCCGATTGCTGTCTCGTTCCGCAGTGCTACACGGCGCGACGCTTCGGCGTCGATCCGGCCGAGTTTCCGGCGATCGCGAGGATCGACGCGACGTGCAGCGCAGTGCCGGCCTTTGGCCGGGCAGCACCGGAACGCCAACCCGACGCGGAGTGAAGCAGGGCTGAGGGCGGGAGCAAGAACGTTGGTGCTTGTGCGACCGGCGTGCCCTTGCAACGCGCACCGGTCGCCCGCTCGCCGACGCTCTTACTGGCGACGCTACTGACGCGCAGCAGCTTGCGCGCGGCGCGTGCCGGGACACTGCGGGCGGATCTGCGCGCAGCGAGCAGCCGGCGGCGCAGATCGTCCAGCCTGGCGATGGCCACGAGCTGCGCGGGGTCTTCGCGAAATCCGCGTTCGGCCACGGCGCGCGCATACAGCGAGTGCACGGTCGCTCGACGTTCGCTGCTCAAGCCAGGTGCCTGTCTGACTAGCTCGCAAGCTCCGCGAGATCGCGGAAGTGCTCGAGCGCCTGCGGATTCGCGAGCGCGTCGGCATTCTTCACCGGCAGGCCGTGGATCACGTTGCGCACCGCGAGCTCGGTCAGCTTCCCCGAAATCGTACGCGGGAGATCGGGCACCGCGATGATCTTCGCGGGCACATGGCGCTGAGTGGTGTTCGCGCGGATCGTGTCGCGGATCCTGCGCTTGAGCCCCTCGTCGAGCTCACCACCCGGCGCGAGCCGCACGAACAGCACGACCCGAACGTCGCCCTTCCAGTCCTGTCCGACCGCGAGCGATTCGAGAACCTCCGGCAGCTTCTCGACCTGGCGGTAGATCTCGCTCGTGCCGATGCGCACGCCGCCGGGATTCAGCACCGCATCGGAGCGTCCGGAGATGACGAGGCCGCCGCTCTCCGTGAGCATCGCGTAATCGCCGTGATGCCACACCCCGGGGAAGCGCTCGAAGTAGGCCGCGCGGTATTTCTCGCCGTGCGGATCGTTCCAGAAGCCGATCGGCATGGACGGAAACGGCGCCGTGCAGACGAGCTCGCCGCGCGCGCCCCGGACGCTGCGTCCCTCGTCGTCGAAGATATCGACCGCCATGCCCAGGCCCCGGCACTGGATCTCCCCGCGGTACACGGGCAGCAGCGGATTGCCGAGCGCGAAGCACGAGACGATGTCCGTCCCGCCGGAGATGGAAGACAGTTGCACGTCCGCCTTCACGTCCCGATAGACGAACTCGAACCCTTCCGGCGGGAGGGGAGAGCCGGTCGACAGGATCGTGCGCACCGAGGTCAGATCCACTTCGCGCGTCGCCGCAAACTCGCTCTTCTCCAGCGCCTGCAGGTACTTCGCGCTCGTGCCGAAGATCGTGACGCGCAGCTCCTGCGCGAGCCGCCAGAGTGCGCCCGCGTCCGGGTGAAACGGCGAGCCCTCGTAGAGGATGAGCGTCGCTCCCGATGCGAGTGCGCTCGCGAGCCAGTTCCACATCATCCAGCCGCAGGTCGTGAAGTAGAAGAGGCGATCGCCGCGCCGAACATCCGTATGCAGCAGGTGTTCCTTCTGGTGCTGGAGCAGCGTGCCTCCGACCCCGTGCAGGATGCATTTCGGAACGCCGGTCGTGCCGGACGAATAGAGAATGTAGAGCGGGTGGTCGAAATCCGTCGCCTCGAACCGCGGCGCGCCGCCCGGCATGCCGAACGATTCGAAGCGTGACGCTTTCGCGCCGAGCTGCGCGATCGGAGCAGCGCCGCTCGCCGCCTCCCCGACGTACGTCACGACGACCACGCGCTGAATGGACGGCACGTTCGCGAGCACGCTCGCGACGGTCGGCAGCGAATCGACGCGCTTGCCGGCATAGAAATAGCCGTCCGCGCAGAACAGCACCTTCGGTTCGATCTGGCCGAAACGATCGAGCACTCCCTGGGCGCCGAAATCCGGCGAGCAGGACGACCACACGGCGCCGATGCTCGAGGTCGCAAGCATCGCGATGACGCTCTCCGGCAGGTTGGGAAGGAAACCCGCGACTCGGTCGCCCGAGCGCACGCCGAGCTCGCGTAAGCCGGATGCGACGCGCGCGACTTCCGCGTGCAGCTCGCGCCAGGAGACCGTGCGGCGCGCGCCGCGCTCGTTCGCGAAGATCAGCGCGGGCCCGTCATCACGATAGCGCAGCAGGTTCGCGGCGAAGGACAGTCGAGTACCGCCGAACCAGCGGGCACCCGGCATCCGGTCGGCATGCTGCAGGACCGGCTCCGACCCCCATCGCGCGCGCGTGTCGGAGAACGACGCGAGCTCGCGCCAGAACTGCGCTGGATCGGCGATCGACCATGCGTACAGCTCATCGTAGCTCGCGATGCGGCGCTCGTGCCGGGCGTTCACGCACGCCATGAATCGCTCGAGATGCGAGCCGGCGATGCGCTCGCGCGAGGGCTTCCAGATCGGCTCGGCTCGCATCGCTCGCTACCGGATCAGAGCGCCTGATAGTTGGGCCCGGAGCCGCCTTCCGGCGTCGTCCAGTCGATGATCGCGTACGGATCCTTGATGTCGCATGCCTTGCAGTGCACGCAGTTCGCCGCATTGATCTGCAGTCGACGACCGCCCGCCCCATCGTCCACCATCTCGTAAACGTTCGCCGGGCAGAAGCGCTCGCACGGGTTGCCGAACTCCTTCGTGCACCGGTCGACGCAGATGTTCGTGTCGCGCACCTTGAGATGAGGCGGTTGCGCCTCGTCGTGCGTGGTGGACGCAAAGAACACCGATGCCAGTCGATCCCGGGGCGGCAGCTTGCGTTCGACCCAACCGCGATTCGGCAACTCGTAGTCGTCGAGCTTTCGTAACCGGGCATAGTCCGCCGTGTTCCTGAGCGTCCACGGCGTGCGACCCGCAGAGATCGTCTCGAGCACGGCATTCGCAAGCCCGACCCACAGACCGCGCTTGAATCCCGGCTTGATGTTGCGGACGCGCTTCAATTCCCGTCCGCCGGCCGAGGCGCGCCAGCGCGCGTGAAATCCCGCGGGCGAACCGTGCTCGATCAGATGCTCCGCGGCGAGCGCGCCGGAGCGGATCGCCTGATGTACGCCCTTGATCTTCGGTACGTTGAGGCCCCCGCCGGAATCGCCGATCAGCAGCGCACCCGGCATCTCGAGTCGCGGCATCGATTGCCATCCGCCCGCGGCGATGCTGCGCGCACCCGCGGAGACGATCTCGCCGCCCTCGAGCAGCGGTCGGATGCTCGGATGGTGCTTGAACTGCTGAAACGCCTCGAAGGGCTTCATTCGCGGGTCGATGTAGTCGAGCCCGGTGATGAAGCCGACGTATACGCGGTTCTTGTCCAGGTGATAGAGGAAGCTGCCGCCGTACGTGGCGCTGTCCAGCGGCCAGCCGACCGTATGCACGATCAGCCCGGGTTCCGTGCGGCCCTCCGGCAGCTGCCACAGCTCCTTCAACCCGAGACCGTAGGTCTGCGGATTCACGCGCGCATCGAGGGCGTAGCGCTTGATGAGCTGCTTTGCGAGGCTGCCGCGGGCACCTTCGGCGATCACGGTCGTGCGCGCGCGAACCTCCGGTCCGGGCGTGAAGTTCGGCCCCGGCTCGCCGTTCTTCTCGAGCCCGAGATCGCCGATGCGCACGCCGGCGACGGAGTCGTCGGCGTCGAACAGAGGCTCCGCTGCCGAGAAGCCGGCGAACAGATCGACACCGAGACCCTCCGCTTTCTGCGCGAGCATCGGGCCGAGGAGCCCCAGCGAGACGATGAAGTTGCCGTGGTTCCGCATCTGCGGCGGCGTCGGCAGGCGCAGGCTGCGCGTGCGCGTGAGCAGGCGGAATTCGTCGCGCTTCGCGGGTACGCAGATTTCCGGCGGCTTCTCGCGCCACTCCGGCATCAATGCATCGAGCGGTCCGGGCTCGATCACGGCGCCGGAGATGAGATGCGCGCCGACGGACGATCCCTTCTCGAGCACGCAGAGATTCAGCTCGGGCTTCAGCTGCTTGAGCCGGATCGCACACGCAAGCCCGGCCGGTCCGGCGCCGACCACGACGACGTCGTATTCCATGACGTCGCGTTCGATGTTTGCCGCCATGCTTACTGCTTACAGCCTACAGCCTACAGCTTACAGCCCGGAACAAGAGCGGCATGCATGAGCGCTTACAGTGACCCTCTTGCTCCGGGCTGTAGGCTGTGAGCTGTTGGCCGTAGGCCGCGTAGCGCGTCAGCGCGGCGCCATCCGGATCGCTCCGTCGAGGCGAATCGTCTCGCCGTTCAGCATCGGAATCTCGACGACCGACGCCACGAGCTGCGCGAATTCTTCGGGCTTGCCGAGGCGCGAAGGGAAGGGGATCTGTTTCCCGAGCGATTCCTGAACGTCGGGTGGCAGGCCGGCGACCATCGGCGTGCGGAAGATGCCCGGCGCGATCGACACGCACCGGATGCCGAAACTTGCGAGCTCGCGTGCGATCGGCAGCGTCATGCCCATCACGGCCGCCTTCGTCGCGGAGTAGGCGGCCTGCCCGATCTGTCCTTCGAACGCCGCGATCGACGAGGTGTGGATCAGCACGCCGCGTTCGCCGTCTTCGCCCGGCGTGTTGTGCTGCATGAGGCTGGCTGCCGCCTTGTCGCACAGGAACGTGCCGATGAGATTGACATGAACGACCTTGGTGAAGAATTCGCCCGCCATCGGCCCGTTCTTTCCGAGCACGCGCCCCGCGCCGACCACGCCCGCGCAGTTCACGAGCAGATTGAGCCCGCCCATGCGATCGCGGGCAGTCTGTATCGCGGCGTTGACCTCGCTCTCCACCGTCACGTCGCACTTCACGAAACTCGCGTTCGCTCCGAGCTCCGCGGCGGCTGCCTGCCCCGGGCCGTCCTGCACGTCGAGCAGGGTGACTTTGCCGCCGCCCGTAACGACGTGGCGCGCCACGGCATTGCCGAGTCCGGATGCGCCGCCGGTGACGACCGCCCGCGCCTGACCGATCTTCATGAAACCTCGCCTTGACTGCCTACATTCGGAAGACGCCGTAACGTTCCCGCGCCGGTTCGGGTCCACGTGCACCGAGATGCAGCGCGAGGCCGAGCACGCGACGCGTGTCGAGCGGGTCGATGATGCCGTCGTCCCACAGCCGCGCCGTGGCGTAGTAGGGATGTCCCTGAGATTCGTAGCGGGCGCGGATCTCGTCCATGAACGCCTGCTGCTCTGCGTCGGTCGGCGCGCGCGCACGCGCACCGTCACGCCGCACGCTCGCGAGCACCTGCGCCGCCTGTTCTCCGCCCATGACCGAAATGCGCGCGTTCGGCCACATCCACAGGAAACGCGCGCCGTACGCGCGACCGCACATCGCGTAGTTTCCGGCGCCGAATGAGCCGCCGATGATCACGGTGAGCTTGGGAACCGTGGAGCACGCGACGGCGGTGACCATCTTGGCGCCGTCCTTCGCGATGCCGGCGTTCTCGTATTTCCTGCCGACCATGAAACCCGTGATGTTCTGCAGGAACACGATCGGCACGCGACGGCGATTGCAGAGCTGGATGAAGTGCGCGCCCTTCAGCGCGGACTCGGAGAAGAGGATGCCGTTGCTCGCGACGATGCCGAGCGGGCAGCCCCAGATGCGCGCGAAGCCGCAGACGAGCGTCGAGCCGTAGTTCGTCTTGAACTCGTGAAACTCGGATGCATCGACGATGCGGCCGATGATCTCGCGCACGTCGAAGGGCTGGCGCGTGTCCTCGGGCACGATCCCATAAATCTCCGCGGCGTCGAGCTCCGGCTCTCGCGGCGGCTCGCACGCGAGCCACGGAACGCGGGGCGTGCCGAGGCTGCGTACGATCGAGCGCGCGATCGCGAGCGCGTGCGCATCGTCGTCGGCAAGGTGATCGGCGACCCCCGATGTGCGCGCATGCACGTCGCCGCCGCCGAGCGACTCCGCATCGACTTCTTCGCCCGTCGCGGCCTTCACGAGCGGCGGGCCCCCGAGAAAGATCGTGCCCTGGTTGCGGACGATGATCGTCTCGTCGGACATCGCCGGCACGTAAGCGCCGCCGGCCGTGCAGCTGCCCATCTCGACCGCAATCTGCGCGATCCCTCGCGCGGAGAGCTGCGCCTGATTGAAGAAGATCCGCCCGAAGTGTTCGCGGTCGGGGAACACCTCGTCCTGCAGCGGCAGGAACGCGCCGCCGGAATCGACGAGATAGATGCAGGGCAGGGCATGCTCGAGCGCCACTTCCTGCGCGCGCAGATGCTTCTTTACCGTGATCGGGAAGTAGGTTCCGCCCTTCACCGTGGCGTCGTTCGCGATGACGAGCACTTCGCGTCCGTGCACGCGGCCGATGCCCGTGATCAGGCCGGCGGCCGGCGCCTCGCCGTCGTAGAGGCCGTGCGCCGCGAGCGGTGCGATCTCGAGAAACGGGCCGCCCGGATCGAGAAGCGCCTGCACGCGCTCACGCGGCAGCAGCTTGCCGCGGCTCGAATGCTTCTTGCGCGCATCTTCGCTGCCGCCGAGGCTCGCACGCTCGAGAACGCCGCGCAGATCGGCGACGAGCTTCGTCATGCGAGCCGCGTTGGCCCGAAAGCGATCGCTGGAGGGGTCGATGGCGCTGATGATGCGAGGCACTGAAGAAGCTTACAGGCTACAGCCAACAGGCGTATCAGACGACCTCGATGGCAACGGCGACGGCTTCTCCACCACCGATGCAGAGCGAAGCCACCCCGCGTCTGCCGCCCCGCCGGCGCAGCGCGTGCACGAGCGTCGTCACGATGCGGGCTCCGGTCGCGCCGATCGGATGGCCGAGGGCGCAGGCGCCGCCGTTGACGTTCATGCGCGCGTGATCGATCTCAAGTTCGCGCATCGTCGCCATTGTCACCGCGGCAAACGCTTCGTTCACTTCGTAGAGATCGACGTCGTGCGTTTTCCAGCCGAGCTTCGCGAGAAGCTTCTGGATCGCGCCGATCGGCGCCGTGGTGAACCACTCCGGCGCATTCGCGTGGCTCGTGTATCCGAGGATCCGCGCGAGCGGCTTCGCGCCGCGCGCGCGCGCCGCCGCCTCGCTCATGAGCACGAGCGCGGCTGCCCCATCCGAGATCGACGATGAGCTCGCGGCCGTGACGGTACCGTCCTTCGCGAAGGCCGGCTTCAGCGTGGGGATCTTGCTCACGTCGCACGTGAACGGCGTTTCGTCCTTCGCGACGACCGTTTCCCCCTTGCGGGTCCTGACGCTCACCGGCACGACCTCGGCGTCGAAACCGCCGCCTTCGACCGCGTGCAGGGCGCGCGTGACCGACTCGGCCGCGAAGGCGTCCTGCTGGGCCCGGGAGAAACCGAACTTGCTCGCCGTGGCTTCCGCGAAAACACCCATGAGCTTGCCGTCGAACGGGCTCTGCAGCCCGTCGTAGAACATGTGGTCGAGCACCTCGCCGTGGCCCATCCGGTAGCCGCCTCGCGCTTTCGGCAGCAGGTAGGGCGCGTTGCTCATCGACTCGAGCCCGCCGGCGAGGGCGATTTCGATGTCGCCGGTGCGAATCTGGTCCGCGGCAAACATCACGGCCTTCAGGCCGGAGCCGCACATCTTGTTGATGGTGGTCGCCGGTACGTCGGTCGGCACACCTGCGCCGATGGCGGCCTGGCGTGCGGGCGCCTGGCCGAGACCGGCCGGCAACACGCATCCCATGATGACTTCCTGGATGTCTGCCGCCTTGACGCCCGCCGAGGCGATCGCGGCGCGCGCTGCGGCGGCGCCGAGCTCGGGTGCGGTCTCCGGGGAAAGGGCGCCCTGAAACGCACCGATGGGCGTGCGCCTTGCGGCGACGATGACGACGTTCTGGTTCTGATTCGGCATGTTGCAACCGTGGGTTGAAGAGCGTGGAGATCAGCGGGACGAGGCGCAAGGCGCGCGCGGCGCGAGGCCGTTCTCGAAAATCGACACGAATGCGTCTGCGACGTCGGCCGCGCTCAGCGACTGGTCCTCGTGGTACCAGTGCGCGATCCAGTTGAGCGCGCCGGCGAGCGCAAATGCCGTCATCTTCGGGTCGCACTTCTCGATCGAGCCGTCCTCGATGCCCTCCCGAATGAGGCGGCGGATGCCCTGGTCGATCTCGGACTTGAGCCGCTTGATCTGACGGCTCATGGCGGGACTCAGGTCCTGGTCCTCCGCGCGCACCATGCACCAGCCGAACTCCGAGGCGATGACCTCGGCGTAGCGGCGCAACACGGCGTTCAGGCGTTCGCGCGCCGGCGCATCGGCGAGGCGCGCTGCGCGGCAGGCGATGCGGATGCGCTCGAGCCCGGTGCGAAAGCACTGGAAGAGCAGCTGCTCCTTGCTGACGACGTAGTAGTAGATCGTGGGCTTCGTTACCTCGAGCGCCGCGGCGATGTCGTCGAGGGAAGTGTTGTGATAGCCGCGCTCGTGGAATGCACGGGCCGCGGCGCGGATGACGGCGTCGCGCTTCACATCCCGATCGCGGCGCAGCTTGCGCCGGCCCTGCCAGGGCGAGGCGCGCGAGGACGTGTCGACTGCCGCGTTCGGGGCGCTTACTGTACGGCTCATGGGCGTTTGACCGGTCTGCAGGGCTGAATCATACTACCGAGTAATATCCTACTGGCAAGTAGGTTTCGAGCTCCTCGCGAGGCATCCATCATGGTCGCAAGATCCGAGGGCGGCGCGGCGCGCCGCGAGCAGCCGGAGGAGGCGCTTCGCGCGGCGCCGCTGCGGTTCGTTTCCGCCGCTTCGCTGTTCGACGGCCACGACGCGGCCATCAACATGATCCGGAGGCTCCTGCAGTCGCAGGGGGCCGAGGTCATCCACCTGGGCCACAACCGCAGTGTCGCGGACATCGTGCGCGCCGCGATCCAGGAGGACGCCGACGGCATCGCGGTCAGCTCCTATCAGGGCGGCCACAACGAATACTTCGCCTACATGGTGGACATGCTGCGGGAGCTCGAGAGCTCGCACATCCGCGTCATCGTGGGCGGCGGCGGCACCATTTCTCCCGATGAGATCGCGGCGCTCGAAAAGCACGGGGTCGAGCGCATCTACACACCCGAGGACGGCCGCAAGCTCGGCTTGCGCGGCATGATCGAGGACGTGTTCACGCGCGTGCGTAGCGCGCGGCGCCCACAGTACGAGCCTCGTCCGTTGAATCCGCGCGACCATCGCCAGATCGCGCGCACGATCTCCGTGCTCGAAGCGGGCGGTGAAGGCAACGCGCACATCGAGCAGGTGCGGCGCATGCTCGGGCGCGCGCGCCAGCACGTTCCTGTCATCGGCGTCACGGGCACCGGAGGCGCCGGCAAGTCGAGCCTGAACGACGAGCTGCTGCAGCGTTTCGCGCGGTTTTTCCCGGACCGCCAGATCGCGGTCGTCGCCATGGATCCGACGCGCCGACGCTCGGGCGGCGCGCTGCTCGGCGATCGCATCCGGATGAACAGCCTCGCCTCCGAATCGATCTTCATGCGCTCGCTCGCCACGCGCCGGCAGCACCTCGCGACGAGTGCCGTGCTGCGTGACGTGATCGAACTGTACAGGGCGGCCGCGTTCGACCTGATCGTCGTCGAGACCGCGGGCATCGGTCAGTCGGATACGGAGATCGTCGATCTCGTGGATCTCTCGCTCTACGTCATGACGAGCGAGTACGGCGCCGCGAGCCAGCTCGAGAAGATCGACATGCTCGACTTCGCCGACTTTACCGTGCTGAACAAGTTCGAGAAGCGGGGCGGCGAGGACAGCTTGCGCGACGTTCGCAAGCAATGGCGACGCAACCATATCGATCGAGCGAAGCTGCCGGACCCAGACGTACCGGTGTTTCCGACGATCGCGAGCCGTTTCAACGACCCGGGCGTGAACCGGCTGTTCGCGGCGATCTGCGGACGGCTCGACGCGCTCGGCTCGGCACAGAGCGCAGCGCCCGGGACAAAGTCGTGGAGCGTGAAGGATGTCGGCCCGGTCGAGTTCGTTTCTCGCGACCCGCTGATTCCCGGCTCGCGGTCGCGCTACCTCGCGGAGATCGCGCAGAACGGCCGGGGCTCGCGCGAGCGCATCGAGGAGCAGGCGCAGTCGGCGCGCCTCGCGTTCAGTCATTACGAGAGCCTGAAGGCGCTGCGTGATGCGGCGTTGCCGGGGCCGCTCGATCGCTACGGCGAGACTGCGCTCGACGATGGGGCGGCGGATCCGACGCGGCGCGAGCTGCGCGCGGCGTACAACCGCGCCCTCGATGCGATTGGCGCGGAAGGAGTGGGCGAGCTCAAGGCCTGGCCGGCGCGCGTGAAGAGCGTGCGGGACGACACGTTCTCGTACAAGGTGCGCGATCGGCTCGTCACCGGCGAGAACTACACCGAGACCCTGAGTCGCCAGCGCATTCCGAAGCTCGCCGTGCCGCGCGTGCAGGATTGGGGCGAGATCCTGCACTTCATCCTCACCGAGAATTTGCCCGGCGCGTATCCGTACACCGGCGGCGTGTATCCCTATCGGCGCGAGGAAGAAGACCCGACTCGCATGTTCGCTGGCGAGGGTCCTCCCGAACGCACGAACCAGAGGTTCCACTATCTATCGCGTGGACATGAGGCCACCCGTCTCTCGACGGCGTTCGATTCGACCACGCTCTACGGCGAGGATCCGGACACGCGTCCCGACATTTACGGCCGCACCGGCAACTCCGGTGTGTCGATCGCGACGCTCGACGACATGAAGAAGCTCTACTCGGGCTTCGATCTGTGCCTGCCCTCGACGTCCGTGTCGATGACGATCAACGGCCCGGCTCCCATGATCCTCGCGATGTTCATGAACACCGCGATCGATCAGCGCATCGAGCGCTGGCTGCGGGCGGACGGGCGCTGGCCCGCGGCGCAGAAGCGCGTCGCGGAAGCGCATCGCGAAATCGCCGAGCGCGGCGCGACCGCGCCCGCCTACAAGGGCACGCTGCCCGAAGGGCACGACGGTACCGGGCTTGCGCTGCTCGGCCTCTCCGGTGATCGCATCGTCGATCGCGAAACGTACGAGAAGGTCAAGGCGGAGGCCCTGTCGCTCGTGCGCGGCACCGTGCAGGCCGACATCCTCAAGGAGGATCAGGCACAGAACACGTGCATTTTCTCGACCGAGTTCGCGCTGCGGATGATGGGCGACGTGCAGCAGTACTTCATCGACAACCGCGTGCGGAATTTCTACTCGGTGTCGATCTCGGGCTATCACATCGCCGAAGCCGGCGCGAACCCGATCTCGCAGCTCGCGTTCACGCTCTCGAACGGCTTCACGATCGTCGAGTACTACCTCGCGCGCGGCATGAAGATCGACGACTTCGCGCCGAATCTCTCGTTCTTCTTCTCGAACGGCATGGACCCCGAGTACGCCGTGATCGGGCGCGTCGCGCGGCGCATCTGGGCGCGCGCGATGCGCGATCTGTATCGGGCCGGTCCGCGCAGCCAGATGCTGAAGTACCACATCCAGACGTCGGGGCGTTCGCTGCACGCGCGCGAGATCCAGTTCAACGACATCCGCACGACGCTGCAGGCGCTGTACGCGCTCTTCGACAACTGCAACTCGCTGCACACGAACGCGTACGACGAGGCGCTCACGACGCCGACCGAAGAGAGCGTGCGGCGCGCCGTCGCGATCCAGCTCATCATCAATCGGGAGTTGGGGCTCAACAAGAACCAGAATCCCTGGCAGGGCTCGTTCCTCGTCGACTATCTCACCGACCTCGTCGAGGAGGCCGTGTACAAGGAGTTCGAGTCGCTTTCCGAGCGCGGCGGCGCGCTCGGCGCGATGGAGACCAAGTATCAACGCGGCAAGATTAAGGAAGAGTCGCTCTACAACGAGACGAGGAAGCACGACCGTTCGCTGCCGCGCGT
>JBQTHP010000210.1:0-1885 GCA_052389755.1 Gammaproteobacteria bacterium
TTTGCGTCATGGTTTCGCAAGGCGAACACACGGCAGTGTCGCCGGTCACCATGCTCTGGATCGTTGCGGTGCCGCTGTACGAGCTCGTGTGGACGACAGTGCGCCGCTTGCTCCGCGGTGTATCTCCGTTCCTCGCGGACAACGATCATTTCCACCACCTGCTGTTGAAGGCGGGCTTCGGCGTGCGCGCCGCGTTCGCGCTCTTCGTGGTACTCGCAGCGCTACTCGCGACCTTCGGAATCCTGGCCGACCGAATCGGCACGGCGGAGTGGCTGTCGTTTACTCTGCTTATCCTGGGTGGCGTCGCAGTGATCCGGCTCATGTACCGGGCCGAGCTACTGTGGGCGCTCGTTCCGCTCTACCTCCGGCGAGTCCCGCCGCTCGACTCCCCGCGAAAGGCACGAGACGCCGGGCCAGCCGCGACGACCGAGACTGTCGGAGTCGAACGCCGCGGGTGAGCCGACGCGCGGCATGGGCCTTGCTCACCGCTTGAGCAGCGCGGGGGCATAGGCTAGCCTCGCGGAGCTCACATGCGGGTCACAATATTTGGATCGGGGTACGTAGGCCTCGTCACCGGCGCCTGTCTGGCCGACGCGGGTAACCACGTCGTCTGTGTCGACGTGGACGCCCGCAAGATCGAGCGCCTGAAAAAGGGCGAGATCCCGATCCACGAACCCGGCCTCGAGCAGCTCGTCAGGAAGAATTCCAAGGCCGGCCGCATGGAGTTCACCACCGATGCCGTGCGCGGTGTCGACCACGGGCTCTTTCTCATAGTCGCCGTCGGCACGCCGCCCGATGACGATGGTTCCGCCGATCTTCGCTACGTGCTCTCGGTCGCGCGCACGATTGGCACGCATATCAGCCGCTACGCCATCGTCATCACGAAATCGACGGTGCCGGTCGGCACGGCGGACAAGGTGAAGAAGGAGATCGCGGCGACGCTGGCCGCGCGCGAGGTGGCGGTCGAGTTCGACGTCGTCTCGAACCCCGAATTCCTGAAAGAGGGCGCCGCGGTGCAGGACTTCATGAAGCCCGATCGCGTCGTGGTCGGCACCGACAATCCGCGCACGACCGAGCTCATGCGCGCGCTGTACGAGGCGTTCACGCGCAATCACGATCGGCTGCTCGTCATGGATATCCGCTCCGCGGAGCTCACGAAGTACGCCGCGAACGCGATGCTTGCGACGAAGATCAGCTTCATGAACGAGCTCGCGAATATCGCGGAGCGCTGCGGGGCGGACATCGAGAAGGTGCGCATCGGCATCGGCTCCGATCCGCGCATCGGCTACAGCTTCATCTATCCCGGCACCGGCTACGGTGGTTCGTGCTTCCCCAAGGACGTGCAGGCGCTCGCGCGTTCGGCACGCGAGGCGGGGCATACGCCCGAGATCCTGCAAGCCGTGGAGGCCGTGAACAAGCGACAAAAAGAAGTGCTCGTGCGCAAGATGCAGGCGCACTTCGGCCAGGATGGGGGATTGAAGGGCCGCACGATCGCGCTGTGGGGACTCGCGTTCAAGCCGAATACGGACGACATGCGCGAGGCGCCGTCCCGCAGCATCATCGAGGCGCTGTGGAAAGAGGGCGCGAAGGTGCGTGCGTACGATCCCGTCGCATCGGCGGAGGCGCGCCGCATCTTCGGCGAGCGCGACGGCCTTGCGATCTGCGCGAATGCCTACGACGCGCTCCAGGGCGCCGATGCGCACGCGATCGCCACGGAATGGCAGGAGTTCCGCAGCCCGGACTTCGACCGGGCGCGGGAGCTGCTCAAGTCGCCGGTCATCTTCGACGGGCGGAACCTGTACGATCCCGCGGTCGTCGCGCGCTTCGGCTTCACTTACTACGGCGTGGGTCGGGGCAAGTCGCTCGCGGACGCCTGATCCTGGGT
>JBQTHP010000211.1:0-1758 GCA_052389755.1 Gammaproteobacteria bacterium
GTGCTCGCGCGCGCCGGATCTGCGGCGTCGAAACCTTCGACCATCAGCCGCACCAGCTCTCGGGCGTCTGACGTTGCGCTTCGCGTCTCGGGGCGCTCGAGCCACGCTTCGATCGAGATGTCCTCCCGCAGCTCGCTCGCCGGTTCCATCAGCTTGCGGACCTGATCGAACAGGCCCTCGTCCTGCTGCAGTCGATCGCCGCGCTGCATCCAGTGCACGGCCGGCGCGTCCACCGCGATCGCCTGAGTCCGACGCAGCACATCGAACATCACGTTCGACCGTCCGTGAATGAATTCCGCGCCGAGCTCGACAGGCAGCGGCGTGCCGAGATCGCCGCGTGTCCAGATGCGTCCGCCGATGCGGTCACGGGCTTCGAGCACGAGCAGGGAACGCCCGGCGGAGCTCAGCGCGGCGGCCGCGGCCAGGCCCGCGGCGCCGGCGCCGATGACGATCACGTCGTGGCTCTGCGATTTCAGCTGTCGAGATCCCGAAGGTCCGCGGACGTCAGCCGCAACGCCGCCGCGGCGACGTTTTCCTCGAGATGCGCGACGGACGAAGTCCCGGGGATCGGCACTGTGACGGGCGAGCGCTCGAGCAGCCATGCGAGCGCGACCTGCACCGATGTCGCCTCGCGACGCCCGGCGATTCGCTCGAGAGCACCGTGCGACCGCGCGAGCGGCCCGGCCCCAAGCGGATACCACGGCAGGAACGCGAGCCCGTCGCGCTCGCATTCTTCGAGCACGGGCGCTGAAAGGCGATCGTTGAGGTTGTACCGGTTCTGAACCGACACCACGCGCACGATCCCGCGTGCCTCATCGAGTCGCGCCACATCGACGTTCGAGACGCCGATGTGCCGGATCTTGCCCTCGCGCTGGAGGTCGGCGAGCGCCCCGACGGACTCCGAGTACGGCACCTGCGGGTCCGGCGCGTGCAGCTGAAAGAGATCGATGCGCTCGAGGCGCAGGCGCTTCAGGCTTCCCTCGCACGCGGCTTTCAGGTGCGCCGGGCGTGCGTCGCGCTTCCACTCCCCCGGGCTCGGTCGGACGAGGCCGGCTTTCGTTGCGATGACGAGCCCGGGCGGATACGGATGCAGCGCTTCCGCGATCAGCAGCTCACTGACGTCGGGCCCGTAGGAATCCGCGGTATCGATGAGGTTGACGCCGAGCTCGACCGCGCGCCGCAGCACCTCGATCGCCTCCGGGCGGTTCGCGGGCGGGCCCCAGATGTCCGGGCCGGTGATGCGCATCGCGCCGAAGGCCATGCGATTGACGAGCAGGTCTCCGCCGATGCGGAACGTGCCGGACTGTGCGGCGGGGGTGTTCTGCCAGGCGTGCGTGCTCGGTTCGTGGGCCGCCATACGGGGACAAACTTACGCCGTTCGAGGGATCGGCGTCAGCCCGGTCGCGCGCCCTTCAGAAAGTATTCGACCTTGTCGCGGTAGGTGCGCGAGAGCTTGAGCTCGTGCCCGCCCTCGAGGAGGAGGAAGTATTCGCCGTTCATGTGCGCCCGCAGGGACTTGACGCGGCGCAGGTTCACGATCGTCGAGCGGTGCACCCGCTGGAAGAGCTTCGGATCGAGCATGTCCTCGAGCTCTTTCATCGTGCCGCGCAGGATGTGGGTCTTGCCGCCCGCGTGGATGCACATGTAGTCGCCGGCCGCGTCGATCCATTCGATCGACGCCGACGGCACACGCATCGTTTCCCGCCCCTGGCGGATCGGCAGCACTTCGGGATGCTTCGGCGTCAGCGCATCGCGCCC
>JBQTHP010000212.1:0-2152 GCA_052389755.1 Gammaproteobacteria bacterium
CTTCGAAGTTCGAGAAAGTGTGGTCCGTGCAGGCGGATATAGCTCCATCGACACAGCAGTGACGGATCTCGCGAAGAGCATTGAACGGCAGTGGAAAGAGCATCACGGCGGAGGAAAAAATGAGCAAGAGCGCAAAATCAGACTTACCGGCTAGTGAAGTTGAGCGGCGCCGGCTGTGCGAACGACTTCGGCAAGCGCGGGAATACCTCAACCTCTCCCAAGACGAAGTCGCGAGCCACCTCGGCATCCCTAGAACGGCACTCACCAATATCGAAAGCGGCCAGCGCCGCATTGACGCCATTGAGCTGAAACGCTTAGCGGATTTATACCGGCAGCCGGTCAGCCACTTCACGGGCGAAGAAGAGGCCACTGCTTTGCCAGCGGACGTCACACATTTGGCTCGGGCAGCGGTCAAGTTATCCGTGAAGGACCGCGAGGAGCTGAGTCGCTTCGCGGAATACCTGCGCGCGCGTTCAGCACCGAAGAAGGGAAGGAAATGACCGATTACAGGACGGCGATCCGGCGGGCGACACTCGGGCCGCCCGCTTACATCGGGATCTCGGGATCGAGGCCCGTGCCACTCGCGAGAATGGCCGAGTCGACGTATTTGAGGTCGCAGCGCGGTTGGACGTGCCGTTGCTCGTCAAGCCACTCGATGGGCTGCTCGGGGCCTATCTGCGCGATCCCGCACCTGGAGTACTGGTCACGACCAAGCGGCCGTTGAGTGTACAGCGATTTACCGCCGCGCATGAGCTTGGTCATCACCAACTTGGCCATAAGCCTACCCTGGATGACGAAACCATTCTGCGTGAGGCGCCTTTCGCAGCGCATGCTGGCGACGATTTGCAGGAAGTCGAGGCAAACGCCTTTGCCGCCGCCTTTCTGCTGCCCCGATGGCTTGTCACCTGGCATTGCGAGCGTCAAGGCTGGAAGAAGGTGGCGCTGCTTAGCCCCGAGACGGTCTATCAGCTCGCCCTGCGAGCGGGGATGAGCTACACCGCCACCTGTTGGACGCTCTTGCGTTATAGGATCATAGGCCGCTCAACCGCGCAAAAGCTCGTCGAAATAGAACCAAAGACGATCAAAAAGAAGCTGTTGGGGGTCATTCGTCCGCAGAACTATTACAGCGACGTGTGGTTACTAACCGAACGTGACGCTGGTCTTCGAATCGAAGGTGGGCCGTCCGACCATTTCGTCATGTGCGTTCGCGAGCACAGCAACGCGGGTTATCTGTGGAGCATGGAGACGTTGGATCCAGAGGGGTTTACCATCGTAGCGGACACGCGTGAAAGCCGCGAGCCGGAGGAAGCGATTGGGGCCCCTGTGACGCGCCGCATCACGGCGCAGTCCCATCGCACGCAGACAGGCGAAATGTGCCTGGTTGAGCGCCGCCCTTGGCAGCCGGCCCAGGCGCTCAGCACCTTCACAGTCCGTTATGACCTGACCGGGGCCGAACAGGAAGGCTTGTCGCGCGCGGAACGACGGTACAGGCTCGAGGCCGCCTGATGGCGGTTGCAGTTTTGCGCGACCTTCGGCCGCTGTTCGGAGCAATACGCGACCAAGGGACACGACCCACCTGTCTCGCTTTCGCCGCAAGCGACTGTCACGCCGCGCTCCGAGACGGATGGACCCCGTTGTCATGCGAGTTTGCCTTCTACCACGCGCAGCGACGTGCGGGACTTTCTCCGCACACTGGTTCGACCCTGGAAGCAATGCTGGCTGCGCTGCGTGAAGACGGACAGCCGATCGAGACGGATTGGCCTTATCTCGCGGCGTCGCCCGCAGACTTTAGCATTTGGACACTGCCGTCGCGTGTCGGCCCAGTCTACCGGCGGGCAGGTAAGCGGCGCAGCGGCGGCTTCGACGAAATACTCGCCCTTCTCGAAGCAGACCAGCCTACTCTCGTCTTAATGATGCTTTCCGATGCCTTCTATTCTCCCGATTCAGATGGCGTGGTGATCGCACCGACCAACGAGGCGCCAGACCCCTTGAGACGCCACGCTGTTGTTGCGGTCGCCCACGGAACCCTGACGGATCTTCCTTTTGCGCGACCGGCGAGAGAAGGGTGTAAGCCATTGAGCGGTATGGAATCCCTTGGATAGAGGCAGGTACGCGTTACTGCCTACAAAGCGCGCGCCGCGGTGTTGGGGAA
>JBQTHP010000213.1:0-7260 GCA_052389755.1 Gammaproteobacteria bacterium
CGGGGTGAGCGATGAAGGCCCGGAAATTCTTGTCCGCTTGCGGACAATCTGTTCCTGGTCCGCTCCAGCATGAGGCGCTCTAGAATGGGGCCCGCTTTATGGCGCTAACCGATAGAGATTGTCCGCAAGCGGACAAGAATTTCCGGGCCTTCATCGCTCACCCCGGCCGTAATCCCACGCCGCCTGCGTTACGCGCGTTGCATGAGGCTCGTCCGTGAACGAAGTTGCGAAGAAGGCGCCCGCGTACACGCAGATCCGCGTCCGCGAACCAGCGGGGCAGCGTACCTTCGAGGCAGCGCTCGCGATCGGCGGCGAGGGCGCGCAGATCGTCGTGCCGGGGGCGCACGCAGGTGTCGCCCTTCGGATCGAGCGTCATGCCGGCCTGTGGGTCGCGACGGGCGACGGGCGGTTTGCGGGCGGGAGAGAGCTGCGGGTCGGCGATCTGCTGACGGTCGGCGACGCCGACGTCATCGTGCAGGACGTCTCGCGCACCTTGCTCCAGCTCGAGATCGCGCATCGCGTCGGCAACGCGACCATCGCACCGATGGAGACGGTCGCGAGCCTTACGGCGCAGCCGGAGGACGACGAGATTCTGATTCGCGCGGCGCAGGGGGAGCTACCCCCTCACCCTTCCCTCTCCCCCGCTGCGCGGGGGAGAGGGTGGCGAAGCCGGGTGAGGGGACCATTGCCACTTTGGCTTGCGGCCGCAGCGCTCGCGCTTCTCGGACTCCTCGTGCTCGTCGCGGCGGTCGAGCCGATCGCGCTCGATCTGCGACCGGCCGGCGCGCGCGTTCGCACGCCCGGCACGCTCGTCTCGTTCCGCAGCGGCGATCGCCTGCTCGTGCTGCCGGGCGAGCACAGGCTGCGTGCGGAGGCGCGTGGCTACCTGCCCGCGGACGCGAGCGTCATCGTTCGAGAGGGCGGGTCGGCGCAGGTTCGTCTGCATCTTGCGAAGAAGCCGGGGCTTCTCGACATCGATACTGCAGGCGTTTCCACGACTGTCAGCGTCGATGGCGTCGAGATGGGACGCGCGCCGGGGACCGTGGAGATCGCCGCGGGCCCGCGCACGATCACGCTTCGTGCGCCTCGTCATCTCGATTTCGTCGCGAACGTGGAGATTCACGGCGCAGGCGAACGGCAGGATCTGCGCGCGACACTGCAGCCGGATTGGGGGACGCTGCGGATCACGGCCCGGCATGCGAACGTGCGCGTCGCAATCGACGGGCGCCCGTCCGGCTCGACTCCCGCCGCGCTCGAAGTGCCTGCCGGCGTGCGCCGCGTGCAGCTGGAGGCGGATGGACTGAAGAGCTGGCAGAGCAGTCTCGTCATCAAGGCAGGCGAGACGCTCGCGATCGGTCCGATCAGGCTCGGCCAGCCCGACGCGCGGCTCGCGGTACGATCGAGACCAGCCGGCGCAGAGGTGACCGTGGGCGGCGCATTCCGCGGACGCACACCGCTCGATCTCGATCTGTCGCCCGGCATCTCTCACGAAGTCGTCGTCAGCCTGCCGGGCCATGTGAACTGGTCGCGCGCGCTCTTCGCGGAGCCGGGCGCGAAGCTCGCCGTCGACGCGCGTCTCGCGCCGGTGCTGGCACGCGTGGCCGTGCGCGGCGTACCGGAAGGCGCGGAGCTTCACGTCGACGGCACCGCGCGCGGCACGACGCCGCGTGTGCTCGACCTTCTCGCCGTCGAGCACCGCGTGGAGGTGCGCAAGGAAGGTTTTCTGCCGTTCACGGCCACCGTGGTGCCGGCAAAAGGGCTCGAGCGATCGGTGGAATACCGTCTGGTTTCTTCGGACCGTGCCACGCAGCTCGCGGAAAGCGCGCCGACCATCACCACCAGGATCGGCTACGAGCTCCGGATCCTGCCGCCCGGCACGTTCACCATGGGCAGCGGGCGTCGCGAACAGGGCCGTCGTCCGAACGAAGGGATGCGGCAGGTGACGCTGAAACGCCCGGTCTACTTCGGGGTCACCGAAGTCACGAACGTTCAGTTTCGAAAGTTCCGCTCCGGTCATGCGTCCGGCCACATCGAGAAGCGGACGCTCGATCTCGACAATCATCCCGTCACGCGCGTGAGCTGGGACGACGCGGCGCAGTTCTGCAACTGGGTGTCGGCTCAGGAAGGACTGCCGCCGGCGTATGAACAGCGCGACGGCCGGTTCGCACTGCGCCAGCCCGTGACCAACGGCTACCGCCTGCCCACCGAAGCCGAGTGGGAGTACGCGGGCCGTTACGCGGGCCCGGGAACGCATCATCGCTACGCGTGGGGCGATGCGCTGCCGGTGCCGGCGCAGATCGGCAATCTCGCGGGCATGGAGACGGGAGACGCGCTGCCTGCGACCCTCGAGGGCTACAGCGACGAATTTCCTGTGGTGGCACCGGTGGCGCAGTTCGCGGCGAATGCGCTCGGGCTGCACGATCTCACCGGCAACGTGTCGGAATGGGTCAACGACTATTACCTCTCGTTCGTCGGCGGTGCGAACCCCGTCGATCCGCTCGGTCCGGCGGCGGGGAATCGCCACGCGATCCGCGGATCGAACTGGCGCTCGGCGCTCGCGAGCGAGTTGCGGCTCGCGTGGCGGGACACGGCGGATGAGGGCAGCCAGGTCGTCGGCTTCCGCCTCGCACGCTACGCAGACCCTCACCCTACCCTCTCCCGCAAAGCGGGAGAGGGTACCGAAGGCGGGTGAGGGCCCCATGGAACGAACTTCGCGTGTGAGTCTGGTGCTGGCGCTGCTCGCGCTAGCGGGCGTCGTTGCGTTTGCGCAGCAGGCGCCGTCGTCGCCCCCTCGCGAGCCGCCGGCAAAGCCCGCGCCGGCGAAACCGGCCCCGCCGCCCGCGGATGACAGCGACTCCGCCCAGACGATCGAGGACGATCCCACCGTCGCCCCCGATCCCGATGAGTCGGCGGACAACAACATCACGTTCCCGATCGACATATGAAGGTTCACGCGTGAGCCGTGTCGCCTTCGAGCTCGACGATCGCACGCTCGCCGTGGCGCGGGACGGCGTCGTCCTGCACAGCGCGCCGGCGGTGGTTTTCGACGGCAGCGGTGGTGAGCCCGTCGGCGAGCACGCATGGCACACCCAGCGACGCACGCCGACGCACGTCTCGAGCCGGCACATCGGAGAGCTCGGTGGCGGCGCGGCGTACTCCGAGAGGGCGCTCTCGCTGACGGCCGCGGATCTCGCGACACGGCTCGAACCGTATCGATCGGAGGAGGCGCCACTCTGGATAGCAGCGTCCGCCGCGTTCAGCCCGGCAGGCCTTTCGGCGGCGCTCGCGATCACGCGCAAGCTCGGTTTTCGTGTCGCGGGCTTCGTCGATGCGGCGGCTGCCGTGGTCGGCGTGCTTGCGCCCGAGCGAACCGCGCTGGTGCTCGAGATCGGTCTGCACCACATCGCGGTCACTGCCGTCGACAACGGTGCGCACGCGCGTCGCCGCCGCGCGGTTCTCAGCACTCGCGGCGGTCTTCTCGAGCTGTACGAGTCCTGGCTCGATCTCGTCAGGGCCGCGATGGTCAAGCGCACGCGCTTCGATCCGCTGCACGATGCGGCCACCGAGCAGCAGGTATTCGACGCGCTTCCTGCGCTCGCGCGCGACGCTGCGGCGCACGGCAGTGCGACGGCCACGGTCGCTGCAGGGCAGGAGCGTTTCGAGGCGGAGCTGAGCCGCGACCAGTATGCGCAGGCAGGCGAGCCCATCTACGGCGAGATTCTGCGGCTGCTGCGCGACCTCAGGCATGCCGGCGCGGTCGTCACGATCGTGGCGCCGCGCCTGATTCTCGATCTGCCGGGTCTGCGCGAGGCGCTCGATACGTTCCAGGACTGCGAGCTCATCGTGACCGCGGACGGGTTCGGGGCGGCAGCGGCGACGCTCCTCGCGCTCGCGGCGACGAACGATGCGGAACCCGACGCGGTGAGACTCATCCGCCGCGTGCCCGCCGCGCGCGCGGGAAACCTCGGGCAGCTCGCGGAGCGCATGCCGCTCGGCAGCGATCCGGTCCACGAGCAGCACGCGTCGCACGTTCTCTACGAGGGCCGCGCCTTCGCATTCGACCGCGGTCCGCTGATGGTCGGTCGAGGCGGAACCGGCGATGCGGTCATCGCGCTGCCGGAAGGGCTTGCGGGAGTCTCCCGGCGGCACTGCACTTTCCTGCACGATGGCGAGCATCTCGTGCTCGTCGACCACAGCACGTTCGGTACCTTCGTCAACGGCGAGCGGGTGGCCGAGCGCGTGCGCATTCGCGCGGGCGATCGCGTGCGCGTCGGCGAACCGGGCGTCGAGCTCGCGCTGATCGCCATAGGAGTCTGAGGTGGCGAGGCAGCGCCGCAAGGTGGAGGCGTTCGGCCTGTCGTTCCTCGACTGCATCTGCTGCGGTTTCGGCGCGGTACTGCTCATCTACGTCATGCTGAGCGCCGAGAGCGCCCTCGCGGTGATGAGCCGTTCCGATGATGTAAACGCCGAGGTCGATCGGCTCGAAGAGGAAGTGCTCGCGGGCACGCGCAACCTCGTCGTGCTGCGCAACGCGCTCGAGACGACGCGCAGTGAGACGGCGAGCGCCGCGGCACGCACGAAGCAGATTCTCGCGGAGCTCGAAAGCCGCCGCGAGCAGGTGTCCACCTACGACGCGACGAGTCTGGCCCGGCGCGAACGCATCGAGAAGCTGAAGGCCGATATTCGCTCGCTCGAGGAAGGTACCAGGCGCCTCGAAGGCGGCAGCCTCGATCGCGCTCCGCCCGGCCAGGAGGCGCGCGCGTTTCGCGACGCGGGCGGCAATCGCCGCTACATCACCGGAATCCGGATGCGCGGAACCCGCATCCTCATCCTGGTCGACGCTTCCGCGAGCATGCTGCACGAGGATCTCGTGAGCATCATCAAGCTGCGCAACTCCTCGGAAACCGTGCGCCGCGGCGCGGCGAAGTGGCGGCGGGCAATGGACACGGTGAGCTGGCTCGCAACGCAGCTACCGCCGGGCAGCCGTTATCAGATTGTGACCTTCAACACGAAGGCGCAGCCGTTGCTCGCGGGCTCGTCGGGTCAATGGCACGACTCCGCGGATCCCGAGACGCTGTCGAGGAACATCACCGCGCTGCAGACGCTCACGCCGGGGGACGGCACCAATTTCACGAAGGCATTCCTCGAAACGAGAAAGCTCAATCCGGCGCCGGATCGGATCGTGCTCATCACCGACGGGCTGCCGACGCAGGGCTCATCGCCACCGCGCTTCAAGTACATCGACGCGCATGCCCGGGCCCGGCTGTTCGACGATTCGATCAGTCTGCTCCCCGATAAGGTTCCAGTAGACATCGTGTTGCTGCCGCTCGAAGGCGAGCTGCCGGCCGCACACCGGTTCTGGCGGCTGGCTCGCTTCACCGGTGGCACGCTCCTGATGCCCTCGAAGGACTGGCCATGAAGCGCCGCAGCGGCCAGATCGAGATCTTCACGCTGTCGTTCCTCGACTGCATCACCTGCGGATTCGGAGCCGTGATCCTCCTGCTCATCCTGTCGGACTTCGGTGAGCCGCAGGCGCTCGAGAAGAGCCAGCAGCATCTCGAGGGACGCCTCATGAAGCTCGAGGAGGAGCTGCACGAGATTCGCGGGGAGACGGAGCTCCTCAATCGCGAGCTCCCAGGGCGCGTCGATCTGCTCGAGCGCGAAAAGATGAAGCTCGCCCGGCTCTCGGGCGACCTCACGGACGTGCGCGGGGAGTTCTCGGCCAGCCGCACGGATGCCTCGGCCGCGAACATCATCGAGGCCGAGCTCGTCGCCGCCTATCAGACCCTGACCAAGGAGATGCAGCGACTGCTGAAAGAGCGGCGCAACCGTCCACGCACCGAGGCGGTCGGCGGCATCCCGATCGACAGCGAGTACGTCATCTTCGTGATAGACACGTCGGGCAGCATGACCGGAAATCACTGGGACGCCGCGACCCAGGTCATGCAGGAGATCCTCGACATCTACCCGCGCGTACGCGGCCTGCAGATCATGAACGACAACGGCAAGCACATGTTCGAATCCACGCGCGGCCAATGGCTCGAGGATTCCGCGAACCGCCGCAAGGACATCGTCCGGCAGATGAAGACCTGGCGCGCGTTCTCGGATTCGAATCCCGTGGACGGCATCTCCGATGCGATCCGCACCTACTGGGCGCCGGACAAGCGCGTGAGCATCTACCTGCTCGGCGATGAGTTCACCGGCGACTCCATCCAGGCCGCGCTCGACGCCATCACCGCAGTGAACAAGCCCGATGCGAGCGGTCGGCGGCGCGTGCGCATCCACGCGATCGGCTTCCCCGAAGGCCCGCGCGATCCACCGTTTACAAACATACGCTTTTCGGCATTAATGAGACTGATGTGCGAGCAGAACAACGGTACGTTCGTCGGCGTCACGGGATGACGCGCTCACCCTTCGACCGGGCACTCGTGCTCTCGGCGCTGCTTGCGGCGCTCGCGGCCTGCGGCGGCGTTCAGATCAAGCCCGAGCCGGTGCTTCCCAAGGCGCTGGTGAATCCGCTTCCCGCGCGAGTCGGCCTCGTGCTGGCCGGCGACATGCGCAATCTGCAGCACAGGGAGACGCGCTGGGGCGTCGGCTGGGACGTGCATCTCGGCGCCGGCCACGTGCGGCTCACGCGCGATCTCTTCAAGGCGGAATTCGACGAGGTCGTGGAATTTTCCGATCTCGAGACGGCCCGGCAGGCGCCGGGCCTCAAGGCGATCTTCGAGCCGCGCATCGAGCAGTATTCCTTCGCCACGGCGCGCGAGACGGGCGGGCGACACTACGCCGTCACGATCCGCTACCGCATCAATCTCTATGCGCCGGAAGGGACGCTCGCCGATACCTATACGCTCACGGGGTATGGCAGCTCGCTCGCGAAAGGCATGTCGAGCGGCGGGCCGCTCAAGATCGCGAGTCTCGCGGCCATGCGCGATGCGGCTGCAAAGTTTCTCGTGCAGTTCCCGGATCTGCCCGCCGGCAAGCGCCTCGCGGAGAACGAGCCGATCGTCGTCGAGAAGTCGGCGGAGAACGCGGCATCGGGTGCCGAGGCGATCGAGGCCGTGCCAATTTATGAGTCGAAGGATGCGTCGGCGCCCCCTCCCGCACCGAGCGCCCCGCCGCCGACTCCGGAAGAGCAGCCGCCGCCCAAGCTAAAGGCGGACCGGAGCCGGCTACCGACTTCCGGCTTCCGCCCACCGGCCGGAGAAGAGGGCATACCCGCGCGCTGGCGATGATCCTCTGACCGGAAGGCGGAAGCCG
>JBQTHP010000214.1:0-21758 GCA_052389755.1 Gammaproteobacteria bacterium
GTCGAAGGCCCTGCGCGATCGCTGATCGTCGCGCGGTTGTAGTCCATTACCTCTCGTCGAACCGAAGCGAAAACGGCGCGATCCGGCTTGCTCGATTGCGTTTCATTCGCTCCACGATATTCGCTCGGTGAAAACGCCATCGAGCAAGCCGGGCCGCCCCGCGTCCGCTTCCTTTCCGCACGGCGCCGGACGTGCCGCGACGTGGAGCCGCCATGCACGGCGGCTCCTCGTCCGCGCTCGTCTCGCATCGTCTCTATGTCCGGCCGTCAGCAGACACGAGCGCCGGGCCGTCCTCGATTGCCTGCAACACCGAGCGAGTCTCCGGCCGCAGCCCGCGCCAGAGCAGAAACGATTCGGCGGCCTGCTCGACGAGCATGCCCCAACCCTGCACGGCCTGGGCGCAGCCGCGCGCCGTCGCCCAGCGCACGAACGCGGTGGGCGCGCGGCCGTACGCCATGTCGTAGCAGACCGTTTCGGGGCCGATCACGCCGGCGGTGATGTCTGGGACTTCGCCGCTCAGGCTCGCGGAAGTCGCGTTGATGACGAGGTCGAAGGACGGCGGCGTGAGCTCGCCGAAGCCCTGCCCGTACACCGGTCCGGTGTCGAGGAATTCGGCGGCGAGCCGCCGTGCGCGCGCGGGTGTGCGGTTTGCGATGACGAGAGTCGCCGGGTCGAGCTCGAGAAGCGGCGCGAGCACGCCGCGCGCGGCGCCGCCCGCGCCGATCAGGAGGACGCGGCGATCGGCGACGGTGACGCCGAGATTCTCCCGGAGGTCACGGATGAGTCCGGCGCCGTCCGTATTGTCGCCGAGCAGCCGGTTGTCTTCCTGCATCGCCAGCGTGTTGACGGCGAGCGCGCGCTCGGCTCGCTCCGTCAGCTCGTTGGCGAGCTCCGCCGCAGCGAGCTTGTGCGGCACGGTGACGTTGAGTCCTCGCCCGCCGCGCCCGAAAAACTCGAGCACGCGCACGCGGAACTGCTCGGGTGGAACGTCGAAGAGTCGGTACGTGATGGCCTGCCCCGTCTGACGGGCGAACAGGCCGTGAATGAACGGCGACCAGCTGTGCGTGACCGGATGACCGATCACCCCATACTGATCGGGCTCAGCGCTCATCCCCGCAGTTTACGCGTCTCACCGGGGCGGCGTGAGCCAGCGCACCTTCGCGCCGCCGCGCCGCTTCGCATCGAGCAGCACGGCCAGCTCGGGCAGCCACATCTGCATGCGATCCGCGATCTGGTAGGCCGGATTCGCGATCAGAAGACCCGATCCGTTGAGCGATACGCGCGAGTCGGTCGGATAGAGCCAGAGCTCGCTCAGCAGCGTCTCGTGCTGGATGTCCCGCGCGATTCGTGCGTGCCAGGCTTCGAGGTCCGATGCTCTCTTGATCGGATACCACGCGACGACGACGCACGTTGCGAAACGCCGGAGTGTCTCCTGCATGGCGCGAACGGTACGGTCGAGATCCTGCTCGGTCTCCTCGTACGAAGGATCGATGAACACGAGACCGCGGCGCTCTTTCGGCGGCAGATGTGCGCGCAGCTGCGCAAAGCCGTCACCGCATTCCACGCGCGCGCCGGCCACGCCGTGGAGCGCGCGCTCGAGCGCGCGCGCTTCCGCCGGCTGAGCCTCGATGAACACGGCCCGATCCTGCTGACGCAGCTCGCGCGCGGCGAGGAGAGGCGAGCCGGCGTAGCCGTGGGGCGTGCCTCGTTCGGCTCGATACGCGGTAACTGCGCGAACGTATCGCGCGAGCTCCGGCGCATTGGTCGCCGCTCGAAGCAGGCCTTCGAGCGGCGCGGAGTGCGCCACATCGTCGTACGCACCGGATCCCGCATGCGTCTCGAGATACAGAAAGCCCCTGTCCTTGCGCCTGAGCGCCGCGAGCAGCGCGAGCAGCGCGACGTGCTTGTGCACATCCGCGAAGTTGCCTGCATGGAACGCGTGGCGATACTTCATCCGCAGCTGGCGACGCGAAACCCGCAAGCGACGCGGGCCGCGTTGAAGGCGTGCGTGCTTACGCAGGAGAAAACGGTGAAACCCCTCATGACCGGCCTGATCACTGTTTGGCTCGGCGGAACGGCAATCGCCTGCTCGGCATCGCCGCCGAACCCGCAGGTTACGTTGCCAGAACGGGTGCCGTCACCCGAACCGATCGAGTCGGCCGCCGGAAAAGTGCCTGAAGATCTCATCCGGAAAATGCGGGCCGACCTCGCGCAACGCGTCGGCGTCGCCGCGAACTCCGCGAAGGTGGTGCGCGCAGAGACCGTGACCTGGCCGGACGGATCGCTCGGGTGCCGCATGCCTGGCGAGCTCTACACTCAGCAGCTCGTGCCGGGATACCGCATAGAGTTCCAGGCTGGCGAAGCCACGTACGCGTATCACGCTGCGGCTCGAAACGGCTTCTTCAAGCTCTGCGTCCGCAATCCACGATCCATCTCGCGTCGGCCGTCCGACAAGTGAAAAAGGCCCGGGAGCTTGCGCTCCCGGGCCCGTACTTTCTCGCCGCCGGTTATTTCTGGTTCTTGATCCTGACGTTCACCGTCTCAGCTTCCTTCTTGGCGCGCCCGTCGCGATAGAGGAGCAGCAAGCCCTTGTCGGACGGTGATGCAGCGTCGCCGCCCGCAACCGGGGTGACCGTGAGCACGCTGTTGCCGTTGGCCGGAACTCCCGCCGCTGGCACGCCGCCGACCAAGAATCGCGGACGACTGGGAGTGAAGACCATGTTCTCGATGGAATCGGTCAGCAGCCCGGTGAAGTAGTTGTCGAACGCGAAAACGCTGAACGTCAGCGTCGTGTCCGGCGTCGCACCGATCGCGCTCAGCGGTAAGGTCATGATCATGTTCGCCGAGTTGAGGTCCGCATCGGCGAAGAAGAACACGCGGAAAGGACCGGAAGGCAACGGTCCCGCCGCCACGACGGTCTGGCCCGTGGCCGCGAACCCGCCGTTCTCGACTGTGAACGCGACCGCGTCGGGCTCCGGATCCCCATCCGTGTTGAACTCGACATCGAACTCGGCCGGATATGCCGGATGCGCCCGCTGCCCGTGCGTGTTGATCGCGATCTGAAGGTTGGTTCCCACGAGTCGTGCACCGACCGTTGCCAGGTCGATGACGGCGGCGTTGTCGCCGGCCCCGGGGAGGTCAGAGCCCGGAATCTTCGGGCTCGATCCGGTCCACGAGAAGACGTCAAGGCGACCGTCGAGAACATCGCTGACGTTCTGCAGCGTCAGGAACCCGCTTTCGCCGGACGGAATCGTTACCGTCCTGTTGACTGCCCGAACTTCGGCGGCCCGGTGCGGCAGGGCCTGCCACGCGACATGCACGTGGTCCCGGTCGTCCTGGATCGAGATGTAGCCGTCGTATTCGAGCGTCAGCAGACGGGCGCCATTGCCGCCCTGTGAGCCGCCGTTCAGGTTCCAGACGGGCAGTTTGCTCGGATCGATCGTGAGATACACGTCGAACACCGTGCTGCCGTTCCGCGGCACGGTAATCGTCGATGGCACGTCCACGCTCACGGCGCCCGTTGCCTCATCGGCGGCATAACGGAATGTCGACGAGACCTCGTACGTGCGCGCCTGAGAGCTGAAGTTCCGCACGCGCACCGCGCGGCGCACTGTCGTCGGCTCGTGCAGGGTGTGATACCCGAACGACAGGCTTGCCGTCTGCCGCTGACTGTCCCACGCGCCGGTCGTGGTCGCGAGCGCCTCGTCCACCCGCACTTCACCGCCACCGATGCGCGTGATGGGTGAGAGCACGCCGGGCTGCGTCGCCGGATTGATGAAGATGTTCGTGTCCGCCGTGTTCATCAGCAGGGACTTGATCACCGCCGGCGAGCGACGCGGATATGCCTGCACCATGATCGCCGCAGAGCCGCTGACCATCGGGGCGGCTCCGGAGGTACCTCCGAACGCCGTCTCGCCGGTGCCGGTACCGGATTCCGCCGACACCGAGGCGCCCGGCGCGCCGATGTCGGGCTTGATGTGGTTGAAGCTATGGTTCGGGCCGCGCGACGATGTGCTCGCCATGCTGCCGATGAGCGACACCGCGTTCGCCGGAGACACCGTGACGTTGACGGGCGCGGCGAGGTTCGCCTTGATCAGATTCGCATTGGCCTGAATGATCACGAGCGTCGGAATGAAAGTATCTCCGCCGCCCTGACTGAACGTGATCGCATCGCCCGCCGCGACGAGCCCGAGGAGCACGCCGATCGCGCCGGCCTTTGCGGCTCGGTCCACCTTGACGCTGATCGCGCAGACACCGCGGTCGATCAGCGCGACCTTGCCCGCAGGATCGGCCAGATACGGGTCGGTGGGCTCAACAACGCCCGGCGTCGTCTCATCGTCCCGACAGCCGCGGCCGACGAACGCGACGTTGCCGGTGAAACCGGCGCCGATCGGCGCCCACGAAATCGTCGCCGTGTTCGTGAACGTGCCGGCAATATTGGCCGGCGAGTTGATGACGAGCGGGATCGCCTCGTCGCTCGGCACGGTCGTCTGCGCGACGCTGATGACTTCCGGAGTCGAAGCCGGCGAACCCGTGACGTACGGCTTGTCGCCGCTGTTACCCGCCGAGGCAACGACGATCACGCCGGCCTTGACGGCGTTCGTCGATGCGAAGCTGAGGTCGTCTTCCCTTTGCCCGTAGCTCGAACCGAGCGACATGTTGATGACGTCGGCGGCGTCGTCCATGGAGCCGTCGCCGTTCGGATCGAGCGCAAAGTCCATTGCCTGAAGCAATGCGACGCCGCTGCACGAAGTCGAGACCGCGCTGCAGACCTTGACGGCCCACAGCCTGGCGGCCGGCGCTACGCCGACATGACTTCCATCAGTGCTCTGGCCGCCGATGATGTCCGCGACGTGCGTACCATGGGCGCCGAAGTCGATGGGATCCGGGTCGGGGGCGAGCGGACCGTTCGGCCATGCTTCGCCCACGAAATCGAACCCGCGAACGACCTTGGCTGTCGGAAACAGTCCATCGATCGTCGTGTTCCGCGGGTCGGCGTTGCTCGTGCCGTATGCCGCCTCATAAGCGGCCAACGTCCCCGCGCCGCCCAGGTTCCTGTGCGTGTAGTCGATACCAGAGTCGAGCACCGCGACGTCGACGCCGAATCCATCGAGCCCCACCGCCTGCGCAGACGACGCCCCGATATACGGCACCGTGTCCACGAGATCGCGACGGTAGTCGCCGACCGGGCGCAGAGTCGTCACGCCGGGAAGAGTAGCGATCGCGCGGAGCTTCTCCGCGTCGATGCGAACGATCACCGCGTTGTACGCGATGCGGACTCGAGCGATCTCCTGGCCGCCGAGGGCGAGAATCCGGCTCAACGTTTCGCTCTGACGGGCGCGCAGCCTCTCGGAGTGAGCGATCTGCTGGCCGCGACTGAGGCGGCCGCCGACGCGCTTCGCATTCTCGCCGTTCGCGATTGCGAGCGGCGCTTCGGCGAGCTGCACGACGACGTCCACCGCGCCACTGGCCGATGCGAGTGAGTCGTCTATCCTGGCGACTGTCGTCGGGCTGGAAATGGTGAGCCTGGAAAGATCCGCCGCCGTGGCGTCGAATCCGACTAATGGCAAGGCGAGCGCGGCACCCAGGACCATCGATCCCAGACGCGCGGGAATAGGACGCTTCATCCGGTCATCTCCCCTGTTTTTGAGATTATTCGAGCGGCCACTCGAAGCGTTCCGCGCGCTCCGCCGGATCACGCACGCATGCACCGCCGCCGAAGCGGACGGTCATGGGGGACGAAGGGGCCGTGACGCGTTATGAAATGCTTGTTGGCGTGAGTGCGAACGCTACTCTCGACTGTGTCGCTATTCAATCGCATCCCGTCGGCGAGTCCGGCGCACGCTTAAACATAATGCGAAACCGGGGGTTAGGAGGACGCGATTGGCGATCTGAGCGCTCCGCAGTGCGTACGCGCAACACCCACGTCTGCGGGCCGCTAGGCGCGCTTCTTCACGGCCGTCTTCGCTCGGCGCGATTTCTTCTTGACGACGTTTCGCACCAGCGGTGACGGTCGTCGTGATGCGCCCGCGCGGCTCGCACTCGGCGCAGGCTTCGTTTCAGGGCTGCGCGCGGATTTGCGGACGGAGACCGTCGATTCGGTCGCGACCGGGGATTTGCGAGCGCGCCCGCGCGGGACGGCCGGTTCGGCCGTCTCGGCGACGCCAGGGGCCGACTTCTGCGGCGCCCACTTGCGGCCGCGTCCGAATCGCCCGCCGCGCTCCGGCGCCGCGGCGAGCAGTGCGAGGCATTCCTCGAGCGTGAGGGATTTAGGCTCCCGATCCTTCGGCACGCGGGCGTTCTTCTTCTTGTCCGTGACGTACGGTCCGTAGCGGCCGTTCAGCACCTGCACACCCGCGTCCGCGAAGTCCTGAATGATGCGATTCGCGTCGGCCTCTTTCTTCAGGCGGATGAGCTCGAGCGCGCGCTCGAGCGACACGGTGTACGGGTCATCCTCCTTGAGCGAGACGTACTTGCTGCCGTATTTCACGTAGGGACCGAAGCGTCCGACGTTCGCGACGATCGCTTCGCCCTCGGCGGTCTCACCGAGCGTGCGCGGCAGCTTGAACAGCTCCATGGCGTCGGCAAGCGTCACGCTGTCCATCTTCTGGCCCGGCCGCAGGCCGGCAAAGCGCGGCTTCTCCTCGTCGTCCTTGGTGCCGATCTGCACGAAAGGGCCGAAGCGGCCCATGCGCACGCTCACCGGTTTGCCGGAGGCGGAATCGATGCCGATCTCGCGGGCCTGCGCGACCTGCTCGCGCGTGACGTTCTTCTCGGTCCTCTCGACCTGGCGGATGAACGGCTTCCAGAACTTGTTGAGCGGAATCGTCCAGTCCTCTTCGCCGCGCGACACCGCATCGAGCTCGTCTTCCAGCGCCGCCGTGAAGCCGTATTCCACGTAGCGGTGGAAGAAAGAGGTGAGGAAGCGATTCACGATCTTGCCGATGTCCGTCGGCACGAATCGCCGGTTGTCCATCTCGACGTACTTGCGGTCCTGCAGCGTCGAGATGATGGTCGCGTAGGTCGAGGGGCGGCCGATGCCGTGCTCTTCGAGCGCCTTGACGAGCGAGGCTTCGGAGTAGCGGGGCGGCGGCTCCGTGAAATGCTGATCGGCGCGGATCGAAAGCAGCCGCACGGAATCGCCCTCGTGCATCGCGGGCAGCACGTGATCCGTGTCGTCCTCCGCGCTGTCGTCCCGGCCTTCCTGGTATACGGCGATGTAACCCGGCTTCACGAGCGTCGAACCGGTGGCGCGCAACAGGTGACGTTCCGGTCCACCGGCACCTGCGAGCATGTCCACCGCGACCGTATCGAACACCGCATGCGCCATCTGCGAAGCGACGGCACGCCTCCAGATCAGTGCATACAGGCGGAAAAGGTCGGCGTCGAGCTTGCCCTCGATGTCGGCCGGCACGATCGACGCCGACGTCGGGCGAACCGCCTCGTGCGCTTCCTGCGCGTTCTTCGACTTCGTCTTGTAGACGCGCGGCTCTTTGTCGATCGATTCGGCGCCGTACAGGCGCACGGCCGTCTCGCGGATCTCGCGCACCGCTTCCGCAGCGAGCGCGACCGAATCCGTGCGCATGTACGTGATGAGACCGACGTTGCCCTCGCCGACGTCCACGCCTTCGTAGAGCTGCTGCGCGAGGCGCATCGTGCGGCGTGCGTTGAATCCCAGCTTGCGCGCAGCTTCCTGCTGCAGCGTCGAGGTCGTGAACGGCGGCGCGGGATTGCGACGCCGCTGTTTGCGGTCGATCGTCAGCACGCGCAGCGCGCCCGCTGCGGCGCCGAGCACCGCCCGCTCGACCGCGCGCGCCTGACCTTCGTTGACGAAGCTGAACTGCTCGACCCTGCGGCCGCGGTACTCGAACAGCTTCATCGCGAATGTCTGCTGCGAGTGCTCGCCTTCGCCCTCGATCGTCCAGTACTCCTGGGCCTTGAACGCGGCGATCTCTTCCTCGCGCTCGCAGATCATGCGCAGTGCCGGGCTCTGCACGCGACCCGCGGACAGGCCGGGCTGCACCTTCTTCCACAGCAGCGGAGAGAGGTTGAAACCGACGAGATAATCGAGCGCGCGCCGCGCCTGCTGCGCGTTCACGAGATCGAACGACAGATCGCGCGGCTGCCCGACCGCGTCGCGGATCGCGTTGCGAGTGATTTCGTAGAACGCGACACGGTGTACGTTCTTGCCCTTGAGCTCGCCGCGCTCCTTCAGGATCTCGTAGAGGTGCCACGAGATCGCCTCGCCTTCGCGATCGGGGTCGGTCGCGAGATACAGTGCCTTCGCCTTCTTCAGCGCGCGCGCGATCGCATCGACATGGCGCTGGTTCTTCTCGAGCACCCGGTACTGCATCGCGAAGCCGTTGTCGGGATCGACGGCGCCTTCCTTCGGCACGAGGTCGCGCACGTGGCCGTAGGAAGCGAGCACCTCGAAATCCTTGCCGAGATACTTCTTGATCGTGCGCGCCTTGGCCGGCGACTCGACGATGACGAGGTTTTCAGCCACGCGGGCCCGTCCTCATCTTCCCTGCGAGGAGGCGTGGAGCAGCTCCGGTGCGCTCAATGCGGTGCGCCCGCGTGGGCGTCGGCCACGAGCGATTCCATTCGCGCGAACGCCTGCTCCTGTCCGGGCTGGCTCGAGAGCACCATGAGCACCACCCAGCGCAGGTGCTCGACCTCGAGGTCGGCCGCATCGAGCGCGAGCAGCCGCTCGATGACGATCTCACGCTGCTCGGGCGAGAGGATGCCGAGCCGCTCGAGCTGCAGAAGATCGTTGCGGCAAGCGACCGACAGACGCACGAGCTCGCCGTCGGAGAACACGCGAAGCGCCTTCGCGCCAGCGCCGAGCGACGGAGGGTCGCGCACATCGGCGAGATCCGCGAGCCAGTCGAGTGCGCGCTCGACGTTCGACTGCGTGAAGCCCGCCCGCTCGAGGTCGCGTGCGAGGTCGTCGCGCTCCGGCACTTCCGGCGCATCCGCCAGCATGTAGTGGTCGAAGACGTAGATCAGGATGTCAAGAACGGTGCCGGTCATGGTTTCGTGAGAGCCTCTAACACAGTCCCGCACCGGGTTACGACGATAAGGCGCGGCTACTGCGTTACGAGCCTTGCCCATATCGACATATGGGCTGCGGCTCGTGCCTTGTATCCGTCGCCTTATCGTCGTAACGCGGCTCATGCGGGACTGTGTTAGAGGCTCTAGGGCAGGCGGCAGTAGCGGCCGCCGGAGGAGGGCGCGACGCGCCCATCGAGCTCGAGAATCAGCAGCATCGAGGCGATCGACTCGCTCGGCAGACCGGTGCGTTCGACGATTGCATCGATGCTCACAGGCTCGAAGCCGACGGCATCTAACAGTATTTCGTAATCCTTGTCCATTGCGAGGGATGCAGCGGACGTGGCGGAGGGGGCGTCGCGCGTCGGCGCGGGGCGTTGCGAAAGCAGCGGAATTTTCAGCTCCGACAGCACATCTGCGGCCTCCTCGACGAGCTTCGCGCCCTCGCGGATCAGCTTATGGCAACCGCGTGCGACCGGGTTATGAATGGAGCCGGGGATCGCAAAGACCTCGCGACCCTGATCGAGGGCGTAGCGCGCCGTGTTGAGCGACCCGCTGCGAATTCCGGCCTCGACGACGAGCGTTCCGAACGAGAGCCAGCTGATGATCCGATTGCGCTGCGGAAAGTTCGGTCGCAGAGGCTGCGTGCCCGGCGGGAACTCCGACACGAGCGCGCCGTGCTCGCGGATGCGCGCGGCCAGCTCGCGATGTTCGTGCGGATAGACGATATCGAGCCCGTGTCCGCAGACCGCGATCGTGAGGCCGCCTCCGGCGAGTGCGCCCTCGTGGCTCGCCCCATCGATGCCGAGCGCAAGCCCGCTCGTGATCGCGAGCCCAATGCGCGCGAAATGCCGGGCAAAATCCCGCGCGGTCTCGCGTCCGGCCGGCGTCGGATTGCGCGAGCCCACCATGGCGAGTTGCGGCTCCTTCAGTGCCGCCGGATCGCCGAGCACGTACAGAACGGCCGGCGCGCTGCCCGCCTGCGCGAGCAGCTCGGGATACTGCGGCGAGGAGAAGGGCACGAGCGTCGCGTGCGCCGCTTCGAGCCAGCGCAGGTCGGCATCGATGGCACGGTCGTCGGGCGAGGTGAGAGCGTCGCGCGTCGAAGGCCGCAGCTCGATGTCGCGCAGAGCACGGGCGCCTTCGGCGAGCAGCGCTTCGGGCGAGCTGCCGCTCGCTGCGGCTGCAGCGCGCAAGTGCTCGACGTTGACGCCGGCGCGAGCCAGCAACACGCAGGTGCGGGTCAGCTCCACCCGCACAGGATAAGCGAGCGGCCCCGGTCGGGCCGCTCGCCGTATCTGCGGGTTGAGTGAGTTTTACGGGTTGCGCACGCGGTCGGCGACCCGCATCGGATGAGATGCGCCGACGACCAGGCCGTAAGCAAGGCGGTCGAAGGACTTGAAGATCAGCAGCGTGCCGGCGCGCTCATCGGGCAGGCGGACGCGCGCAGCGAACGCTCCGCCGGTGTTGAATCGGCTCATGCCGCCCGCGTGCTTGTCGTGCACGATCTCACCGGCCTGATCGACCGCCAGGACGTGCCCGGAGTCGATGCCGTGGCGCTTGCCGCGGTTGATCACCACGATCTGATAGCTACCGATGAGCTCGACGCCGTCGACCACGGAAATGATGCGCCCGGCGACCTCGTTGCGCGGGGCGCGCGGGATGAAGTTGAGGGGCACCTCGTAGTCGGTGGAGAAGAGGCGGTCGCCCTGCAGCGTCTCGCGCGCCGAATCGGACAGCATCGCCTTTGCCGGGTTGCCGGCTTTCATCACCGTGGCGGTCGCCGTGTACGTCCCTTCGTATCCGAGCACATCGCCATCGTCCGGATCGCGCAGCGGCTCGCCGACGTGCACGACGCTGTAGCGCGCGTTCTGGGGCGCATCGAGTCGGGCGACGTACACCTCGTGTCCGGCGCCGCCCATCATGTGGCCGTCGCGCAGCGCCACGACGTGCGGCGCACGGCGCACCTCGTCGGCCTCGAGTACCGACGGACGCGACAGGAACGACGCGATGGCGGAGTACGGAATCGTCTGGATCGGGCCTTCGAGCGGCGAGGTGCGAAGGCGCGGATTGAGGCGCGCAGGGCCGCCACTCTGGAGTCGGATCTGCGGCTGGCCATCGGCGCCGAAAGCGAGCGCGAGCACGTCTCCCGGATAGATCAGGTGCGGATTCTCGACCTGCGGATTGATGTACCACACCTCAGGCCAGTACCACGGGTCGCGCAGGAACGTCGAGGCGATGTCCCACAGCGTATCGCCGCGCTTGACCGTGTAGCTCTTCGGAGCGGTTGGCTGCAGGACGCCGCTGGGCGAGGGAGGCTCCGGAGCAGGTTCGGCCGACTGCGCAGCGGCTTGCGCACTCGCAGCAGCCTCCGTTGCAGTCAGGTCCTCGTCGGGTGCCGTCTCGGCGGCCGACGCATCGGCGGCGCCCGTGGACTGCGCGGTGGCCGATACGCTCTCGCTTGCAACACGGTCGCGGGAACCCCATGTGCAACCCGCGGCGACGAGCGTGCAAGCGATGAAGCCGGCGGCGATCACGCCCGCTTCAAGTCGTTGATTCGTAAACATCCTCCACTCCTTGAGTCTCGGGTGGGGCAAGCGACCCCGCTGTTATAATCGCACCGCTGTTCGCGGCACACTGTTAAATGTCAACTTTGTGCGCTGGATCACGACTAGTCCATACCCCCGTACCGCCGATGGCCCTTCTGCAAATACTGGAATATCCGGACCCGCGGTTGCGCACGAAGGCGCAGCCGGTCGTCGAGTTCGACGGCGCGTTCCGACGGCTCGTCGATGACATGTTCGAGACGATGTATGCCGCACCCGGCATCGGTCTCGCCGCGACCCAGGTGGACGCGCATCGCCGCCTCATCGTCATCGACATCTCGCCCGAGAAGACCGAGCCGCTCGTGTTCGTGAACCCGGAGATCCTGGTACGCGAGGGCGTCGCCACGATGGAAGAAGGGTGCCTCTCCGTCCCCGGCATCTTCGATGAGATCGAGCGTGCTTCGAAGGTGCGTGCCCGCTATCAGGATCGTGACGGCGCCACGCACGAAGTCGAGCTGGAAGGCCTTCTGGCCGTGTGCCTGCAGCACGAGATGGACCACCTCGACGGCAAGCTGTTCGTCGACTATCTCTCGGATCTCAAGCGCGAGCGCATTCGCAAGAAGCTCGAGAAGGATCGCAAGGAGCGCGCTGCACGCGGGCGGGCCGCCGGCGCCGCCCCGACGGCGTCCGCGCGGGCGCTCTGACGACGTTGCGAGTCGCGTTCGCCGGCACGCCGGAGTTCGCGCTGCCGGCGCTCGAAGCGCTCGCTCGCTCCGCTCACGAGATCGCAGGAGTCCTGACGCAGCCCGATCGCCCGCGCGGGCGCGGTCAGCTCATCGCGCCGAGTCCCGTAAAGAGCGCCGCTCAGCGATACGGAATGCGCATCGCGCAACCGCGCTCGCTCAAATCCGAGGAGGGGCGCGCCGAGCTCGCTGCGTGGCGGCCGGACGTGCTCGTCGTCGTCGCGTACGGGTTGATCCTGCCGCAGGCAGCGCTCGACATACCGCGACTCGGATGCATCAACATTCACGCCTCGCTTCTACCCCGGTGGCGCGGCGCCGCGCCGATTCAGCGCGCAGTTCTCGCGGGCGACACCGAAACCGGCGTCACGATCATGCTGATGGAGGCTGGACTCGATACGGGTCCGATGCTGCTGCAGCGACGCGTGACGATCGACGCAGAGGACACCGCCGGCTCGCTTCACGATCGACTCGCCGCACTCGGCGCCGATGCGCTGCTCGAGACGCTCGCCCGCTGGCCCGACGGCGATCTCGTCGCGCAGGCCCAGCCTGCAACCGGCGCGACGTATGCGCCGAAGATCGAGAAGTCCGAAGCCCGGATCGATTGGCGGCAGGACGCCGCGGTGCTCGAGCGGCAGGTGCGCGCGTTCAACCCGTGGCCCGTCTCCGAAACGCGCCTCGACGGCGAGCAGCTGCGGATCTTCGGCGCGCGTGCCCGGCCGCAAGCCGAGTCTCGCGACGGGAATCGGCCCGGCCTGGTACTTGGTGCCGAGCCGGCAGGGATCACCGTGCGCTGCGGTCAGGGCTGTCTGCTGCTGACCGAAGTGCAACGCCCGGGCCGCCGGCCGGTTGCCGCGCGTGACCTGGCGAACTCGCTGCAACTCGTCGGGCGCGTCCTCGGATGACTCGAAGCCGCGGATCGTCGGCACGACGACGTGAGTCTCTTGCGCCGGGCGCCGCAGCCCTCGTCGGTGCGGCTCGTGCGGTTGCGGGGATCGCGTTTCGCGGGCGCAGCGCGGAGCAGGCACTCGAGGAGGCCCTCACCCAACCCTCTCCCGCTCGGCGGGAGAGGGTGGCGGAGCCGGGTGAGGGTCTGCAACGCTCCGCCGTACGCGCCGTTGCGTTGGGCACCGTGCGCTGGTACTGGCGCCTCGCACCGGCGATCACGTCTCTTCTCCAGCGCCCACCGGAATCGCTGCCGCCCGAGGTCCGCGCACTGCTCATCGTGGCGGCCCATCAGATCGAATACTCCCGCAACGCGCCGGAGCTCACGGTGAACGCAGCGGTCGATGCGACCCGCTCACTGGGCCAGGCCCGCGCGAGCGGCTTCGTGAATGCCGTGCTGCGTCGGTTCGTCGCGGAACGCGAGGCAGTGATGGGCAGCGTCGACGCCGACCGAGCGGCGCGTACCGCGCATCCCCGGTGGATGGTCGATGCGATCGACCGCGAATGGTCTCACCACGCCGACCGCATTCTCGCGGCGAACAATGAGCATCCACCGATGGTGCTGCGCGTGGACCTGTCGCGATCCAGCGTTACGGAGTGCGTTCGGGAGCTCGCCGCCGCCGGCCATGGCGCGCGGCCGATCGAGTGGGCGCCTTCCGCTGTCCTGCTCGACCGACCCGTACCGATTGCGGCCATCCCCGGCTTCGCCGAAGGCCGGGTATCCGTGCAGGACGCCGGCGCACAGCTCGCCGCGCCGCTTCTCGATGCGAGACCGCAGATGCGCGTGCTCGATGCGTGCGCGGCGCCCGGCGGCAAAACGGGCCACCTGCTCGAGCACACGCGTGGCATCGAGTTGACGGCCGTGGACGTCGATGCCGGACGTCTCGCTCGCGTGCGCGAGAATCTGCAGCGCCTGCGGCGCGAAGCGCGGCTCGCAAGCGCCGACGTGCGGGACACCGATGCGTTCTGGGACGGGCGGCCGTTCGACCGCATTCTGCTCGATGCGCCGTGCTCGTCGACGGGTGTGATCCGACGCCATCCCGACATCAAGCTGCTGCGGCGTCCGAGCGACATCGCGTCGTTCGCAACGGCACAGCTCGAGATGCTGCACGCGGCATTCGCGATGCTGGCGCCGGGCGGCCGCCTGATCTACGCGACATGCTCGATTCTCGGGGCGGAGAACGAAGGCGTGACAGGCCAGTTTCTGAACGGCGAACCCCGCGCACGCTCAGGACCGCTTCCGCCGGCGGAAAGCCTCGCCCCGGACGCGATTCAGGGACAGACGGGCGTTCAACTCCTGCCGGGCGCGCGGGCAGGCACGGACGGCTTCCATTATGCTTGTATCGAAAAGGCAACGACTGGAACCTGACCGACTTGACACGGGTCCACGTTGGGCAATGCGACAGGCATCGATCCGGATTCTCGCCGTCCCGGTCCTGCTGTTCAGTGGGCAGGTCGGTGCAGATGCGCTCGACGGCTCGCTCAGCGTGCGATCGGCCTATGTGAACGTCGACAGAGGGGTTTTCCACCTGCACGCGCGGGTGCAGTACCCGCTGAGCGAGGGCATTCGCGATGCCTTGCGCGACGGCGTGACACTCGCCTTCGACCTCGATGCGAACGTCGCGCGCGAGCGCCGGTTCTGGTTCGATGCCGGCGTGGTCAATCTCACGCTGCGACGCGATCTCGCCTACCACACAGTGAGTAATCGCTACGTCATCCGCGAGGAACGAAGCGGCGACCAGCAGAGCTTCCCCTCACTCGAGGCGGCGCTCGAATACCTCGGCACCGTCGACGGCTGGCCGATCCTCGTCGAGCCGCAGCTGCAGGGCGGCGACCGCTATCGCATCAGCGTGCGCGCCGGCGTGCGACGCGGGCGCCTTCCCGCCTCGTTGCGCGCGCTCCTGTTCTGGACGAACGACTGGCACCGCGAGAGCGAGTGGTACTCATGGTCGCTGCCAGTCTGAAGGCGGGAGCGACCAGGCGCTTCCGGAGCTACGCGCTCGTTGCGCTGTGGGCGGCGGTCTGCTTCGCGGCGCTGCTGCTGCTTGCGAAGAGCGCGCAGGACTCCTCGCAGTTCAGCCGGCTGCAGCCGTGGATACTGCTGCTCAACGTGATGGGCGTCATCGGGCTCACGGTGCTGCTGGCGCGCAAGCTCTGGCAGCTCGTGCGCGACTTCCGCGATCACGTCCCGGGATCGCGGCTCACCGCACGCACCGTCGGCATCTTCGGCGCCCTGGTGGTCGCGCCGCTCCTCATCGTCTACCTCTTTTCGATGGAGTTCCTGAACCGCGGCATCGACAGCTGGTTTCGGGTCGAGGTCAAACAGGGGCTCAACGATGCGCTCGTGCTGTCGCGCGCGGCGCTCGACGTCCGGATGCGGGAATTCGGGCAACGCACCGAACGGCTCGGTCGCTCGCTCGCGTTCACCCTGCCCGAGGACCAGATCGACCGGCTCGACGAAGAGCGGCGGGCGTCAGGCGCCCTCGAGATCGTGCTGTTCGGCGAGCACGAGCGCATGCTCGCGGCGAGCAGCGACCAGTCGGTCGAGTCCCTGCCCTCACGCCCGCCGCCCGATCTCGTTCGCCAGGTGAGCGAAGGCCGCCCGTACGTGAGCCTCGAGCCGCAGGCGGACGGGCGGTACCTGATCCGTACGGGAGCGCCGATGTCGGGATTCGCTACCGGCAGCGCCGGGCGCTATGTCGTAGCCATCTACGAAGTACCGCCGCAGCTTGCAGCGCTCTCTGAAGCCGTACAGGGCGCGTATTCCCAGTATGGCGACCTCGCCGCGCTGCGCGAACCCCTTAAATACAGCTTCCGCCTCACGCTGACCCTCGTGCTGCTGCTTGCGATGCTCGCCGCGATCTACGGCGCCATCTTCTCCGCCCAGCGTCTGGTCCGCCCCGTACAGGACCTGATCGCGGGCACGCGCGCGGTCGGCAAGGGCGACTTCGGCACGCGGCTGCCGCTGCCCTCGCGCGACGAGATGGGATTCCTCGTGCACTCCTTCAACGACATGACCAAGCGCCTGCGCCGTGCGCGCGAGGAAGCGCAGCGCAGCCAGGAAGCCGTGGAGCGCGAGCGCGAGCGCCTCGCGATCATCCTCGCGCGCCTGTCCACCGGCGTGCTGGCGGTCGACCGGCTCCTCACCGTGCGCATCGCGAATCACGCGGCTGGCGCGATTCTGGGCGTCGATCTGTCCGAGGCCACCGGCCGGGCGCTGCCAGAGCTGACGGCCGGCAACGAACGGCTGGGCCAGTTCGTGGCGGCCATCGCTCTGCGCTTCGCGGCGGGCCGCGGTGAATGGCGCGAACAGCTCGAGCTCGAAGGAGAGACCGGCCACCGCGTGCTCATGTGCGCATGCACGCCGCTGCCCGGCGAGGACAGCGAGGTCGGCTTCGTGATCGTCTTCGACGACATCACGGCGCTGCTGCAGGCCCAGCGGGATGCGGCGTGGGGCGAGGTCGCGCGCCGTCTCGCGCACGAGATCAAGAATCCGCTGACGCCGATCCAGCTGTCGGCCGAGCGCATGCGCCGGCGCTTCCTCGAGAGCATGAGCCGCGAGGATGCCGAGGTGCTCGAGCGCGCAACCCACACGATCGTGCAGCAGGTCGAGGCGATGAAGCAGATGGTGAACGCGTTCAGCGACTATGCGCGGACGCCGGACATGAAGATCACCCGCTTCCCGCTCAACGCGCTCGTCGTCGAAGTCGCGGATCTCTACCGCTCGCACGATCCGAGAGTGGAGATCAGGCTCGACCTCGACGGGCACGTCGAAACGATCGAGGCCGACCGCGGCCGCGTCCGGCAGATCCTGAACAACCTCGTGACGAACGCGCTCGAGGCGCTCGAAGGCGCGCCGGGCGGCCGCCTCGAGATCGCGACGCGTGCCGAGGGCGGCAGCGATGCCGCCTATGCGGTGGTCACCGTGTGTGACAATGGCCCCGGCTTTCAGCGCGAACTGCTCGGCCGCATGTTCGATCCTTACGTGACCAGCAAGCCGAAGGGCACGGGCCTCGGTCTTGCGATCGTGAAGAAGATCGTGGAGGAGCACGGCGGCAGGATCGACGCCGACAACCGTCCCGAAGGCGGCGCCCGCGTGCGCGTGGTGTTGCCCGTTGAGGACGGCACGCGGGCCTCTTCGGCGACCCGGGATCGGAGACTCGAATTGCGTAAGGAGAAGCGAGCATGAGTGCGGCGCGTATCCTCGTTGTCGACGACGAGGCGGACATCCGCAGCCTCCTCAAGGAGATCCTGTCGGAGGAGGGCTACGAGGTCGATGTCGCCGCGAACGCAGGCCAGGCGCGCGCCTCGCGCGCGAAGCAGACGCCGGATCTCGTGCTGCTCGACATCTGGATGCCCGACGTGGACGGGATCACGCTGCTGCGCGAATGGTCCGCGGGCGCGCACGACGGATGTCCTGTCGTGATGATGTCCGGTCACGGCACGGTCGAGACCGCGGTGGAAGCGACGCGGCTCGGCGCCTTCGATTTCGTCGAAAAGCCGCTGTCGCTCGCCAAGCTGCTGCGCACGGTCGAGCGAGCGCTCGATGCCGGCAAGCGCAGGCGCCAGTCGGGCAAGCTGCTCGTGCCGCCGTTGATGGTGCCGGTGGGCAAGAGCCGGGTGATGCAGCAGATGCGCAGCGAGCTGCAGCAGATCGCAGCCAATCCTTCCTCGGTGCTGCTCATCGGCGAGCCCGGATCCGGCCGCGAAGCCTTCGCGCGGTATCTGCACGAATCGAGCGAGCGCGCCCGCAGGCCCTTCATGACGGTCGTCGCGAGCGCGCTGCGCGAGGGCGACGCGGAGGCACAGCTTCTCGGAACCGAAGCGAACGGCACGGTCAGCGCGGGGCTGCTCGAGCAGGCCGCCGACGGCGTGCTGTTCATCAGCGAAATCGAGGATCTGCCGGCGTCCGCGCAGCGGTTGCTGCTCGGCGCGCTCGAGGCGGGAAGCTTCACGCGTGTCGGGGGCACGCAGCCGGTCGGGTTCGCCGCGCGGATCGTCTCTTCGGCTCAGCCGGGCATCGAGAGCCGCGCCGGCGCCGATGGCTTCCGCCGCGACCTGCTCTCGAACCTGAACACCCTCATCGTGCGGGTGCCGCCGCTGCGAGACTATGCGGAGGACGTGCCGGAGCTGCTGCGCTATTACGTCGACCGCGTCGTCGACACGGAGGGGCTGTCTTTCCGCCGCTTCAGCGTCGCCGCGCAGAACCGGCTGCGAAACTATCCCTGGCCGGACAACGTTCGCGAGCTCAAGAACCTCGTGCATCGCGTGCTCATTCAGGGCGGCTCGGAAGAGATCCGGCTCGAGGAGATCGAACGGGAGCTTGCCGTGCAGGCACCACCGGACGAGCCGCTGGTGAAGCAGGACCTGCTCGCCCTGCCCCTGCGCGAGGCACGCGAGCAGTTCGAGCGGGCCTATCTGCAGCAGCAGCTTCTCCTTTGCAACGGCAAGGTCGGGCAGCTCGCGAAGCGGGTGGGGATGGAGAGGACGCACCTCTACCGGAAGCTTCGTTCCCTCGGCGTAGATTTCCGCAGCATCACGGAGGATTGAGGAAGAAAGGCTACCGGCCTCCGGCTTCCGCCCTCCGGCCGGAATAAGAACGCGACCTCGGCGCTGGCGTCTCTTCTCCGGCCGGAAGACGGAAGGCGGAAGGCGGAAGCCATTTTTTCTCCTCCGCTGAGATATTCCGCCGCGTCCCCTCAGTTAGTCCCCGAAGGGGTTCCGTTCATCGGTCCCCGGGGGCTTCGCGGCGTGAACGCCGAACAACCACTCCTGCACGAGACGTTGCAGTACGAGCCGCGGCTGCTCGTCGTCGACTCCGTCGTGCAGACTGCCGAGATCGTCGGTCGCCATCTGCGCGCCCACGGTTTCGTGTGCAAAGTGCGCGGCGCCGCGGCGGAAACGGACTTCCGGGCGGCGCTGCGCGACTTCCGCCCCCACGTCATCCTGGCGGCGAGCCGCTCGGCGAACGGCCTCGACGGAATGGGCGCGCTCGAAATCGCACGCAGCGAGGCACCAGACGCCTCGTTCCTCTTCTGGGGCGAGTTGCAGGATCAGGAGCAGGCAACCGAGGTCCTGCAGCTGGGCGCGGCGGAGTTCATTCCGAAGAACGAGCCCGCGCGGCTGGTACCCGCCGTCTATCGCGCCCTTCGCGACGTCGCGGCGCGGCGTACGCGGCGGCTCGCCGAGCAGCGCATCATCGAGAGCGAACAGCGGCTCCGCGACATCATCGACGCGACGCAGGACTGGATCTGGGAGCTCGACTCCGGCGGACGGTTCGTGTTCAGCAGCGAATCGGTCCAGCGCGTGCTCGGCTGCACGGCCCAGGAGCTGCTCGGCGAGAACTGCAGCGCGCTCATCCACGCCGACGATCGCGAGCGGTTCGCGAGTGCCGTCGCGGCGCTCGATTCGACTTCGCGCACGGCGAACGGCGTCCTGACCCGATGGCGCGATCGTTCGGGGGAGTACCGCTGGCTCGAAGCGAACGTGCTCGCGCTCGTCTCCGGCTCGGGCGCTGCCAGCGGCTATCGCGGCACGCTGCGCGACGTAACCGAGCGCCGGCAGCACGAGGAGCGCATCGCGCGGCTGACGCGCATGCTGCAGATGCAAAGCGGCGTCAATGCCGCGATCGTGCGCACCCGCGATCACGGTGAGCTCTTGCGCGAGGCGTGCCGACTCGCGATGGAGGTATGCCGTTACGATACCGTGCTGGTGGTGCTCCGCGATCGTGCGCGCGGCGTCGGCAAGCCGATCTACTGGGCGGGCCTCGGCCTGGAGAGCGGCGGACCGCCGGAATTCCCGATCAGCGATGGGACCGAACCGGACGCGAGCCTGACGGCACGCGCGCTGCGCACGGGCGAGATCGTGGTGTGCAACGACCTGCGGCTGTCGGAGCCCGTCGTCGCGAGACGCAAAGAGCTTCTCGCGCTCGGGATTCGATCCATGGTGGCCCTGCCCCTCAAGGTAGGTGGGTCCACCATGGGTGTGCTGAACCTCTCCTCTCGCGAGTTCGATGCGGTGGGCGACGAGGAGCTCCGCCTGCTTCAGGAGATGGCGGCGAACCTCTCGTTCGCGCTCCAGTCCCGGCAGAACGAGGCCACTGTGGAGTTCCTCGCGGCTTACGATGCGCTGACGGGCCTTGCGAAGCGCCCCCTGCTCTGCGAGCGCATCGACGCGCTCCTCGCGACGCCCGGCGTGCTCGAGAGCCGCCCGGTCGTGGTCGCCTTCGACGTCGATCGCCTGAGCAGCGTCAACGATACGTTCGGCAGGCACGTTGGCGATCTCCTCCTGCAGCGCGTGGCCGATCGGCTCAAGGACAGCGTCGACGATCAGCAGCGCATCGGCTATCTGGGCGGCGGGACGTTCACCCTCGTGCTGCCGCGGCTCGAGACATCGCGGGGAAACGTCGCGGCGCTCCTCGAGAGCACGGTGTTCAGAGATCCGTTCGTGATCGAAGGCCGGGAGATCCGCGCTTCCTTCAAGTCCGGCATCGCGCGCCACCCTTCTGACGGTCCCGACGGCGACACGCTGGTGCAGAATGCCGAAGCGGCTCTCAAGCTCGCCAAGGAAGCCGGCAAGCAGTACGTCCACTATCAGCTGAAGATGCACAGCGAGATCGCCGAGCGTGTGGCTCTCGAGCATCGCTTGCGCGCCGCGATCGACGAGCAGCAGTTCGAGCTGCACTACCAGCCTCAGGTGAACGTCGAGACGGGCAGGGTCGAGGCGGTCGAGGCGCTGTTGCGCTGGAATGATCCCGAACGCGGACGGGTCGCTCCGGATGGCTTCCTCCACGTGCTCGAATCCTCCGGCCTGATCGTCACCGTCGGAGACTGGGTCCTGAACCAGGCCGCGGCAGACTGCATCCGCTGGCAGGCCGCGGCGCTTGGCCCCCTGCGCGTCGCGGTCAATGTCTCGGCCCTTCAGATCCGCCGCCGCACTTTCGTCGAGCAGGTGCTCGCAGTCGTCAGCGGCTGGCCGCTTCCGGGCTATGGGATCGATATCGAGATCACCGAAACGGGACTGTTGCAGGACCTCGAAGGCACGACGCGCAAGCTGCGCGTGCTGCGCGAGGCCGGCGTTCGAGTCGCGATCGACGATTTCGGCACCGGCTATTCGTCGCTCGGACTTCTGTCGAAGCTGCCGGTCGATCTTCTCAAGATCGATCGCACGTTCATCAACGGTTTACCTGACGATCGAGCGAGCCGGACGCTCGTGTCGAGCATCATCAATCTCGCTTTCGCGTTCGATCTGATCGCGGTCGCGGAAGGTGTCGAAACGCCCGCGCAACTCGAGGCGCTGCGCGCGATGAAATGTCCGCAGTCTCAGGGCTTTCTGCACGCCCGGCCCATGCCGGCCGCGCAGCTCGAAGTGCTGCTCGCTGCAGCCAAGACGACTCAGACGGCTGACGGCTCAGACGCCTGACGGCCGGAAAAGAGCAAGAGCGTTGAGACGAGCGGCGACGGTCGTGCGAGCGGTG
>JBQTHP010000215.1:0-9411 GCA_052389755.1 Gammaproteobacteria bacterium
CGTGGCTTAGTGGATCGCGACATCGCTGATGCTCATCGTGCCGATGCGCTGCCTACACACTCCGTACAGCCGGACATCGCCATAGGGAATGTCATCGCGGATACGCCACTCCCACGGGCCGGCGATCAGGATGTTGTGGTCCAGGTGATTGGTGAACGTGCGGGCCGAGACGAGGATTCGCGTCACTCCAGCTGCTCGCCACTTCGCGTAGATGTCGGCAATCTGGACGGCGATGATCGGGTCCAGCTTCTTGGGCTTGTTCTGGCCACCGCCTGTGATGATCGGGATGTCGGTCACATCGCTCTCCGTGCGGTCAACTGTCGGCGGTAGGTCCGCCCGCCAGCCGTGATGATCTGGTTGACCAGCGCAAAGCGTCCGCCGGTCGGGAACTGCGGCCAGATCGACGTGCGCGCGCCGCTGAAGCTGGAGGCTTGAGCCAGCGTGACATCGCTCGGCTTCTCCCAGCTGGACGTGCTGATCGTGTCGCTGCGGAGGATGCGCGACCAGTCAAAGCCCATATCGAGCACTTCATGCGGCTCAACTGCGAGCTCGTACGTCTCGTCCTCTGGTCCGACGATGAAATGGCGGACGGCGCGGCTCATGTGGTCGGCGGCGTCGTCACGTCGAAGTACAGGGCGGAAAGAAGGGTGGCTGTGCCTCCCGTCACCCTACGCGGGGAAATGGGGTAGATGTTCCCGGCGAGCAAACCGTTCAGCGTATCGGTCGAGCCGTCCTCCCATGTCACGATGAGCGTGCCCGCGCCTCCGACTAGAATCGCGTCCGGCCGCGGACTGATGTCGTTTGCACTCGCGGTCAGCGCCGCCGACTTCTTGACTACAAAGCCGCCTTCTCTCTTCACGTCGTTGATCTCCCAACTGCCGTTGACTGTTGCGCATCGCCCGTCGCGACCGAATGCACGGCCTTGCCAGGGTCGCTCGGCGCAGCCGCAGCGCCCAGCGCGAAATCCAAATTCATGAGCATGAGCAGCGTCATTTGCCTGTCAGCGCCCACTTGAGCCGGCCGAGCAGGCCACGGTCGGCAACCTGTGCCGGCGCTTCTGCGAAAGGCGCATCCGCTGCAGCGCGAGCGAGCCGCGCAAGCTCCTGTTCCGCAATCTCCTCGTGCGTCAGCGAATCCTCATGCTGCGAGTAGCTAATCCAGATCTCGCCTTCGTCGTCCATGTACTCATCGGCGCTGATCGGCTTCGCGTGATCGAATCCATGGCGCGAGAGGTACGCGTTCAGGAACTTCGCCTGTCGCACCTTCGGGTCGCTGCGTTTCAGGATGAGCTCGCGCATCAGTTCGCATCCACGGCTTGAGCGGAGATGTACATGGTCGAGACCGCCGCCGAGAGCTGCGCCGTCCAGTTGTTGTTCGCGGTCGTCTGCTTCATCGGCTTGGGGAACGGCACCACAGCACCACCACCATCGGCCGCAAGATCCACAGACAGCACGACCGAGCCGGCGGTCGCATCGCGGATGTCCACGCGGCACTCGGTCGCCGATTCGTTCGACATGACGAGATGCGTCAGGTCGCGAAGCACGCCGACGCCACCGGCGGCAATCAGAGTCGTCTCCGTCGTGGCCGTGAGCGCCAGGCGGTTCTGAGTGACGAGGTCGCGCGGCGCCTCGTTCGTAACGACCAATCGGCCGTTCTTGTCGGCCATGTTTCGGACCGCATCGCCATTGGCGACGGCAGTCGGCAGCAAGGTCCGAGCTTCGGCGCCGCACAGCACGGGATTGCCCGCGACTGGCGCATCGTGAGCGGCATCGCCTACGACTTCGTTCGTGTTCGTGCTCGCCTGCAGCGTTGCATTGACGCTGAAAGCAGTGTTGTCGGAAGCGATCGTAACGCGCTGGCAGCCAGCAGACGCCGCGCCATTCCCGACAGCCGCGGCCGTTCCTACTACCTGCGCAAGGTTCGTCGAGAAGTTGCCCGAGCCAGCGTTCGCGGTAACGGTGCCGCTCACCGGTTGCGCCGTAGTGCCGGTGGGATCGACGCGCACGGGATTCGTGGCCGTGCCGCCCGCCACCGCTCCACCCGAGGCTGGCAGCGCAAGACCGACGAGCGGCATGTTCTGCGTTCCCGCGCCCGTGTCGTAGTCGGCCTGAACGAGATTGCCAGCCGCGAGTGCTGTTGCCGGGAGGCTCGCTACATCGACATCGCCTATGTTGTTGTTGCCCGCCGGGATGGCTGGCAGTGTCAGAACATCAACGTCGCCGATATTGTTCGTGCCGGCAGGAAGCGATGGCAACCGCGTCACGTCAACGTCGAGGCCGTTCGCGGCGTCGCCAGGAATGGCCGCGGTCGAGTCGGCCGTGCCATCGACCAGCTTGACCCTCTGGTAATGAACTCCAGCGACATCGTCAGACGCAATAGTGGCGCCACCTGCACCTGCGTTTGTTACGACATTGTCGACCATGGTTAGCGACCCACTCCCATCATCGGCAACTTTGATGCGCCCAGCCCGGGCGGGGGGCCGCCGGTCGCAGCCCTGAATGCAGCGGCAACCGCCGCCCACGAAGCACTTGCCCCGCTCGTCGATGACGGATCGGTCGTTGCTGCGGAAGCCTCGTTGCGCGAAGCCTTCAGGTTGTCGGCGACTTGACTATTCTTCGTCCATCCCGCGCTAGGTGTTTGTGTGCCAGGGCTGCCCGCTTGCCCAACACCGAAAATATGTATCGCAGCGGCGGTCGCCACAATCGATCCCGCGTCAGGCGCCGTGCTTGTTCCCGACGCACCCACTGCTTCGACGTCCAGTTGTACACCTGCAGCAGCATCGTTATTGATCAGCCACACTGCCACATCGCGCCACGTACGGGCCGCTGCAAGCGTCATTGTGACGGTGTGCCCGGCTCCAGGCGATCCGATGGCACCGTGAAACAACTGCGATGACAGACTGCCGCCGCCGTGATTGACTTTCGTCAGCCCGCCGATGGTCGAGGACTTGTTGTCCGAGGCGGTGATCGTCGTTGCGGCGCCTTCGTGCTTCGCGAACACGACAAGGTGCTTGAAACCCGTGGAGTCGAACGTTCCTGTGGTCAGCGTGGTGCCGCTCACTGAGCTGTTGGCCTCTACAGCGAACGTGTGAGTTAGCGCCATGGGCCTTACTCGGGGCGATCAAGCGGGGTGACGATGCGCTTCATGCGCACGCGATCATGCTGAGGCCGCAGCAACGGCGCAATGTTGCCAACTACCGCGGCGCTTCCTGCGCGCGTCCGGTGGTGCGAACAGGAGCGCGTCTCTCTTTCCGCGGTTCCAGCGGTACGACATCGTGCGAGGCGCGACGCCGATAAGCGTGCCGATCTCGCGCAACGAGCGCGGCTCACCTCGGAACTCGATGATGATCGGTCGACCTTTCACTGACGCCACACCTCCATGAGAAAAGCATCCGCCTGCGGTTTCAAGTAGCGCTCGACCAGCGAGTCGAGAGACATCATGAGATCCTCTCTCGGGATGTGTGCCTCCATAGTCACGCCATCCTTGCTGACCTGAATCGATACACACGGCCACTCTCTCAGACGAATCGACGACATAGCCTCATCCAGCGTTTCAAATGCCGACCTGGCCAGCATGAAGGCAAGTTGCTTAGCGAGAAACTCAGGCGGGAAGGACTTGGGAAAAACGCCAATCACGTCACCTCCGCAGCCATCATGCTTTCCTCATTTTGAGAAATCCGAGCGGATTCTCTGTCAATGCGCGGATGCGCGGGTCAGTCCGCCCAACAATCACTCGCCTGGGCGTTTGGTAACGGCGCCCGATCTCCCGGCTATAGGGTCTTCGATGCGACATTGGAGTTCGTGCTTTGCGCGCCCTCGCTGCTGTAAGCGCGGACGGCAAAGTACCAAGTACCAGCGGTGAGGCCCGTGACGATGTAGCTGGAGGCTGATTGGCGACCTCGATTGCCTGAGTCAGCGCGGTTGGCGACGTGCCGTACGAGATCCGGTAGCCCGCCAGATTCGTGAGAGTTGACCCGTCCGTGTTCTGCCCCGGCGGCGTCCACCTGATCGTTGCACTGCCGGTTGTCTGCGGAGGCGTGACAGCCGCCACAGCCACAATGCGAAACCCGCTCGGGCGAATCTCAAACGCCGTACCGGGCGACTTGAGAGCGCGGTTGGTGCATTCCTCCTGCGCTTTGTCCTGACGCTCGTGCGATGTCAGGATGGCGCCAGCAGTGTCCCGACACGTCCACGATGCGGAGTCGATACGCGTGCTCGTAACCTGAGCACCACCGACTACCGCGACCAGGCACAGCAGGAAGATCCAGGCCAGGGCCTGAAAGGCGTTGAGAATTCTCGTCATGACCGATCTCCTACGTAACGCCTCTCCCACATCCGTACCGGCGAGCGCTTCTCGCCTGTCCTTGCTCGCTCCACTGTCGCAGTCAGTGATTCGCGTATCCGCTCGATTGCAATGCTGCGGTTGTAGCGGTACTTCGCCTCGGGCTGTGAGGCGCGGAACTTCGGTATGCCCTTGAGCGTCGTCACAGCGCCTCCACTCGAAAATCTGCCGGCAGCCCGCGACTCGCACCTACTGCCTGCAGCGCTTCGTCAGCGCTCCTGACCATCGGAATTCCCAGCTTCGCGAGCGCGTCGAGCTGCTTCTTCGATCGCTTGCGGTACTTCGATTCAGGGTTGTGGACCTCGATCAAGAAATGCCGATCGCGAAACTTCACCGCCAAGTCACACGGCCATTTCAGCCGCTCGACCTTAGCGCCGACTTTCTCCAGCGCATGGACAACGGCGGGCTCGTTGTCGTCACGGCGGGTGGCATAGCGGTTGAGGCTCATGCAGCACTCCTAGCGTTCTCTGCGTGACGCTGGCACAACTCTTTGACGATGCCCTTGTCGTGATTCGCGTACAGCAGCTCCCCGGTCGGCACGTAGAAGGCATTCCAGAAATTCCCGTTCGCGTGATAGCCGCCGCGCATTTCGTACCGGCCGTCCTCGCTCACGTAGTGCACCGTCGATTGCTTGAGCCAGTTCACCGCTCATCCCATCTTCTTCAGCGCATCCCCGAACTCGATGACCGGCGCTCGCTTCTGCTTACTCTTCCAGAGCTCGAAGTCGGTCCTGTAGCTTCCCGGCGTCTCGTGTGAGTACGGCTGACGGAAACCGTAGGGCGCGACCTCGGCGAGAATCGGTGTCCACTTCGGGTCTTGTGCGCGGCCCTGCTTGAATTCCACGCCGTCCCACTTGTTCTCGATCGCCTTGCGGACCCATGTCCTGAAGGCCATCTGCCAGTCGGAGTACATGCGACCGTGCGCGAGCGCTGATTCAGTAAAGCGCTCAAGCGTTCGTTCAATGTCTACAGTCGGATAGCGTTCGTTCACAAATAGCAGCGTCGTTTCGGTCAACTTGAATCCCGCTGGAATTCCAGTCATCGGCATCGACTTCTTGGCCATATTTGCACCCTCAAGTTAGTTCATTAGCTTCAGCGCGCTTAGCGCGTCCGTGTAGCTGCCCGCGGTTACTGCCGCGATGAACTCCCTCAGTGGCTTACCGGCCCGATACCACTCGCCGCGAACGTGATAGCGCTTGAACGCTCGGTGCAATCTCCCCTCTATGTGCTGAGCGTGCTTTTCACTGTGCAGTGGGATCGTCCCCAAGATTTCAAGCTTGGAAGGACAACCAGTTTGGATCTCAGCAACGCGCCGAGTTACATCCTTGGCCTTCCCAATCTTGATCAATTGAGCGTTGTCGCAAGTTCTCAGGAAGTACACATTCATCAGGCAATACCCCGGATCAAGAAGAGGGACCGGAGATCCCTCCAACTCTTCAGCCTCTCGGCCTGTCTCAGTGCGCGTGGTCATTCACAAGCTCATATCGACCGTGCTTTCGCCCCTCCTGGGCTGGACACCACCCCGACGGAACCTTTCGGCATCTCCGGTCATGGTCGTTTCTGAAAACGGCGAATCGCGCTCCACCGTCTCTAACCCCTCTTCGCCTTTCGGCTACCGGGCCAGCTTGCAAACCGCGATGTCGGGCGCGTACCCGGCCGTCGTCGGCACCCTGTCTCCAATTCCGGCCCTGACAGGTGGGCCTTGAAACCGATCGAAACCTAATAGATACTGTCTATCGCGCACGCAGCGTCGATAGGTGATCTATCGGAACGGCCGGATGGTTTTCCTCCACCGGCCGTTTTTGTGAGCCGGGCGGCGACGTTTCCGCCCACGGGGTCCGACTGGCCGGGCAGGCCACCGAGTCCAGTCGGTTCTCGAAAAGTTTCACGCCGCCTTCCTCACCGCTTCCTTCAGCTCCGGCTTCTCGACCGTGAGTAACTGAGGCTGCAGCGGATGATTAAAGGTCAGCACCTGATGCCAGATGCGACCGGTGAACAGCACGCGCAGGCGCTCACGCCAAGACAGCGACCAGCAGCAGGCAATGCGGCCCTCTGTGTCGCCGAAGCGATAGGCCGGCAGCGGGTTGTACTGCGGCTGATCCTTCGCGTAGGTGATGGACACTTCGGGGAAGGTGATCAGGTTCATCACGCCTCCGCCGCTTTCCACCAGTTGAGCAGTTTCTGTTTGCCCTTCCGGCCGTTGTTGATGATGTCCACCGCAGCTGCGGCGACGCACTCTGCGTAGGGCTGGCCCATCTGCTCGTGGATCTTCGACGCTTTGTTGAGCAGCCCCTTTACGCCCCCGTGAGCGACCGACAAACGATCGACGGCTTCGTCTTCTTTGAGCGCTCCGTTGTAGCGCTGGCACAGATGACCGAGGCCGTCGATGACCGGAGCTTCGAGCCCGGCATCGCCGTACGCATCGCGTGCAATCCGTAGAGCTCGACCGAGCGTTTCGCCATTCGCTCGCTTGTAGACGCGCATCAGGGTTCCGACGGCAGAAATCGCGCCAGGAACTGAATCCTGTGAAATGACGAGACGCGAGTTGGTGACGACCTTGTTGACTGCGGCCTCCTGCGGATAGAAGGCAGCACCAGCCGAGACGCGCACCTTGAACTTGTCGAATGCGTTCACCTGAAGCGAGTCGTTCAGGCGATCGAACATCTTCGACTCTTCTGCTTCGCTCAGCCCGTCAAAGACGCGGCATGCGATTTTCTGCGTTTCCCAGCCCTGCCCGAGCCACTTGACTAGGGCCTTGATCCGGTGCTGACCATCGATGACGTAGTAGTGACCTTCGCGCAGGTTCACAACAGGAAGACCAAAAGCGTCGAGATCAAGGTGAGCCAGCACGTAGTCGCAGCGCGCCGGATTGAATCTGCGCTGCGCGTGCGGCGGCACTCTGATCTTGCCGATCTCTACGTCCTTCTGTTCCCACTTCGGTTCAAGCTGCGCGATGTGCTCTGCCATTTGAAATCTCCAGTAAGGCGCTACGAAGGCGCTTGAGGTTGGAAATGGAATCACCAAGCGAGGCAGCCCAAATGCTGGCTTCCTCCGCGGTGATCCCGGAAAGGTTCTTGCCGATCGTGCGTAGAGAAATTGCGCTGCCTTCGAGGCCGGTCACAATCGACTCGACGACGCGGTGAGGATCGATCTCGCGACGCTGCGCGAGCGACGCATCGGGAAGCGTGATGCCCTCAGCCTTAGCGAGCTTCCTCACTTGCTGCTCACCAATGCCGAGTTCTTCGGCAATCTGGTAGGCGCGATATCCTTCACTGGCGAGTTGCGCGATTTCTTTCGCGCGTTCGGCGCGAGTCTTCTTCACGCTGCCATCAGCCGTTACAACTACGTCTGGCGTGCGGCGAGGCATAGGGGCTCTCTGATTGATGAGTTTGAGTAGAGCGGCGCGCGACTGGCGCCATTCCTCGTCGGTGAGGACTGAGAATCCGCGAGCGAGCGTGCGGAAGCGGTTGCGGTCTGAATGCTTAATTTCCCTCGCGTGGGAAATTTGTTTCTCTGCTGCTGGACGGCCGACCTCGGCCTCACCAAGCAACTGCCCAATCCGCGCCTCGATACGACGCTGCGCTCCGAGCATAGGCCCATGCAATTCCTTGCCCTGCAGGTAGTGCGCGAGCGCTTCGGCTTTCGCGCGCATTTCTTCGAGCGCGTCGATGTCTTCGAGAGTTGTGACCTCGTGCGCGATGCGCGCCTCGATCGCAACTACATCGGAGAGAGCTATAGCTGCCCCAGGTTGCGGGATCGCGGGAAGCGTCACAGAGTCACCTCTTGATTGGTGCCGCCGGCAGGACTCGAACCCGCACCGACCTTACGAGAGCGCCGCACTGCCCGTTGTGCTACAGCGGCGAAGAAAAATCGCCGCCCGGCAGAACCGAAGTTCGCTTTCAGCCTCGCCTGCCATCTAAGGCAGAGCACTGGCACCGAGCGGCGGAAGGTTGCCGGCGACGGCTGCGCCTCAGCGGGAAGCGCAGCCGCAAGGGAGGTTTGCCGGCGATTCGAGGAAATCGTCGGGATCACTTGACCGCCCTCACCTTTGAGCGCAGCAAGTCCGCGCGCTCCATGCGCTTCGTCAGCGCCTTGAGCAGGTCGTTGTTCTCGCGCTCGATGCGTTCGAGCTCGTCCTCGGGCGCGACCCAGGTGCAGACGTAGCCGAGCTGCTGCGCCTCGTACTGCACGGTTGCGGATGAGCCGGCCTCTTGGGCGAGGCGCTTGATCTGCAGGACTTCGTCGGGAGATAACTTCTGCGCTTGGTCTGGGTTGGCCGCATTGCGCAGCAAATTCGCGGCTCCAGTCAGGTCCTTTGAGGGCCAGAGTTTCGACGCTACAACCTTGAATCCGCCTGCAGCCATGATGTCCGCTGCGATGGCGTCATGAATGGAATCGTGGAACAACGCTGTTTGGTTCATTGCTGAGAATCCCCCAGCGCAGCAAGAACCCGCTCACCGCGGCGGATGTGCTCACGGGCGCGTTTGCGAATGTCATCAACTGCAGTAACGGTCTTGTCGATCGTCACCAGATTCAGGCGTGCGAACTCACCGAAAAGAGCGGATGCGATCTGATCGTATGCAACGGCAGCCTCTTCCTCGGTCGCATACGGACGGGAGCGGAAATGCACCCCGCTTGTGTTAGCTACCGCGTAGAACCGTCCCTGCGCATTGGGCACGACGCCCTTGTACTTGCTGCTCCGCGCGCTTCGCTTCTTGCTGGTGTTCCATGCGTTCTGCCGCATCGAGGCGAAGCGTAGATTCGATCTCGTGTTGTTGAGCGGGTTGCCGTCGATGTGGTCGATGACCATGCCAGTCGGCGGCTTGCCCTTAACCACTTCGGCCATCCGCTTGTTCTTGTAGCCCTTGCCGGGCACGTATGACTCCGCGATCTTGGCGATGACGGTTATTGATTTGCCGGTACTTCCGCCTTTCCCGACATGCCAAGGGCCGGCCGCACGTATCGCGTCGGCCATATCTGGATCGACGAGTGCGCGGCGACCATCGGAAAGCTCAATGATCGCTGGCATATGAGCGCTTATGAATTCCTCATGTGAACTCATAAGCGCTCT
>JBQTHP010000216.1:0-9761 GCA_052389755.1 Gammaproteobacteria bacterium
CCCGAATGCGATCGCGCACCGCCCTCAACACGCGTCGGTCGCACGAGCGTCCAGGCTCGACTCAGCGCTCTTGTCTTCGCCCGTCAGGCGTTGGAAGCGCCTGCTCCCAAATGACCGGAACATCTGACGCATGTTGTCGAGCCGAAGGCTTGATGCTCGTCATGCCCCGAAGCCTTCGACTGCTGACGGTCGAGCACGACAAAACGGCGAGACGTCCGCAGACGTTCGCGCGACCGGTGTGTGTTGAAGGCCCTGCGTGATCGCATTAGGGCGGGTGCCGAGCGCGGGCCGGAGGCGCATATCGGGCTTAAAATGCGCCGGCCCGCGCGAGGGTATATCCCGTCAGGGATACACACGACCAGCGATCGCGCAGGGCCTTCAACGCGCACCGGTCGCGGGCACGTCTTCGCTCTTCGCGCCCTAAAATCCGTAGTGGCGCGCCACGCGATCGCCGTGAAAGGCGTAATCGCCGAACGTTTCGGCGGCGGCACGCGCGCGCTTCATGAAGAACCCGATGTCGAATTCGTCGGTCATGCCGATGCCGCCGTGCATCTGCAGGGCCTCGTTGGTCGCCAGCTTCGCGGCCTCGCCGCTTTTCGCCTTCGCCACGCTCACGAGCAGGGACACATTGTCGGCGTCGGCGTCGAGCGCGCGCAGCGCCGTCGCGACGGCCGAGCGCGCGAGCTCGATCTCGCAGAAAAGATGCGCGGCACGGTGCTGCAGAGCCTGAAATTCCCCGATCCTGCGGCCGAACTGCTCGCGTTGGCGCAGGTAATCGAGCGTGCGCTCGAGGCATTCGGTCGCGAGCCCCACGAGCTCCGCGGCGAGCACCGCGCGCCCCGCATCGAGCGCGCGCTCGAGAAGCGACGCGCCGCTGCCCACGATGCCGATGACGTCCGCCCGCGAGACCTCGACGTCCTTCAGGTGCACGTCCGCCGCGTTGCGGGTATCGACCATGATCGCGCGTTCGACCGTGACGCCCCGCACTCGGGGATCGACGAGAAACAGCGTCGTGCCCCCTTCGACGCGCGCGGACACGATGAGCCGGTCCGCGACGTGCCCGTCGAGCACGAATGTCTTCATTCCCTTGAGCCTGAATCCCGATCCGGTCGCCACGGCGCGCGTCGCGATGTCACCGGGGGTGTGGCGAGAACGCTCATCGACGGCGAGGGCGGTCACGAGCTTGCCCGCCGCGATCGCGGGCAGCAGCTCCGATTTCTGCTCTCCGCTTCCGCCTCTGAGCACGGTCGTCACACCGAGCACCGCGGTGGAGAGCAGCGGCAGCGCCGTGAGCGTCCGCCCCGATCCTTCCGCGATGAGCCCGGCGCCGACATGCCCGAAACCGGCGCCCCCGTAGTCCTCGGGCACCAGCACGCCGGCCCAGCCCATCGATGCGACCTCGGCCCAGAGCTCGCGACTGAACCCGATCGGATCGCGCGAGTCGCGGAGTCTTCGCAACGCCGCGACCGGCGCGCGCGCCTGCAGGAACTTGCGGGCGGAATCGCCGAACAGCTGCTGCTCTTCGGTCAGTATGAAGGTCACGGCAGGCGCAACACGTGCTTCGCGATGATGTTCAGCTGAATTTCCGAGGTGCCGCCCTCGATGGAGTTGCCCCTGGATCGCAGCCACGAACGCGCCGCATCGCCGTCGGTCTCGCCCTCCCAGGCGAGCCCCCGCGAGCCGAGAATCGACATGGCGAGCTCCTCCCGGCGCTTGTTGAGCTCGGTGCCGTAGTACTTCAGCATCGATGAGAGCGCGCCGGTGCCTTGGCCCCCCTCCGACTGCTCGTTGATGCGGCGCATGGTCTCTGCGAACGCGAGCGAATCGATCTCGTAGCGTGCCAGCTCGCTGCGCAGGAAATCGTCGGCGAGGCGTCCGTCCGCGAGTCCGATCTCCTGCACCGCGCGCGCGCATAACGTACCGGGTCCTCCGGCCTTGCTTTCGATACCGCCGATCATTTCCCGCTCGTGCGTGAGCAGGTACTTCGCGATCTCCCAGCCGCCGTTGATCGCCCCGACCAGATTCGCCTTGGGCACGCGGACGTCGGCGAGCAGGATCTGGCAGAACGGCGACTTGCCGGAGATCAACTTGATCGGCTGCGTGGAAACGCCTTCGCTTTCCATGTCGAAGAGCAGAAAGCTGATGCCCTTGTGCCTGGGCGCGGAAGAATCCGTCCGCACGAGGCAGAAGATCCAGTCGGCCTCATCCGCATGGCTCGTCCAGACCTTCTCGCCATTCACGAGGAAGTGATCGCCGCGATCCTCGGCGCGCGTCTTCAGCGCGGCGAGATCGGAGCCCGCGCCGGGCTCGGAGTAGCCCTGGCACCAGCGGATTTCGCCGCGCGCGATGCGCGGCAGGTGCTCGCGCTTCTGCGCTTCACTTCCGTACTTGAGCAGCGCCGGCCCGAGCATCGAGATGCCGAACGACGAAAGCGGCGTGCGACAGCGAAGCCTGCGCGTCTCCTCGCGCAGGATTTCCGCCTGCTCGCGAGTGAGCCCGCCGCCGCCGTACTGCACGGGCCATTCGGGCACCGTCCAGCCCCGCGAGCCCATGCGCTCGAGCCACACGCGCTGGGCATCGCTCGCGAACTTCCACCGCCGCCCGCCCCAGCAGAGCTGCTTCTCGTGCGTGATGGGCTCGCGCATCTCGTCGGGGCAGTTCGCCTCGAGCCACGCACGAGCGGTCGCGCGAAAATCGTCGCTCATGCGGACAGCTTGTACTCGGCGAACTGACGCCGCAGCAGGCTCTTCTGGATCTTGCCCGTCGCGCCATACGGAAAGCGCTCGACGGCAACCACGTCGTCCGGCAGCCACCACTTCGGTACGTGGGGCGCGAGGAACTCGATGAGCGCCTGTTTCGAGATCTCGCTGCCCTTGCGGGGGACTACGAGCAGCAGCGGCCGCTCCTGCCACTTCGGGTGCGGCACGCCGATGACCGCGGCCTCGGCCACCGTGGGATGCCCGAGCACCAGGCGTTCCAGTGTCGCCGAGCTGATCCACTCGCCGCCCGACTTGATGATGTCCTTGCTGCGATCGACGAGCGTCACGTAGCCGCGCGCGTCGATCCTGCCGATATCGCCCGTCAGGAACCAGCCGTCGGGCGTGATCGCATTCTTCGTCGCCTCGGGATTCAGGTAGTAGCCGTTCGTGATCCACGGGCCGCGCACCGCGAGCTCGCCTTGCGCCACGCCGTCGTGCGGCAACGGACGTCCGTTGCCGTCGAGGATGCGGATCTCCACGCCGAAGATCGCGCGCCCGGCTGTGAGCTTCACCTCGTGCTGACGCTCGCGCGGTTCGCTCTGCATGTCGGGCGCAAGTGAAGCGAACGTGCCGAGCGGGCTCGTCTCCGTCATGCCCCAGCCCTGGAACATCTCGATGCCGTAGCTGTTCTCGAATTCCTCGAGCATCGCGCGCGGCATCGCCGAGCCTCCCGACGTGAGTCGTCTCACCGTCGAGAGCCTCGCGCCGGTGTCGCGCAGATGATCGAGAAGTCCGAGCCAGAGGGTGGGCACGCCGCTCGAGAGCGTGACGCGCTCGGATTCCATCAGCGCATAGAGGCTCGCGCCGTCGAGCTTCGGGCCGGGCATGACGAGATTCGCACCGATGATCGGCGCCGCGTGGGGATAGCCCCACGCATTCACGTGAAAGAGCGGTACGACGAGCAGCGCGGTGTCGTCCGAGCGCAGCGCTGCGCCCGGCACGGTGAAGCAGCCGTAGGCATGCAGCACCGTGGAGCGATGACTGTAGAGCACGCCCTTCGGCTCGCCCGTCGTGCCGGACGTGTAACAGAGACCTGCGGCGGTACGCTCATCGAGCGCCGGCCAGTCGAACTCCGAACCGGCCGATACCATCAACGTCTCGTAGCAGTGCACGGTCGGCAGCGTGCTCGCGGGCACGCTGTCCGGCTGCGTCATCACGACGATGCCACGCACCGACTTCAGCTGCGACCATACCGCTGCGACGAGCGGCACGAACATCGGATCCACGAACAGCCACTGGTCCCGTGCGTGATTCACGATGTACGCGAGCTGCTCGCGCGACAGACGCGGATTGATCGTGTGGCATATGGCGCCGATGCCCGGCACCGCGTAGTACAGCTCGAAATGGCGGTGATCGTTCCACGCTATCGTGCCCACGCGGTCGCCCTCTTTCACGCCGAGCTGCGTCATGACGTTCGCAAGCTGCTGCGCGCGTCGCCAGGCATCGGCGTAGGTATAGCGATGCGGCGCCTCGGCGCCGAAGCGCGAGCTCACCGTCGATGCGCCGTGCACCTGCGCCGCGTGGCGCAGGATCGAGATGATCGAGAGCTGCCGATCCATCATGTGTAGCGCGCCAGCTCGAGCTTTGCGATCTGGTTGCGATGCACTTCATCCGGGCCGTCCGCGATGCGCAGCGATCGCGCGCTCGCGTACAGCTGCCCGAGCGGCACATCCTCGGTAAGACCGCCGGCACCGTAGGCCTGGATCGCCCAGTCGATCACGCGGCACGCCATGTTCGGCGCGACCACCTTGATCATCGCGATCTCGGTGCGTGCGACCTTGTTGCCCGCCGTATCCATCATGTGCGCGGCTTTCAGCGTGAGCAGACGCGCCTGGTCGATGAGCATCCGCGATTCCGCGATGCGCTCCTGCCAGACGCTTTGATCGGCGATGCGCTGACCGAAGGCGACGCGAGTGAGCGTGCGCCGGCACATGAGCTCGAGCGCGCGCTCGGCGGCGCCCACGAGTCGCATGCAGTGGTGGATGCGCCCCGGGCCGAGGCGGCCCTGCGCGATCTCGAAGCCGCGCCCCTCGCCGAGCAGCAGGTTCGAGCGCGGAACGCGCACGTTCTCGAACAGGATCTCGGAATGCCCGTGCGGCGCATCGTCGAAACCGAGCACGGGCAGCGCACGCTTCACCGTCACGCCCGGCGCATCGCGCGGCACGAGAATCATCGATTGCTGGCGATGGCGATCCGGATTGGCCGGATCCGTCTTGCCCATCACGATCAGGATGCGGCAGCGCGTGTCGGAGGCTCCCGAGGTCCACCACTTGTGGCCGTTCACGACGTAGTCCTCGCCGTCGCGGCGGATCTGCGTCGTGATGTTGGTCGCATCGGACGATGCGACGGCCGGCTCGGTCATCGCGAACGCGGAGCGGATCTGCCCGGCGAGCAGCGGCTCGAGCCACTGCTTCCTCTGCTCGGGCGTACCGTAGCGCACGAGCACTTCCATGTTGCCCGTGTCCGGCGCGCTGCAGTTGAAGACCTCGGGGGCCCAGATCGAGCGGCCCATGATCTCGCAGAGCGGTGCGTACTCGAGATTGGTGAGGCCCGCGCCGTGTTCGCTGTCGGGCAGAAAGAGGTTCCAGAGGCCATCCTCGCGCGCCCGGGCCTTCAACTCCTCGAGCAGCGGCAACGGCTTCCATCGAGTGGGACCGGAGGCGACCTGCGCGGCGAGGCGCAGCTCGTTCGGATAAACGTGCGCAGCCATGAACGCCGCGACGCGCTCCTGCAGTGCGCGGCTCCTGGCAGAACCTTCAGGTGGAGCGTTCATAAGACCGGTGTAAAGATGTTGGCGCCGCCGTCCACGACCAGTGTCTGACCCGTGATGAACCCCGCGCCATCGGAGGCGAGAAACAGCGCAAGGCCCGCCACGTCTTCGGGTTGTCCGAGCCGCCCGAGACAATTCGTCGATTCGAGCATGCGGCGCGCCTTCGGATCCTCCCACAGCGCGCGGGCGAAGTCGGTGGCTATCACCCCGGGCGCGATCGAGTTGACGCGAATGCCCTTGCGGCCCCACTCCACGGCGAGATTGCGCGCGAGCTGCGCTTCCGCAGCCTTCGACACCGCATACGCACCGATGAGCGCCGTGCCGAGGAACCCGCTGACGGAGGACATGAGGATGACCGAGCCCTTGCCGCGCTCGGCCATCTGCGGCAGCACGCGGTTCGCGAGCCACAGAGTCGCCGTGACGTTCGAGGCGAAAATCTTGTTCCAGGCGTCATCGGTGATCGTGGCGAGCGGGCCGTAGTGCGGGTTGACGGCCGCGTTCGCGACCAGCACGTCGATGCGGCCCCACGTCTCGAGCGTGCGCGCGACGAGCGCATCGAGCTCCTCGCGCTTGCCGATGTTGCAGGCCGCGGCGATCGCTTCATGCCCCTCGGCCGTGAGCGCATCGCGCACCTGCTCGCAGGCATCCAGCTTGCGGCTCGAGATTACGACCTTCGCGCCCGCGCGCGCCATGCGCTCGGCGATCGCACGGCCGATGCCCCGAGAGGAGCCGGTGATCAGCGCGACCTGACCGTCGAGTCGGTTCACGATGCAAGTATAGTCTGCGCATGAGCCTTTCCAGACTGGTCCAGGCGAACGGGCTGCGCTTTCACATCCGGGAGCTCGGCACCGGGCCGCTCGTGCTGCTCTGTCACGGCTGGCCGGAGCTTTCGTGGTCCTGGCGGCATCAGATGCAACCGCTCGCCGCCGCCGGTTTTCGCGTCGTCGCGCCGGACCTGCGCGGCTTCGGCGACACCGATGCTCCCGCCGAAATCGACGCCTACACGATGCTCCACAGCGTCGGCGATATGGTCGGCCTCGTGCAGGCGCTCGGGGAAAACACCGCCGTCATCGTCGGTCACGACTGGGGTGCGCAGCTCGCGTGGACTGCGAGCCTGATGCGCCCGGAGGTGTTTCGCGCCGTCGCCGGGCTCTCCGTGCCGTACGCCCCGCGCGGTCACATGAGCATGCTCGACGTCGCGCGCAGGCACGGGCTCGACGGCTTCTACATGCTGTATTTCCAGAAGGCAGGCGTCGCGGAGGCGGTGCTCGAACGCGATCCGCACGATTCACTTCTGCGGCTCATCCATTCCGCGAGCGGCGACATCCCCTCGCGACGTCAAGGATGGCCCTTCATCGTTCCCGAGGGCCGCACGATCCTCGATGTGTGCCCGCGCCCGGAACGCGAGTTGCCGTGGCTACCCGAGTCCGACCTGCGCGTCTACAGCGATGCGTACGCTCGCAGCGGTTTTCGCGGGGGACTCAACTGGTACCGTTGCATCGACCTCACGTGGCGTCTGACGGCTGCCTGGGCCGGCGCGCGGATTCAGGTTCCGTCGCTCTTCATCGGTGGCGAGCGCGATGCGGTCCTGCGCATGCCCGGCCTCGTCAATGCCGTCGAAGAGCTGCCGCGCAATTTGCCCGGGCTGCAGCACTCGGAGATCATCCCGAACGTGGGGCATTGGATTCAGCAGGAGGTGCCGGAGCGGGTGACCGAGCTGCTCCTGAGCTTTCTCCGCTCGCTATGATGAATGACCGCGCAAATCGGCGGCAACCGCGTAGATACGCACCGTGACGGTGAGCTCACTCGCCTCCAATATCGCGCCGTGGTTCACCGTGAGGTTCTGCTCGCGCGCGTAACCGATTACGGATCGGAGGGCAGTGTCTGGTTCGACGATCTTCGCCGCGCGCTCCGTCTCGCAGGATTTTGCGAGCGCGCGCGCGGCAGTCATTTCGTCTATTCGCGCCGCGGAGACGGACACATCGTCACTCTGCAGGCGCGCGATGGCAGGGCCCGGCCTTACCAGGTACGACAGGTACGCGCTCTGATCAAATGAAGCAGAAGTACGAAATATCGATCTACTGGAGCGACGAGGATGACGCCTATCTCGCGAGCGTCCGCGATCTGCCCGGTTGCTCGGGCGATGGCGCCAGCTATCACGAAGCACTCACCTCGGCGGAGAAAGCGATCAGGCTCTGGATCGAGGCTGCCCGTCACTCGGGGCGCGCTGTGCCGAAACCGCGGCGCCACCACCACGGCCCGCACCACTGACTACGAACCAGGGGTCAGAGGTTCGAATCCTCTCGGGCGCGCCCGCAATGTGCGGGACTTTCGAGTACCTGGTCTTTTTGCAGATACTCGATTGCGAACCAAATGACTCATGGCAGGAGCGCAGAGGTCGCAGTTCAGGCACTCAATCCGTCCGGTTTTTGCGGTCGCTTGTTCGTCCTCGGGGTAGACCTGACCCGCATGAGAGCTGTTCAACTTTCGAACCGCCCGCCACTGAACGGGAGATCCGCGCAGCCTCGCTGCAGTTCGTGCTCAAGCTGTGCGGTTTCAACGAACCTTCGCAGGCGAACAAAGCGGCCTTCACGCGAGCACTCGAGGACGTTGCGACCGCAGCCCGCGTCCTCATGGCATCGCTATGCAAAAGCTCCCCGATATCGCGAGATTGAAGTAGGCAAAGCGATCGAGCGCCCACGCCTGCGCTTTGGCCGCTGAGCAGGCGATCTCCTTGGGAAGATCGAAACACCCGCTTTCCGGAATCCAGCCTCGCATCGACTCGTATTCGACGGAAAGATGAACGACGGATTCCGACCCAGAGCGGAAAGTCGGAGCAACAAACAATGGAACTCGGCGTCCGAATGTGTTCCCAAGAAGTGCATCGAACGGAGTGGCACTGCGCTCTCAGCGCTTTCAATTCGCATTCGGTCAGGCGATAGTACGGAATCGGCAGAGATCGGTGGATTGAATCCCAAAGGATTTCGGCATGGATGTAGTTACGAAGAGCTTGCTCAAAGAGTTTTCGGAGAGCCAGAAGATTGAAAGCTCGCCCGAATCCGATCGGTTTGAAGCTTTCGTGAACTACATCGTCGTTTCGGATATCTATCCCGAAGAATTCGACTTCAACACCTTGGCTACGGGTACTGGAGAGTTTGGTCTCGACGGGATAGCAATCATAGTCAACGATGTGCTAGTGGACGACGAGGAGCAGCTAGAGGATCTGCTGGCGCACAGTCCCGTCTTGCAGGTGCAGTTCCTGTTCTTACAGGCGAAAACCAGCTCTTCGTTTGACGCCGGTGAAATGTCAAAATTTTTTCACGCTGTTTTGGATTTCTTCAAGGATGCGCTCTCATTCCAGCAGAGCGAACGCGTTGCCGAACTACAGCGCGTCAAGAGTTTGCTGTTCCAGAATGCCGCGAAGTTCACGCGTGGCTTGCCAAAATTGGGAATGTACTACGCTACAACTGGGACTTGGGCTGACGACAAGAACTTGGTTGCGATCAGAGATGGCTTTCTGGCTCAGGCGAATGCGCTCCACATATTTAGTGCGTCTACGTTTCATCCGCTCGATGCAGGGAAGATTCAGAAGCTCTACTTTCAAACCAAGAATGCATTTCGTGTATCAATCCAATTTCCTCAGAACCTGCCGCTCCCAGAAATCCCGAACGTTCGCGAATCGTACATTGGACTTCTGCCTGTATCTGAATACGCAAAGGTGATCACAGATGAAGAAGGGAGTGTCCGCAGGCGGCTATTCTTCGACAACATCCGAGACTACCAGGGCGACACCGCAGTCAATCAGTCGATAGCATCGACTCTAAATTCGGAAAAGCGCATCGAGTTTCCTCTGCGAAATAACGGGATCACCATAGTCACGCGCAAGCTACAAAGAGTCGGATCGCAGTTCACATTAGAAGACTTTCAGATCGTCAATGGGTGCCAGACAAGCCATGTTGTCGCTGCCAACATGTCGCCCGAAAACGCGGCAACGATGATTCCAGTAAAGATTGTTGCCACCGAGGACGAGGAAGTAACTCGGCAGGTAATCATCGCTTCAAATCAACAGAACACCGTGAACGAGGAGAGTTTTTGGGCACTTGATCCAATTCAGAAGGCCATTGAGATCTACTTCGATTCAAAAACAGCCGATCAACGCCTGTACTACGAGCGCCGTCCAGGCCAGTTCAATACTGTCCCCGGTATTGAGAAAGTTCGAATCGTGACGAAGG
>JBQTHP010000217.1:0-4665 GCA_052389755.1 Gammaproteobacteria bacterium
TGAGGGGGTAACACCGATCGGATGAACGGAACCGTGAGGCGACGTTGTGCGCTCAACGCCGCTTCGTCAAGCGTGTCGAGCAGCGCATAGAGCGTCGTCATGTCGCGCGGGAAGCGGCGCTGCAGCCAGCGGGCCGTATCTTCCGGCAATTCGAGGCCGCGCACGCGCGCGCGGAGCTGCAGCGCCTCCGACCGCTCGGCCTCATCGAGAGGACGCAGTTGAAATACCGCGCTCGCCGCGAGTCGTGAACGCAGATCAGGCACGGTCCATGGCGAGAGCCCCGGCGGCGCAACCGACGCCGCGATGAACCGACCGCCGCGCTCTTCGAGCTCGCGGTAGAGGCTGAAGATCGCACGCTCCCATTCGGATTGACCCGCGATCGCATCGAGATCGTCGAGCGCGACGCAGTCGAGCTGCGGCCAGCCCTCGAGCGCGGCGACGCCGAGCGAGACAAGCTCGCGCATCGGCAGGTATCCCGCGCGGCGCGACTCGCTCGCGGCGACGCAGCTCGCCTGAAGGAGATGAGTCTTGCCGCTTCCCGGCGGCCCGCAGACCCACGCCGCACCGCTGCGGTCGCCGCGCGCAAGCCGCTGCAGATGCTCCACGGCCTCCGCGTTGCGGGCGCTCAGGAAACTCGCGAACACTGCACGGTCGGGAAGGCGGACGCCGAGGGGGAGTTGGCGCATGCGGATCGGCTACCGGCGTCCGGCTTCCGTCTTCCGGCCGGAGAAGAGCGGTAAGCCACACGAACCCGGTGACCCTCTACCGGTAGGCGGTAGGCGGAGGGCGGAAGCCGGCCGTCGCATCATGCGACGGCCCATGCGCGCCGCGTAAACGCCATCACGTAGTCGATCCCCGACACGACGGTGGTCACGAAGGTGACCACGGCGAGCGCGGCAAGTATCTCGTCCGGCGGGAAGCCGGTGGCGGCGGCGACGATCACACCGACCAGGTACGCAAGCTGCAGCGCCGTATTGATCTTGCTGATGATCGTGGGTCGGCCGCGCAGCGGGCCGAACCACAGACGGAAGACGAGCGCGCCTAGTCCGATCATCACGTCGCGCGCCACGGCCGCTGCCGTGAGCCACCACGGAACGAGCCCGAGCCAGGTGGCGGCGACGAAAACGGTGACGAGGAGCAGCTTGTCCGCGAGCGGATCGAGGATCCTGCCCATGTCGGATGTCCAGTTGAAGCGCTTCGCGAGATAACCGTCGAGGCCGTCGGAGATCGCCGCCGCGGCGAAGAACGCAAGCGCGACCTCGTAGTCGGCGTCGTACAGAGCGCGCACGATCGGCCAGATGAGCCCGACGCGCACGAGGCAGATGAGATTCGGCAGATGCCGCATCGTGCCTACCGCCGGTACTGATACTGCAGGCGGCCGCCGGCCGCGCCCGTGCGCGTAAGTCGCGAGGAGCCCGCGAGCTGCTGCTCGATGCCGTCCGCGCCGCCACGCGCCAGCACGCGAAACGTCACGGTCGTGCCGACCGCTTCGTCGACGTCCACCCGTCGAACGCCCGGAACAGCATCGAGCAACCGGCCGACGGCAGCATAGTCGGTGAGCGTCACGATTCCGCCCACCGCGATCAACGCTTCGGCCTCCGCGAGCGCGAAGCTCACGGCCTCGCCGCGCGCCAGCACATCGACGGCACCGTGCACGCCAGCTTCGATTCCACCCGACCAGCTCTCGCTCGCGATCGGTGCGTGCAATGTCCACTGCCACCGCCTGCCCGCGCCATCGTTGCGGCCGACGAGCACGGCGTCGCCGCCAAAGCGCTGCGCGCTTGCCAGAAGCGTGTTGCGGTCGAGCTCGACGCCGGACGAATCCATCAGACTCATCGGCACGAGACTGACCGGCAGGCCGCGCGCGGCTGCGGCGCGCTCGAGATCGCGGCGCACGTCATCGACCCCGGAACCCGTGAGCGGCGGGTGCAGCACGACGAGCGTGAAGGGTCGCTCGCGCTCCCACACGTTGCGTCCGGCACCGGCGATCGCCTGCTCGAGGGCTACGCCGTCGAAGACGACGTCGGTTCCGCCGTCCGTCGCAGGTCGGTACGACTGCACGTAGCGCGATGCATCCCCGACGATCGACGCAAGAGCGGGATCGTTGCCGGCGTCGCGCCGCCCGGTCGCGCGCACGAGCACCTGGCGGATCGCATCCTGCAGCGCCGCGGGGGATTTGGCGCTCGCGATGCCGACTTCGTACACCCGCACGATGCGTCCTGCGTGCGCCGCCTGCGTGGCAACGGCGAGGACGAGCGCCCACGCGAACGTCACGAGGAATCGTCGGGCGCAATATCGCGCTACCGGAAAGGCCAAGTTTCGGTGCATGCGACAGGCTGGCGCGCGATCGCGCGGCGGAAAACGTGCTTGGCTACAATACTACACGCTCGAACGACGCCACGCGCGGACGCGGATTCCAACGACCTCCTCCATCATGCACGAACGGAAGGGCCTTACCTATCGCGATGCGGGCGTCGATATCGACGCCGGCGACGAGCTCGTCGAGCGTATCAAGCCGCTGGTGAAACGCACCGAGCGTCCCGAGGTGCTTGCCGGCAGCGGCGGCTTCGGTGCGCTGATCGAGGTACCGCTCTATCGTTACAAGCGCCCCGTGCTCGTCGCCGGCACCGACGGTGTCGGCACGAAACTGCGGCTCGCGATCGAGACCGGTCGTCACGACACGATCGGCATCGACCTCGTCGCCATGTGCGCGAACGACGTGGTCGTCCAGGGTGCCGAGCCCCTGTTCTTTCTAGACTACTACGCGACGGGCAAGCTGCGCGTGGACGTCGCAGAGGCCGTCATCCGGGGCATCGCCGAAGGCTGCACGCAGGCCGGTGCGGCACTCGTGGGCGGCGAGACGGCCGAGATGCCCGGCATGTACCACGGCGACGATTACGATCTCGCGGGCTTCTGCGTCGGCGTGGTAGAGAAGGATTCCGTCATCGACGGCTCGACGACGCGCGCCGGAGATGCCGTCATCGGCCTCGCCTCTTCGGGTCCGCATTCGAACGGCTATTCGCTGATTCGCAAGCTCATCGAAGTGGCCGGGGCCGACGACAGGACGGTTCTCGAGGGCCGTCCCCTCTTCGATCGGTTGCTGGCACCGACCCGCATCTACGTGAAACCGCTGCTCGCCCTCGCCCGCGCCTTGCCCGTGCGTGGATTCGCGCACATTACGGGAGGCGGCCTCACGGACAATATTCCGCGCGTGTTGCCCGAAGGCCTCGAGGTCCAGCTCGAGCGCCGCGCGTGGCGTGCGGACCCCGTGTTCGACTGGCTGCAGCGCACGGGCCGCATCGCGAGCGATGAGATGTACCGGACGTTCAACTGCGGCATCGGAATGGTCGCGATCGCGCCGCCGGAACGCGCGAGCGCTGCGATCGAGCTGCTCGAACGTCACGGCGAGGGAGCGACGCTCATCGGGCGTGTACAGACAGGGGCGCGCGGCGTCGTCATCGCGTGATGGCTAGCCGGCGGCTGCGTGTTGCCGTGCTGATATCCGGCCGCGGCACCAACATGGTTGCGATCGCGCGCGCGTGCATCGATGGGCACCTCGACGCGAACGTGGCCGCAGTGATCGCGGATCGGCCGGAAGCGGCGGGCATCGCGCTTGCTCACGATTCAGGAATTGAGACCGCCGTCGTTCATTTCCGCGATTTCCCGCAGCGCGCCTCGTTCGAGAGCGCGCTTGGCGCGACGATTGGCGGCTGCGCGCCCGATCTGATCGCAATGGCGGGATTCATGCGTATCCTGTCGCCGGAGTTCGTGAGTGGGTGGACGGGACGTATGCTCAACATTCATCCATCGCTCTTGCCGCGCCACCGCGGTTTGCACACGCATCGCCGCGTGATCGAGGCGGGCGAAAGCGAGCATGGAGCCAGCGTGCATTTCGTGACGCCCGAGCTCGATGGTGGGCCGACCGTGCTGCAATCCCGTGTTCCGGTAAAGCCCGGTGATACGGAGGCGGTTCTTTCAGCCCGCGTTCAGGCCACGGAGCACATCATCTATCCGCGCGTCATCGGATGGATCGCGGAAGGGCGGCTCGCATGGCGCAATGGCGCACCGTTACTCGACGGTCACGTGCTGGATGCGCCCATCGTGGAGGATTTCGAATGAGCGGCCGCAGCGCGGTGTTTCTGCTCGTCGGCGTCTGCAGCCTCGCCGCCCTCGATGCGGCCGCCGCGGCCGAGACCGTGGAGCCGTTCACGGCGACTTACGGCGTCGAGTGGCGCGGGATGGGCGCGGGAACATCGACACTCGAGCTCGCGCAGTCGGACGGTGATCTGTGGACCTACCGTTCGCGCAACACCGCGCGCGGGATCTTCCGGCTCGCCTTCCCGCAGGCGATCACGCAGATGAGCGTATTCAGGATCAGCGACGACAAGGTCGTCCCGCTCACCTACCGGGCGGATGACGGCTCGAAGAACACGGGCCGCGACGTCTCCCTGGACTTCGATTGGTCCGAGCACCGGGTGACCGGCGTCGCGGAGGACGAGCGCGTCGATGTGGCGCTGCGGCCCGGAACCCAGGATGCAATGTCAGTTCAGATTGCGCTCATACGAGAGCTCGAAGCCGGGCGCTCCCCGGAGCGGTTCGTGCTCATCGACAAGGATGAGTTGAAGGAATACCTCTATACGAGCGAAGGCACGGAGCGCGTCTCCA
>JBQTHP010000218.1:0-11792 GCA_052389755.1 Gammaproteobacteria bacterium
CCCTTGCTGCCAGCGCTCTTCGAGCCACTGCCGTTCGAGCCCTTGCTGCCGGCGCTCTTCGAACCATGGCTGCCCGAGCCCTTGCTGCCAGCGCTCTTCGAGCCACTGCCGTTCGAGCCCTTGCTGCCGGCGCTCTTCGAACCACTGCCGTTCGAGCCCTTGCTTCCCCCCTTGGAACCTTTACTTCCGCCCGAGTCGCACGGTCCCCCTCCGTGAATCAGGCCCGGAGCGATGCGCTGCTCCAGTTTCTCGAGTTCGAGATTCAGATGTTTCACCGTGATCTCCTTTCGCCTATGAGTAGATGTTTGATGGTCCGCATTTCACGATTCACCCGCGCTGCGAGCTCCACCGAAAACCGCGGCGGTCGCGCTCGGACGACACGTGATATGAAGCAGTTTTCCGGTATGTGACGCGACACGGCGTCGGCAGATCTCGTGTTCTCAGGTGGCTCGACTGAAATCGAGCGAGCGTGAAATCAGCAATCATCGTGCCGAAGCTGCACGCGATGAATGGAGCGCGCGTTCTTCTCGACGCGTCTTACTTCACGATCGGATTTTCTCAAACTTGAGACGAGAGTCTTGCTGCGAACAGGCAGCGTGCGCGTCGAAACGTCTCAGGCCTGAGACACGCGACCCGCTCGCTACTCAGAAACGGGACGACCTTGAACGTCCGCGGTGGCGAACGAGGTGAACCCATGCTTTTCGAGCAGCCGATAGAAGGTCGCGCGCGATACCCCGACCATCGGCGCGGACTTGGCCGCGCTGCCCCCGCTCTGCTGCAGAGCCGCCAGGACAGCTATCCGTTCGGCCTGGTCCCGCGCAGCCTTCAGATTGAGCTCGCCGCGCAGATCATGCGTGACGCGGCTGCTGCCAAGAATGGTAAGGATTGGGTCAGCAATGCGCGAATGGCTGCGGACCTGGCGGGCGAGTGCGACCATGCCGGCCGCGTGCCCGAGCGCGAACAGAACGCGCTCGCGGTCGAGTGGCATCGTCTGGTAGTCGATGCAGTTGACCGCGATGAACTGACGCACCTGCTCATCGGTGATGAGCGCACGATCCACGACAGCAACCCAGACGAGACCCTCGAAGTGCGCAACGGCGGACTGCAGTCTGCTCAGCCACTCTGGTTCTCTGGTCGCGAGAATGATGATTCCGATCGGGCAGTCCCGCAGCGCCGGAATCCGGTCGAGAGGCTCGCTGACGTCGAGGTGTTCTATCTCCCAATCGCTGTCGCTCAGAACGAGGGACAGATCCTCGTCCGCCCCGCGCGCGGAGATGCAGGCTACTTTCTTGTTCTTCATGGCTTGCTGCAAGCGGATGTTGAGGGGATCGGAGACGCGAAGCAAGAATGAACTCCAGAAAGCGGCCGTGTGCGTTATCCGTTCCGGCCATGCATTATGTCGAGCCGACCGGATCCGGAAGGAGCAAGGAGCATGCCGACGCTTTTCGAGCGCATCATCGCGGGCGAGATTCCCGCGACGATCGTGTACCAGGATGATCGCGTCATTGCGTTCCGCGACATTCGTCCGCGCGCGCCGACGCACATTCTCATCGTCACCAGGAAGGTCATCCCGACCGCGAACGACATCGTGGACGCGGATGAGCCCCTGATCGGCCACCTCTTCACGGTGGCGCGCGATCTTGCGAAAACGGAAGGCATCGCCGCAAGCGGGTACCGGCTCATCATCAATTGCAATGCGCACGGCGGGCAGGAGGTCTATCACCTGCATCTGCACCTCGTGGGCGGCAAGCCGCTCGGCCCGATGGTCGTGAGCTGATCGCCGTGGCGGCGCGCAAGCGACGTGGCGGTCGGGCGCAGCCCAAGCGCGCGCGACAGCCTGCGCGAAGCAAGCCGGCGGCGGCGCGGCGCGAGGCTACGCGGCTGCGCACGCTGTACCCGCCGATCGACGCTCATCGCACCGGCTTCATCAGGGTGTCGGATCTGCACGAAATCTATTTCGAGGAGAGCGGCAATCCTCGCGGCCTGCCCGCCGTATTCCTTCACGGCGGCCCGGGTGGCGGCACCGATCCGAAGATGCGTCAGTTCTTCGACCCGAAACGCTACCGCATCGTGCTCTTCGATCAGCGCGGCTGCGGCAAGAGCCGTCCGAGCGCGAGCCTCGTCGAGAACACGACCTGGCATCTGGTCGAGGACATGGAGAAGCTGCGCAAGCACCTCGGCATCGAGCGCTGGCTCGCCTTCGGTGGCTCGTGGGGTTCCACGCTCGCACTGGCCTATGCCGAGCGATATCCCGAGCGCGTCACGGCTCTCGTTCTGCGCGGCATCTTTCTACTGAGGAAATTCGAGCTGGACTGGTTCTACCAGGACCCGCTCGGCGCCGCCCAGCTGTTTCCCGACCTGTGGGAGCACTACCTCGCGCCGATTCCGGAAGCGGAGCGTGGCGACATCGCGCGGGCGTACTACGAGCGCCTGACGGGCGACGACCCGGCCGTACTGAAACGCGCCGCCAAGGCGTGGTCGATCTGGGAAGGCGCCACGAGCTTCCTGCGGTTGAATCCTGACTATCTCGCAAAGTTCGAGCAGGACGAGTATGCCGCGGCGTTCGCGCGCATCGAGTGTCATTACTTCGTGAACGCCGGATTCCTCGAACGAGACACCCAGCTTCTCGAAGACGCACCCCGCATTCGCGGCATTCCGGGCGTAATCGTGCAAGGCCGCTACGACGTCGTCTGCCCGATGCGCAGCGCGTGGGACCTGCACCGCGCGTGGCCGGAAGCAACGCTGCGCATCGTGCCGGATGCCGGCCACTCCGCGTTCGAGCCGGGCACGACACACGAGCTCATCAGCGCGACGGACCGCTTCGCACGGAGCTGACCATCGTGGACACCGAACGCTGGCGAGCACTCGAGGCACACTTCGACGAGGCGCTGGCGCTGCCGCGTGAACGCCGCGTCGCATTCGCCGAAACCGCCTGCGGAGATGACCTCGAGCTGCGCGCCGAGCTCATGAGCCTTCTGCAGGCGAGCGATGCGGCCTCGACGTTTCTCGAGGAGCCCGCGGATCCACCGCACGGCGCAACGCCGGCGAGCGAAACCCTGGAACCCGGCGCGCGGCTCGGAGCCTGGCGCGTCGTACGTCTCATCGGCCGCGGCGGCATGGGTGAGGTGTACGAAGCCGAGCGAGCCGACGGGCAGTTCGAGCAACGCGCCGCGGTCAAGCTGACCCGCCGGGAGGCATCGAAGCTGCTCGACCGCTTCAACGCCGAACGACAGATTCTGGCGCGTCTCGATCACCCGGGAATCGCGCGCCTGCTCGACGGCGGAGTCGGGCCCGACGGTCGGCCGTACGCGGTGATGGAGTACGTCGAGGGACAGGTCATCACCGACTACTGCAACGCGTCGGGCGCGGGCCTCCCCGAGCGCCTCGCGCTTTTCCTGCAGGTCTGCGATGCCGTCGCCTACGCGCATCGCAATCTCATCGTGCATCGGGACATCAAGCCGGGAAACGTTCTCGTCGGAAGCGACGCACGCACGCGCCTGCTCGATTTCGGAATTGCGAAACCGCTGGACGTTGGAGTGTGGCCGGCAGGCAGCAACGCGGAGATGACGACGGCGCTGCTCACGCCCGACTACGCTGCGCCTGAACAACTCTCCGGCGAGCCGGTGACGACCGCGACGGACGTCTACGCGCTCGGCGTTCTGCTCTTCGAGCTGCTCGTAGGTCGCAGGCCGTGGGTCAGCGAAGGCCGACCCCTCGCGCAGGTGCTGAGTACCGTGCTCGAGACGCCCGCGCCGCGAGCGAGTGAAATCGCTGCTGGAATCAAGGACCACCGCATTGCGCCGCGCCTGCTGCAAGGTGATCTCGACGCCATCATCGCGAAGTGTCTGCGCCGCGAACCGCAGCACCGCTACGCGACCGTCAACGCGCTGAAGCTCGACATCGAGCGCAGTCTTCAGGGCGATCCCGTGACTGCGCGCGGCGATGCGCGGCTCTACGTACTCGGGCGATTCGCGCGTCGCTATCGCTGGGCGGCCACCGCAGTTGCTGCCTTGATCGCGACGCTCAGCATCGGCGTCGCGGCGGCGATGTGGCAGGCGAACCGCGCGAACCGTGAGGCCCAGCGCGCGACCGCGACGCGCGATTTCCTCATCAGCGTGTTCCGCGAAAGCGATCCGCGCATCGCGCGAGACCGTCCGCCCGGCGAGATCACTGCGAAGGAACTGCTCGACGCGTCCGTGAACCGGATCGAGAAGGAGTTCGCGGCAGATCCCGAGACCCAGCTGACGCTCCTCGCATTGGCCAGTGAAATCTACGGCTACTGGGCCGACGAACCGCGTTTCATGGAGCTGCTGCAGAAGCGCACGGACCTCGCACGACGTCACTACGGACCGACACATCCCACGGTCATCGAAAGCCGCCTCATCGACGCCTGGGGGTCGATCTATACGCAAGACTACCCGGAGGCTCAGCGCATCCTCAGCGAAGCGGACGCACTCATCCGGGACGGCGGCCACGACGATTCGGTGCTGCGCGCACGCTGGTGGCTCGCGAGGGGCGAAGCGGTGAGGACTGCGGGTCCGTTGGAGCGACTGACGGCGCTCGACCGTGCCGTCGAGCTCTTCGCACGCGTCGCACCGGAAGATGTCGACCACGCTGTCGCGCTCGCCAACTCTGGCAGCGCACACTTCGCCCGGGAGAACTACGCAGAGTCGCGTCAACGCACCGAAAGAGCACTGGACCTGTTCGTGAACGCGAAGGATCGGAGCGACGCCGACGTCGCGGGCACCTACGCGAACCTCGCGCGCAGCCTGCAGCACCTCGGCGAATTCGACGCGGCGGAGCGCGCCTACGAGCGCAGCGCCGAGCTCACGCGCAAGACTGGCGGCGAGCGAAGTGGCCAACATTGGCGAACGGTCGCCGATCACGCCCGCCTGGTTCACCTGCGCGGCGAGCGCGAGCGCGCGCACCGGATGTTCGATGCACTGCTCAAGCTGATCTCTCCCGACTGGAAGCTGACCACGGACGATGTCATCGCGCGCGAGTACTACGCCGAGCGCCTGGCAGCCGAAGGTCGAGCGGCCGAAGCGATCCCGATGCTCGAGGCCGCCGAACGCACCTACATCGAACGCCCGCTGCGCGAATACGACTTGCGCCGCGTGCGGCAGACGCTGGGCGATGCGTATGACCGTGTCGGCCGAATCGATGACGCACGCCGCACGCTGAGGTCGGCGCGCGATGAGCGAATCCAGAAGGACGCTCCAGCCTCCTTTGCGGTTCTCGCGGCGCGGGAACGCTGGGCGCGATTCCTCCTCACGCAGGGTGAGCTCCAGGCGGCACTCGATGAGCTTCAGGAGATCGTAAGCGTGGGCGCCGGCAAGGTGATGGCCCCAGTTGCGCTTGCGCACGCGGACCTTGCAACGCTTGCAATTCAGCGCCAGGACCCCGGCGCGGCACTGGCCGAGAGCCGCCGCGCGCTCGCAGTGCTGGAGAGGTCGACGGGGCTCTACGACGTACGCATCGGGCCCGAAATCTGGCGCACGCACGCGGCGGTGCTCCGGCTCGGCCACGACCTCAAGGGCGCTGACGAGTGGTATTCCCGCGCGCTCGCGGCGAGCCGTCGCTACGACCATCCGTCGAGCCCTACGGTGCAGGTCGCGGCACGCACATCACTCTGAGGACTTTACTATTCATCGCTCGTCGCGCTCGCGACCGACAGCCGGCCTCTCTGCGTTGTGAACGCCCGCACGGCATCTGGTGACGAACGCGCGCAAATCGCAAAACGGTTCGCTCACCTCGTCGAAAACCGGCTCCGATAGACGGGACGGACGAGTCAGGTGCTCTGCGCTGATAGCTGCCGGTAGAGCCACGCCTTCGCGAGTGTCCACTCGCGTCTCACCGTACGCTCGGAAACGCCGAGTACGCGCGCAGTCTCGGGCTCGCTGTAGCCGGCGAAGTAGCGACACTCAACCACTCTTGCCGGGCGCGGGGCTTGTTGGGCGAGTTGTTCCAGCGCATCGTTGAGGGCAACCAATCCTTCGTCGCTGTCGATGCCGAGATCGCCCGCCTGAGTCAGCGAGAGGTGCGCGACGCCACTTCCGCGCTTCTGCGCGGCACCCGCCTTCGCGTGATTGACGAGCGCGTGGCGCATGGCGAGTGCTGCGGCGCACAGGAAGTGGCGGTCGTCCTCCCAACCCTTCATCTTCCGCAGCTTGAGATACGCCTCATTGACCAGCGCCGTGGTCTGCATCGTCGCACCCGCACCGACCCGGCGCCGCTCGCGACGGCCGATGCGCCGCAAGTCCTCGTAAAACAAAGGAAGAAGCTCGTCCGCGAGCACGCGAACTTCCGCTGCCGTCGAGCTCTCCGATTCCGAGCCTGGCCCGCCCATGCTGAAATGATAGACGGCATGACCGGTTCCGACACTCGATACTGTTTATCGAGGCAAACCTTGGGCCGACCGCGTGGATGCAGGGCCCTCTCATCGATCGAAGCAGGACCGCGAGCGCATCACCCGTCCTGAGCGGCCGATCCGCGAGCAGTTGCTCCTCATCCGGCCCAGGGAGACCGCAACCTTTATCGGTCACGTTTCGAAGGATCGCCTGGAGTTTCGTCGCGCGATCCGTCATCGCAACTCGTTCTGTCCGCACGTCTCGGGCCGCATCGTCGACCGTGCCACCGGTTCGAGCATCGAGGCGGTGCTGCGACCCCATCCGTTCGTGCTGGCGTTCATGCTCGGCTGGCTGACGTTCATGGCGCCCTGGGCGGTTACGGCCGTTCTGCAGGTGATCGAGGAAGGCGCGAGCCGCGCTCCCGTAATCGCCCTGACGATGTGGGGTGCGATCTACCCGATCTGCATGCTCGGGTTCGTTCCCGAAGCACGCAGAACGCTGGCCGTCCTGCACGACATCGTCAGTTGACCGGGTCGGGTGAGCCCGGCATCCGTGGAAAGACGTGCAGAAACTCGTTCCAGCCCGCCGAGAGCTGCGTCGGACCCAGCCAGCGGTTGGTGCCGTCACGCCAGCCCTCGTGCTGGTACCACAGCAGCTCGCCGTTCGCCTTGATCGCGTAGAGCATGCCAAGTCCCGGCGAGACGACGCGCGAAAACTGCGACCAGTCCATGGCAACCGCTCTCGGTCCCTTCCAGCGCACCTCGCCGCTCAGGTAACCGAGGTGCTGGTACCAGTACAGCCTTCCGTTCGGATGCACCGCATAGATCACGCCTTCCCCGGTGGAGAAGACGTGTGTGAAGTGGCCCCAGCTCTGGCCGACGACGCGAGGTCCTGACCAGCGCGGCGCGTCGCTCGTATTGGCGAAGTCGCCGTGCCGATACCAGCGCAGCATGCCGTCGGTGCCGATGCCGTACAGCACTCCCTCGCCCGAAGCGATGATCTTGGAATAGACGTGCCAACCCGTGCCGACGTCGATCGGGCCCTTCCAGCGATTCGAGCCGTCGGCGACGCCTTCGTGTCGGTACCACTTCAGCACGCCGTCGCGCGTGAGGCCGTAGAAGCTCGCGCCTGCGCGCGAGTCGCCCGCCGGAATCACGGCACGGAAGTCCTGCCACCCCGTGCCGAGGCCGACCGGGCCGTCGAAGGCGTGCTTCACGCGCGCGGGTGGAGGTCGAGTGCTGTTCGCGACCTTGAGCACCGGTCTTGAGGGAGGCGTCAGCTCTTCGGCTTTGGGCGCGGGCGTGGCTGCGCCGCCCGCGGGCGCGGCGCCACCGGCGGCAGCTGAGCGCGGTTGCATCGCAGACTTGATGGCGCTGCTTCGGAACACATTGCTGTTGGTCGCCTGACCCTGAATCTCGGCTTCCGCGACTTGCGAACCAACCGTCGGAGGCATCGGAGCTGGACTGCGATCGATCGCTACTCGATGCCGATGCCAGAGGAGCTCGCCATCCTGTTTCACGGCGTATAGCGGGTGATCCCAGGTATGACGATTCTCGAACGGCGCGACCAGCTCCTCCCTCGGAAGCGAGCCGTATCGCGCGAGGTAGCTGAGCTTGTCGGCAAGCACCGCCATGGCCTGGACCAGATACCGCCGCTCGAGGTCCGGCTCGATGGTGGTAAGCGGCAGGCGGCCGCGGTTGTAGCGCTCGTACTCCTCGAGTGCCTGAGTGCCGTAGATCGGCTGCTGGGTGAAGAGCGATACGCGCTGAGCCTGCTCGGCCGCCGTCACGGGCCGCGGCTCGGCCCGGGTATTGAAGCACGCGTAAATCCCGGACTGCTGGTCGCGGCTCGCGGGGAAAGGGATCGTTTCGCGGAACGTCTGCTTCGTCATGTCGTCCGTGCAGGAATCGAGAGCCGCGCACATGTTGTCGCCGCCGCTCGGCCCGTGAACCGTGGTCTGGCAACGCACGCGCGTCTTGATGATCTCGGGCAGGCTCTCGGGCGCTGCTTCCGGGTGGTTCTCGGCCCAAAAAGGACGCACGCTCAGGAAGCGAGCATGTCGCTCGAGATCCCGCCCGAACGTCCGGACGACGTATTGCGGATTACCCAGCGACTGCATCGCCGCAATGGTGAAGATCAGCGAGCTCGCATAGAACTCGTAGGTCGGCAGGATCCTGAACTCCGCGGGTTGCATCGTCGCCCAGATCTTGCCCTTCTCATCCCGCCTGACTCGCAAGTCGCTCCAATGCCAGAGTGATTCGTCGAGCCTGTTGTCGGGCAGATAGCGATTGGTCCGGATCATCGCCTCGGCAGCGATGCCGCGCCGGTTCGCGACCGGATCCGACTTGAAGCGCTGGATCAGGGCCTCGATCTCCGTCTTGCGATCGAGGAGCGTCATCAGCTTGCGGTCGTTCTGCTCGGCGAACACGAGATTGCCCAGCAGCAACATCCTCTCATGCAGCTGGAGCACCACTTCGGAAAGCGCGTTGAGTCGCTCGTTGATGCGTTGGATCGCGGTCTGCACCGGGTCCGGCTTGTCGAGTCCGCCGCCCATCCAGATCATCACATTGAATGCGATCTTCAGTGCCTCGCCGGCGGGTGGATAGATGGCCGAGATCGTCGCGAACGTCACATCGAAGGCTTTCTTTCCCTCGAGATCGCCGCCGCTCTTTATCCATACTTCGCCGATCTTCTTGAGTTGATCCTCCGTGATCTCCTGCGGCGCGTCCGGCAGCGCCGCGGACGCGGAAACCGTGATGAGCATCGCGGCCGCCGTTGCGGCGAGTCGCGTCATGAGACTTCGTGGGCGCATGATCAACCTCCGGGCTCGATGCATCCGGACGGTGCATCCCGTCCTGCTTTTGGAAACAGGAAGCGCCCGGCATCCCGGCCATCGGCCGCTAGTGGATCGTCTCGGCGATGTCCGTGCCCCACTTGCTCGGGAAGACGTGCACGAAGTCGCCCCAACCCTCCGATATCTTCACGGGCCCTAGCCAGCGCATGCTTCCATCCGCCCAGCCCTCGTGTCTGTACCAGACGAGCTCCCCGCGGCTGTTGATCGCGTAGATGACGCCCTCCGCGGGCGAGAACACGCGCTTCACGCCTGCCCACTTGGTTCCGATGAGCGTCGGGCTCAACCACTCCGGGGTACCGTTGCGATAGCCCGTGTGCTGATTCCAGTAGAGAGGACACAAACAAGAACGCCAGCCGGTGGCGACATTGCTTTCATTATGGTCACCGTGTCATGAGCGGAAATGCGTGCGTGTACTGGCTCCAGCCCGCTGCGACCTCCATCGGATCGCGCCAGCGGGGCGTGCCGTCGAGATAACCTTCGTGGCGATACAGAACGAGCGTGCCGTCCGGCTTCTGCGCGTAGATCACGCCTTCACCCGTCGAAAAGATTCGCTGGAACTGAGTCCATCCCGAATGGACGGGGATCGGTCCCAGCCACTCGTTCGCGCCGCTGAGATAACCTCTGTGACGGAACCACAGGAGCTGCCCATCGGGCTGCACGGCGTAGATCACGCCTTCTCCGGTGGAGAAAACGTGCCTGTACTGCTGCCACTGGTAGGCGACGTCGAATGGGCCCGACCATTGCGGCGGTCGTCCACCGTCGGCGACGTTCGTATGCCGGTGCCATCGCACGATGCCGTCGTGGCCGATGCCGTAGAGCACACCGTCTCCGCCCGGCACGATCTTCGCGAACGCGTTCCAGCCCGATGCGACGTCGATCGGTCCTCGCCACTGCAACGCACCGTTGCTGAATCCGTCGTGCCGATACCATTTCAGTACGCCCGCGGGCGTCAGTGCATACAGATTCGACTGCGCAGCAGGCAGCACGCTGCGGAAGCCCTGCCAGCCGACGCCGACGCGCGACGGCCGATCCCACTTGTGCGTGACGTGCTTGTGAATCTCTTCCATCACCGGATCGCCCATCACTGGTGATTCGAAGCGCGTGAGCTGCGGCGGAGCCGGCGCAGGCGGAGGATTCTTGGGCGCGGCGATACGCGCCATGCGGTCGAGATTGGCAGCCTGGCCCTGGATGACGGGGCTCGGCTTTACAGGTTTCGGATCGAACACCCGAGGATCGCTCGGGATGCGATGCGCGTGCCAGATCAGATCTCCGGTCGGCCGCACGCCGTAGATGATCTGTTTCGCCCAGAACGGCTTCCGCAGGGTCGAGGGATCCTTGAAGAGGAAGCGCCCGTACACCGGATAGTGATCGGACAGATCCCAGAGTCCTTTCTCGTGCGGCAGCTCTTTCCACTCCGTGAACGACCGCAGGATGCGTACTTCGTTGATCGCATCGAGTGGCCGCATGTGAGCGCCCGACCACAGCACGTAGTCCAGGTACTCGCTCGGCTCGCCCTGCGAGGCGAGCTTGTTGCTCGCGGGGTCGAAGCTGAACCCCGGGCCGATCGCATGTGGATGCTGTGCGTTGAGGAATCGCAGCATGTCCCGGAACTCGTCCGGGAATCTGTGCTTGTCCACATTCAGATCGCCGGCGATGAGCACGGGCTCTTCCGCCGGGATCGCTTTTGAATCGATGAACCCCTTGATGTACTGGAACTGCCGGGCTCGCACCGTGCGGCCTTCGTCGTTCGGCCAGGCCTGAGTGTGCGAGCCGAAGATGTGCAAGGGGCGGCCGTTGCGCTCGATCTTCGCGTACAGCACGCCCTTCGCCGACATGCAGTCGCTGCCCGCGCACATCGGGAAGACGCGCTGATCCTCCAGGACGATCGGCCAGCGGCTCACGATGATGACCCCGCCGTCCTGTTCGACACCGCGATCCGTGCCGAGGATGCGGGTCGCGTGCGGGTACTCGCCGTGTAGCCCGCGAAGCAGCTGCGATCGCACCTCGTCGTCGAACGCCTCGGAGAACACGAAGGCGTCGTAACCCGTGAGCTGTGAAGGCAGCAGGCCTGCGCGGATCGCCTGCCCGTTCAGGAACAGGCTCCGCGGCCGCATGTAGATGTTGTAGGCGAGCACGCGCCATGTGGCGTCGTCCGGCTCCTCCGCGGGATAGCCGTACTGGATGATGTATTCGATGTCGTCGTCGGTCCCGGTGAAGTAGGCGCGGTACAGGATGCGCAGCGGCACCTCGCCGGCGTGCCAGTCCGCGCTGCGGCTCCCGCGGTCGTCCTTCCACGGATGTTCGAAGCCTGGGCCGGCGAGCGCCTGCCACATGTGGCTGCCGATGGTCGAGCCGCGCACTTGCTGCTTTAGCCTGATCGCGCTGCCCGCGAAGGTGAGCGTGGTATCGAAGAAGAAATTCCGGCCGCTCGTGATGCCCTCGTCACGGTTGAACGTGACGACCGGCTCGCGCTTTCCCGGACCTAGCGTCGCCGCGCGCGGCGACCAAAGAGAACGGCTGCGGGGAGTACCAGGGGGGGCCCCCCCCCCTCCGAACAAGAACGGAGGGGTGGTGGGCCCGGACACCGT
>JBQTHP010000219.1:0-9911 GCA_052389755.1 Gammaproteobacteria bacterium
GACGACTCAGACGTCTAAGACGGCGAAGGATTCGGCACTACTGTCCGTCTAAACACCTGCATCCGATACGTTCATCTTCTGGACAGGAGTGCTCTACATGTTCACGGTGCCGCACACACGACCGGCCCTGCCATTGGCGATCGCGGCCGCTACGCTCGCGATCTCGGCGGTGGCCGAGGCCGCCGGCGAGATACCCTTTAGCGAGGCGCGGATCTTCTTCGAGCTCAACGACACCGATGGCGATCTGGGCATCCACGCGTCGATCGACGGCGAGCCGTGGAAATTCCTCGCGATCGAGGACCCGAGCGAGCGCCGGATCCTCAGCACTACGCCGACCGGGCGCCTGCGGCTCCAGGGACTGACGCAGTTCTTCTTCGAAAGCGCTGAGCCCTCGTTCGATGAGCTCGAACCCGCAGACTTCTTCGCACGATTCCCCGAGGGCGTATACGAGATCGAGGGCATCACGCTGGAAGGCGAAGGGATGGAAAGCACGGTGAGGCTTTCCCACCTGCTGCCTGGACCGCCCGGAAACCTGCGTGTCAACGGTATTCCGGCAGCGGAGAACTGCGATGCTCCGGACGTTCCGACGGTCAGCCCCCCGGTAGTCATTAGGTGGGATGCGGTGACGCGATCCCATCCGACGCTCGGCAAGCGCGGGCGTGCGACGGTCGACCGATACCAGGTGTTTGCGGAGCAACGCAACCCGAACCCGCTCAAGTACAGCCTGGATCTGCCCCCGACGATGACCCGGTACAAGGTTGCCCCGGAACTCATCGCACTCGGCGATCCTCAGTACAAGTTCGAGATCCAGGTGCGCGAGGCCAACGGCAACCAGACGGCCGTTGAGAACTGCTTCAACGTGGTGCGGTAGTAACCCGAGGAGCTTCCCGAACCATCATGCGCTTCGGGCGTATCGCTGCTCTGGGCTTCACAGGCGTTGCGCTCGCTGTTGCCGGTGTCGATTGGCTCGACATCGGCACGGCGCGACACCCGGCCATGGTGGATTCTCGGCTCCTGGCGCGGCCGCCGGTGATAGTGGCCGAGGATGCGATCGAACGAGTGCCCGACCGTACCCGGCTGGCGAATTTGCTGAGCGCGGTACACGCCCCCGACGCGCGCAGTGCCGCGATGGACGCGGTCACAGCGCTGGCGGACGTGCCGGGGCAGCACTGGGATTCGGCCCTGGCTGACGCGGCGCTGGGTCACGCGGAATCCGCGGTTCGCGAGGAGGCCATTCATGCGTTGGGTGAGCGGGGTGGCTCGATTGCCGTGCACACGCTTCAGCAGGCGCTTCAGGATCCGAGCCCGCGAATCCGGGACGCAGCCGTCCGGGCGTTCGCCGAGATGGGGGGAGATGAGGCGGTGTTGGTCCTCGGCTCAGCACTGAGTGCCGCGGACGCCTCAATGCGTGTGAACGCGATGGACGCGCTCGGCGAGATCGGCGGACCCGACGCCACGCGGTACCTCGAGCAGATGCTCGGGGATGAGAATGGTGTGGTTCGCGAAGCGGCCGCCGAATGGTTGGCCGAGCTGTCGGACGGGCGGGCGTCAGCGGTCCGCCGTCAGGCCCTCTCCAACGCAAGCTTCGCGCCGAAGCCAGTCATCACGGTCCCGACCAGACCATCGAGTGCGCGCTGAACTGCACTCCGCCTGAGCCACGTGCTGACGTGTGACACCGCAAGGACGAGCGAGCTGAGCCACACCGCGCCGAGCACGCAGTGGATGCCGATCAGCAGCATCGACTTCGCCGCGATGGAGTCTCCCGGCGACATGAACTGCGGCAGGAACGCGAGATAGAACACCGCGACCTTGGGGTTCAACGCGTTGCTCACCATTCCCTGCGCCCACGATGCGCCCGGGGTTCCGGTCGAGCACACTGCCGCGGCCGGCAGCGGTGCGGCGGCGGCCTCACGACGGCGCAGCGCGGAGCGCAACGCGCCGATGCCGAGGTACACGAGATACGCCGCTCCGGACAGCTTCACCGCCGTGAAGATCCGCGGTGAATACGCCAGAACCTGAGCGATGCCGAAGCCGAAGAGGGCGGCGTGAAAGAGGCCGCCCGAGACGATGCCCGCGACCGTGGCGAGTCCGTTGCGCAGGCCGCCTCGCGCGGTATTGCCGATGACCAGAAACGTGTCCGGGCCCGGTGAGATCGTCACCAGCAGCGCGGCGAGCGTGAACGCGAGAACCTGCGAGTCGAACACGTGCAAACCTGCGGTTGAGTCTCACGCCCTCAAGCGGCAAGATGGCCGAAAAACCGGCGCATCAGGGCGCATTCTATGGGGAAGAAGCCGATGAGCGCAGAGACATTCCCCTCGCTCAATCCGCCCGCGTGGCCCGACCGGGTCACGCGTGTCGGCCTGTGGGTGATCGCCGCGGGCGTTGCGCTCGCGCTCGCGTCCGGCCCCCTCCATCGCTTCGAGCTCGTCGGCTTCCGTCCGGCGCTGCTGATGCTCGGCATCGGTGCCCTGCTCGCGATAATCGGCGCGCTGCTCGCCGCGCTCGGGCTCATCTCCGGCGCCCTGCGTCGCTCCCCGGTGCCGCGCGCTGCAGCCGCGGCCGGAATCGTGGTCGCGGTCGGGCTCTTCGGGTATCTGTTGTCGTGGATGGTGCAGGCCCGTTCTGCGGCGATGATTCACGAAGTGAGCACGGATCTCGAGGATCCGCCGGCCTTCGTCGAGCTGAAGGCGGTGCGCGAGCGCACACCCGGCGTCAATCCGACCGAGTACGTGGCGGAGATGAAGGGACGCGACGGACCGATCGATGTCCCGGCAGCGCAGCGCAAGCACTACCCCGACATCCAGCCGCTCACGCTCGATGTCACGCCCGATGAGGCTGAGGCGCGCGCCAGGCGCAGCATCCGGGAGCTCGGCTGGGAGATCGTCGCCGATTCACCGGAGGAGGGAAGGATCGAGGCGACCGACACCACGCGGCTCTTCGGCTTCAAGGACGACATCGTGGTGCGCGTACGCCCGGTCAACGGCGGTGCGCGCGTGGACGCGCGCTCGAAGTCCCGCGTCGGCCTCGGCGATGCCGGCACGAACGCGAAGCGTGTCCGCAGGTTTCTCGAGCTGATGCAGCGCCCCTGATGAGCACCGTTCAGAGTTTTTCGAGCTTTCGCGAGTTCTATCCGTTCTATCTGGGTGAGCATCGCAACGCCACGTCACGCCGGCTGCACGTCATCGGCACGTCGGTGACGCTCGCGCTGCTCGTGTGCGCGATTGCGAGCGCGCGATGGTGGCTGCTGCTGCTAGCCCCTCTGCCCGGCTACGCGCTCGCCTGGGTGGGCCACTTCTTCTTCGAGCACAACCGTCCGGCGACATTCAGGCATCCGCTCTACAGCCTCGCCGGCGACTTCGTCATGCTGCGGGACGTGCTCACCGGTCGGATTCGCTGGTAAGCGTGCGAGCCGGAATCGACCGCGTTTTCGAGCGCAGGCTCGCCTCGCTGATCAACAGCGGCGAGCCGCAGATCCTGCAGGGCGGGCGCAGGGGCATCGAGAAGGAATCGCTGCGCGTCACGCGCGACGCCCGCCTCGCGCAGACGCCGCACCCAAGAGCGCTCGGCTCGGCGCTCACGAGCGAGCACGTCACCACCGACTACTCCGAGGCGCTGATCGAGCTCGTCACCCCGACGTTTACGACGAGCTGGGAGCTCCTTCAGTACCTCCTCGACCTGCACCAGTTCGTCTACCGGCATCTCGACGACGAGCTGCTGTGGGCGACGAGCATGCCGTGCCGGATCGAGCGCGACGAGGACATCCCCATCGCGCAGTACGGCAGCTCGAACGTCGCGATGATGAAGACCATCTATCGCCGCGGACTCGGCCTGCGCTACGGCCGGATGATGCAGGCTATCTCCGGCGTGCACTTCAACTACTCGTTTCCGCTGCCGTTCTGGGAGGCGTTCGCGAGCGTGCGCGACTCGCGCGAGCGAGGCCAGAGCTTCATCTCGACGAGCTATTTCGATCTGCTCCGGAACTACCGGCGTTACGGCTGGATCGTGCTGTACCTGTTCGGGGTCTCCCCGGCGGTGTGCAGGTCGTTCGTGCGCGGGCGTGCCGTCGATCTTCAGGACCTCGACCGCGGAACGCTGTACGCGCCGCACGCGACGAGCCTGCGCATGAGCGACATCGGCTACCGCAACCGCAACCAGGCCGGGCTTTCGGTGTCGGTGAACGGCCTCGATGAGTACGTTCGCGATCTCACGCGGGCCATCACGACGCCGCATCCCCCTTACGAGGCGCTCGGCGTGAAGGTGGACGGGGAGTGGCGGCAGCTGAATGCCAACATCCTGCAGATCGAGAACGAGTACTACAGCTTCATCCGGCCGAAGCGGGTCGCGCGCTCGGGCGAGCGGCCGACGCGCGCATTGATGCGCGCGGGCGTCGAGTACGTGGAAGTGCGCGCGCTCGACGTCAGCGCTTTCGATCCGGTGGGCGTCAACCAGAACAAAATGCGATTCCTCGAGGCGTTTCTCGCGCTTTGTCTCCTGAAGGACAGCCCGCCGATCGGCGCCGACGAGCAGGCGGCGCTCGATGAGAACCATCTCATCGTGGCGCGCCGCGGACGCGAGCCGGGGCTCACGCTGGTCCGCGCCGGCCGGGCGGTGTCGATGGTCCAATGGGCTCGCGAGCTCCTCGACTCGATGAGGGGGATCTGCGAGGTGCTCGACACCGGCGATCCGGGGAAGCCATACGCTCAGGCGCTCGCTGCCCAGGCCGCCAAGATCGAGGACGCGCGTCTGACACCGTCCGCCCGCCTGATGGCGGAGATGCAATCCACGGGCGAGTCGTTTTTCGATCTGGCCCTGCGCATGTCCGGATTGCACAAAAGTTACTTTCTCGACCTCTACACCCCGAACCGGGGCCGCCTCGAGGAGCTCGCGGCAGAGGCCGACGAATCGCTGCATCAGCAGCGCAGGATGGAATCCGCCGACAAGGAGCCCTTCGAGGCTTATCTGGCCCGCTATTTTGAGGACTAGTTCACACTATTCGATTCTTGACATATCCCGCCGCCAATAAGTCACGCGCTGTTCATAAGCGCGGGCTAGAATCTTGCTGCGCGTCGCAAGGGAAGCCAGACGCAAGACGAATAAGAAACGAGGACGCAAAAGCAATGAAAAAGACTTTGGACGCAGCACTCAGTCTGCGGATACCGGCAGCAGCCAACCAGGAGTTTGCGCTGGTACCGGCGTACGACTCGCCCGGCCCCGCGCCATCCTCGGGATGGGACCCGTACGAGGTCTGGCGTACACGGGTAAAGGACGAATCCGAGCTTCCGGAGGGGGTTCTCGAAACGCGTAGGTGAGCTCACTCCAGGACGACCAGCAAATCCTTCGCATCCACCTGCGCGCCGGGCTGCGCGACGACTTCGGCAATAGCGCTCTCGGCGTCGGCGCGCACGGCAGCTTCCATTTTCATTGCCTCGAGCGTCACGAGCACGTCGCCGCGCGCGACCTTCTGCCCGACTCTCACGTTCACCGTCACGACTTTGCCCGGCATCGGCGCGCCGACGTGTTTCGCGTTGCCTGAATCCGCTTTGCGTGCGGCGGGCCGCTTCGCGATCTGGCTGCGATCCGCCACTCGTACCGGGCGCGGCTGTCCGTTCAGCTCGAAGAAGACGGTGCGGGTGCCGTCCTCGTGCGGATCGCTCGTCGCGACGTACGTGACGATCAGCGTCTTGCCGCGCTCGAGATCGATCGTGATCTCCTGCCCGGGCTCCATGCCGTGGAAGTACACCGGCGTCGGCAGGATGCCGGGATCGCCGAACTGGATCCGATCGCTCGCGTAGTCGAGCCACACCCGCGGATACATCAGATACGAGGCGAGGTCGGTATCTGTCACGGGCCGCGGAATCCGCTGCTGCATGAGGGCCCGCGACTTCTCGAGATCCGCGGGCGGCAGCAGCTCTCCGGGGCGCGCCGTGATCGGCGCGGCGCCCTTCAGCACTTTCGCCTGGAGCGCCCTCGGAAAGCCGCCGTGCGGTTGACCGAGATCGCCGCGGAAGAACTGCACCACCGATTCCGGGAACGCGACCGGGGTGCCCGGATCGAGCACCGCGCTCTTCGTGATGCCGCTCGTTACCATGAGAATGGCGAGATCGCCGACGACCTTCGAAGTCGGCGTCACCTTGACGATGTCGCCGAACATCTCGTTCACGTCGGCGTAGGTCTGGGCGACCTCGGGCCAGCGCGCGTCCTCGATGCCGAGCGCGCGCGCCTGCTCGCGCAGATTCGTGTACTGCCCGCCGGGCATGCCGTGCACGTACACCTCGGACGCCCCGGCCCGGATATCGCTTTCGAAGCCGGCGTAGTTGTGGCGCACCTGCTCCCAGTACGAGGAGATCATGCGCAGCTTCGCGGCGTCGATCCCCGGATCGCGCGGGCCGTGGCGCAGCGCTTCGACGATGGAGCCGAGGTTCGGCTGCGAGGTGAGCCCGCTCATCGAGTCGATGGCGCCGTCGACCGCGTCCGCGCCCGCATCGACCGCAGCCAGCACGCTCGCCGCGGCGATGCCGCTCGTGTCGTGGGTGTGGAAGTGCACCGGCAGGCCGATCTCTTCCTTCAGCGCCTTCACGAGCGCGTAGGCCGCGCGCGGGCGGCACAGGCCCGCCATGTCCTTGATGCCGAGCACGTGTGTGCCGGCCGCCTTGAGCTCGCGCGCGAGCGCGAGGTAGTAATCGAGCGTGTACTTCTTTTCGCGCGGATCGACGAGGTTGCCGGTGTAGCAGACTGCCGCTTCGCAGAGCTTGCCCGACTCGAGCACGGCGTCGATCGCGATGCGCATGTTATCGACCCAGTTCAGCGAGTCGAAGACCCGGAACACATCGATGCCGTTCGCGGCAGCCTGCTTCACGAAGAAGCGCACGACGTTGTCCGGATAGTTCGTATAGCCCACTGCGTTCGCCGAGCGCAGCAGCATCTGCAAGAGGAGATTCGGCATGCGTTCACGCAGCTGTGCCAGGCGCTGCCATGGGTCCTCGCGCAGGAAGCGCATGGCGACGTCGAATGTCGCTCCACCCCAGCACTCGACCGAGAAGAGCTCCGGGAGCAACTGTGCGTAGTACGGCGCGATCGCGGTCATGTCGATCGTGCGCATGCGCGTCGCGATGAGCGACTGGTGCGCATCGCGCATCGTGGTGTCCGTGAGCAGCACGCGCGGCTCGGCCAGCATCCACTTCGCGAGCTTCTCGGGCCCGACCGAATCGAGCAGCTGCTTCGTGCCGGCCGGAGGCGCCTCGCCGAGCGGAACCTTCGGCACTCGCGGTGTCGAGAACCGCGCTGGTCGCGTGCGGTACTTCGCTTCCGGGTTGCCGTTGACGATCACATCGCCGATGAACGAGAGAATGCGCGTCGCCCGGTCGCGCCGGCGCGGCCACCGGAAGAGCTCGGGCGTCTCGTCGATGAATTTCGTGGTGTAGTCGCCGCGCGCGAACCGCGTGTGCGTGATCACCTGGTCGAGGAAACGCAGGTTCGTGACGACGCCCCGGATGCGGAACTCCCAGAGCGCGCGGTGCATCCGCGCGATGGTCTCCTCCGGCGTGGGCGACCACGCCGTCACCTTCACGAGCAGCGAGTCGTACGAGCGCGTGATGAACGCGCCCGTATAGGCGGTGCCGGCATCGAGGCGGATGCCGAAGCCCGCCGGACTGCGGTATGCGGTGATCTTGCCGTAGTCGGGTATGAAGCTGTTCTCGGGATCTTCGGTCGTCACGCGGCACTGGAGCGCGTGAGCGCTCACGCGGATGTCTTTCTGCTTCGGCACGCCGCTCCCGGGCTCGCCGATTCGCGCACCGTCGGCGATGCGGATCTGCGCCTTCACGAGATCGATGCCGGTCGCGCATTCCGTCACGGTGTGCTCCACCTGGATGCGCGGATTGACTTCGATGAAATAGAACCTGCCGGTGTTCGCGTCCTGCAAAAACTCGACCGTGCCTGCATTCAGATAGCGAGCCGCACGACCGATCGAGAGCGCCGCCTCGCACAGCTCCTCGCGCTGAGCGTCGGTCAGGAACGCCGCCGGTGCGCGCTCGACGACCTTCTGGTTGCGTCGCTGCACGGTGCAGTCGCGCTCGAAGAGGTGCACGAGATTCCCGTGTGAATCACCGAGGATCTGCACCTCGATGTGCCTCGCGCGGCCGACGAGCTTCTCGAGATAGACCTCGTCATTGCCGAACGCCGCCTTCGCTTCGCGGCGCGCGACCGGCAGCAGCTCCTCGAGCTGCGCGCCGCTTTCGACGATGCGCATGCCGCGTCCGCCTCCACCCCAGCTCGCCTTCAGCATCACCGGATAGCCGATCGCCTCGGCGAGCTTGCGGCTTTCGGCTATGGAGAGCGGCAGCGGCGGTGTGGCCGGCATGACGGGCACGCCGGCTTTGGTGGCAAGGTTTCGAGCTGCGACCTTGTTGCCGAGCGCGCGCATCGTGTCGGGTCGCGGACCGACGAAAATGATGCCGGCCTGCGCACAGCCTTCCGCGAGCTCGGGGTTCTCGGCGAGAAATCCGTAGCCGGGGTGGATCGCATCGACCTGCGACTCGCGCGCGATTCGCAGGATGTCCGGAATATCGAGATACGCCTCGACGGGCCCCTTGCCCTCTCCGACGAGATACGCCTCGTCCGCCTTGATCCGGTGCAGCGAGAACCGGTCCTCCTGCGAATAGAGCACGACCGTGCGGATCGCGAGCTCGTTCGCCGCGCGCATGACGCGGATGGCGATCTCGCCTCGGTTCGCGACCAGCAGGCTGCGGATGCGTTCGGGCATGGGACCGATGCATCATAGCGGCAATGCATGCATTAGCCATTCACGGCGGCGCCGGCGCTCTCCCACGGTCCGCGATGACGCCCGAAGTTGAAGCGCGCTACTGTGCCGGTCTCGAGGCGGCGCTCGATGCCGGCGCACAGGTGCTCGCGCGCGGTGGCACCAGCCTCGATGCGGTGACGAACGCGGTCAAGGCGCTCGAGGATGATCCGATCTTCAACGCCGGCCGCGGCGCGGTGCTCACGCGGCGCGGTCGCGCCGAGCTCGATGCCTCGATCATGAGCGGCCGCGATCTGGCCGCGGGCGCGGTCGCCGGCATCGAGCACGTGCGGAATCCGATCGAGCTCGCGCGCCGCGTGATGGAGAAATCGCGGCACGTTCTGCTCGTCGGCGAAGGTGCGGAGGAATTCGCTCTCGAGGAAGGCCTCGTGCTCGTGCCGAACGAGTACTTCCGCACGCCCGAGCGCGAGCGCGCCTTGCAGCGCGCGCAGGACGGTGAGCGCACGTGGGAGCTCGTCGCGCCGCCTCACGGCACCGTGGGTGCGGTCGCGCTCGATGAGGCCGGAAATCTCGCCGCGGCGACGTCAACCGGCGGCACCACGCGCAAGCGCCCCGGTCGTGTGGGCGACTCGCCGATCATCGGCGCAGGCACGTATGCGAAGAACGGCGTGTGCGCGGTTTCGGCGACGGGTTACGGGGAGTTTTTCATCCGTACCGTCGCCGCGTACGACGTGTGCGCGCAGATGGAGTACAGCCGCCGCTCGCTGGCGGATGCGGTGAGCACGGTTCTGCGCGAGAAGATCGGCCGGATGGGCGGGGACGGCGGCATCATCGCGATCGCGGCCGACGGCGCGATCGTCATGGACTTCAACACCGAAGGGATGTTCCGCGGAGCGCGCGACTCGCGCGGACGCCGCGAGGTCGCACTCTTCCGTTGAGAAGGCTACCGGCAACCGCCTTCCGTCTTCCGGTCAGAGGATCATCGCCAGCGTTCAGGTATGCACTCTCTAATCCCGGCCGGAAGGCGGATGCCGGAAGGCGGTAGCCGCTGCGCGCGCGGCGCGCCCCCCCCCCCCCGCCCCGCCCCAGCCGCCCGCGCCCCAGCGGGCCCCCCCCCCCCCAGCCAATTGGATTTTCAACGCCCAATCCCCCC